>NZ_JAZOUG010000042.1:0-81711 GCF_045657965.1 Treponema sp. | reverse complement strand
AAGAGCCGGTTTCCAGCGTTTTGCAAGTGAATCTAAAAAAGAATTGAATGAAATAGTTTCGCCGGTTGAAAGCCTGTTAATAAAAACGCCGGTTATTGCAATACTGATTATTCCAGAAACAGCTGAAAAAACTATAAGTCCGCCGCAAAGAGAAAATGTTGAAATTACAAGCAGAATTGCTGAAAGAAGTACGGCATCAACCCATGAGTTTTTCAGCTGATTGAGTGCATTTTTTTTGTATTCTTTTCGGTTGAACATGTAAATCTCCGGAAAATTATATAGATGATTTTATCCTATCTCGCAACTTTATTTCAATTATGCTACATTATTTGCATGAATATCACACTTAAAAACAATAACTACGAAGTAGTTTTGAGCACGCATGGAGCAGAAATCAATTCTTTCCGAAGCGTTAAAGACGGCACTAAATATGTATTTGAAGGCCCTGAAAGTGTATGGAAATTCCACGCACCTGTTCTTTTCCCGAATGTAGGCCGCATTAAAGACGGATTCTACACTTACGGCGAAAAGGAATATCACCTTGTTAACAACGGAATGAGCCGCGACATGGAACACAAAATTGTTGACCAGTCAGAGACCAGCGCAACTTTCGAGCTTACAGAAAACTCTGAAACTGCAGACAAATTTCCATGGAAATTCAGCCTTAAAACTCACTACGAGCTCAAAGAAAACGGCTTAATCTTTACGACAACCGTAACAAACACAGATTCAACACCAATGCTTTTCTCACTCGGAAGCCACACTGCATTCTGCTGCCCGCGCAACACAGACCCTGAAGGCACAACAAATGCTGACTATCAGTATGAATTCGAGCAGAAAGAGCCTCTTACAACAGTTCTTTTAAACGACCAGGCTCAGCTTGCTGTTGACGAAGAAGGAACTGCCCCTTGTACAAAAGCTTACGGCGAAAAAAATCCTGGAATTATTCCGATTAACGCAGAAGGCTTTGGAAACGGACACTTCTTTACAGCATTCAAATCAAACTGGGTTGGACTGCGTAACAAAAAAGACGGCTCTCTCGTAAAAGTAAACTGTGCAGGCTATCCATATTTAATGGTATGGCAGGGCGGAAACGGAGCAGCCGGAGTTGAAGGCAACGGCTTTAACTGTATCGAGCCTTGGTACGGAACTGCCGATGCCGAAAACACAGAGCATGAATGGGAAGAAAAAGCTGCCCTCATCACTCTGGAACCAGGCAAATCTTTTACCGCTGACCAGTCAATTACAATCGAGAAATAAAAAGAAAATTTCAGTCGATAGAGCCTGCTGAATATAATGCATCGCAGTATTCGCAGGCATATTGAGACTTTTCTTTGTTTACAAGCTTAAAAACCGGCGGAACGTAATTTTCTGTAACCGTGATACAGCGCGGATTTTTGCAGTGAATTACGTTCTCTACCTTTTCCGGCAGTTCCATTTTAATTTTGCGGACGATTTTTTCGTCTTTAATGACTGCAATTGAAATATTCGGGTCTATAAAACCAAGCACTGAGTAGTCAATGTTTATGATGTTATCGATTTTGATGATGTCTTTTTTTCCTGACTTTTTTGACTGCACATTCATAATGAGAGCGCATGAAAAATCTGCTTTGTCTAAGCCAAGATAATGGAAAATCTGCGGTCCATATCCTGATTTGATGTGGTCAATTACCAGACCATTTTTAATTGTATCTACGTTTAACATTTTTTACTCCTGAATTTTTGCTTTACAGCACTCCAACTAATTTTGCAATTAGTGCCATGCGCACATACATTCCGTATTTTACCTGCTTAAAGTAAGCTGCACGCGGATCATCATCAACTTCAGGGGCTATTTCGTTTACTCGCGGAAGCGGGTGCAGGACAATCATGTTTTTGCGGGCAAGGCTCATTTTCTGATTGTCGAGAATGTAACTGTCTTTAAGGCGGATATAGTCCTGTTCGTTAAAGAAACGTTCCTTTTGAACACGGGTCATGTAAAGAATGTCTAAATCTCCGATTACAGATTCAAGCCGTTCAGCTGTGGTGTATTCAATTCCGGCTTCATCGAGCTCCTGAGTAACATATTCCGGAACCTGAAGTTCTTTCGGGCTGATAAAAATGTAGCGGTTGTTTTTGTAGCGGCTCATAGCTTCTGCAAGAGAGTGAACTGTGCGGCCAAATTTTAAATCTCCGCAGAAGCCGATTGTGTGACCTTCAAAGCCGCCCTGAAGCGCACGGATTGTAAGCATATCTGTTAAAGTCTGTGTCGGATGATAGTGTCCGCCGTCGCCTGCGTTGATAATCGGACAGTTTGAATACTGGCTTGCAAGAAGGGCTGCTCCTTCTTTCGGGTTTCGCATTGCAATTACATCAACATAAGAAGAAACCGTGCGGATTGTATCTGAAAGAGATTCCCCTTTTGCTGTTGAAGAATTTGCGGCATCAGAAAAACCTTCGACAGCACCTCCTAAATGAAGCATGGCCGCTTCAAAAGAAAGACGTGTTCTGGTGCTTGGCTCAAAAAAAAGTGTCGCAAGAATTTTCCCACGACACACATCATTAAATGAAGAAGGATCAACAATAATTTGTTCTGCAAGTGAGCAGATTTCATCAATCTCTGAAACTGTTAAATCATTCGGCTTTATTAAATTTCTTCCCTTTAACATAATTTGATTTTAGCATATAATCGAAATTATGAAAATGGAAAACAAGAGTTATTATTCGGATAAAATTCGTGCAATTGATGCAAAATTTGAAGCACAGAGAATTGCTTTTTCACCAATGACATTTCAGGCAATTCGTGCCCTGATTGAACTTGGGCTTTTACAGAAAATTTCTGACGCAGGCGATGAAGGAATTACTGTTGCTGAACTTTCAAAAAAATCCGGTATTTCAGAATATGGTGTGGGTGTCCTTGCAGAAATGGCACTCGGAATGGGTGTTTTAAAAATCAATGCCGATTCAACCGAAGAAGAAAATAAATCTGGCTTAGGAAAGCTTGTGCTCGGCAAAATCGGCTGGTTTTTGCTTGAAGACGATTTAACGCGCGTAAATTTCAATTTTACAAATGATATCTGTTACAAAGGCGCCTTCAACATGATTAATTCCGTAAAGAACGGAAAGCCGGAAGGACTTAAAGTTTTTGGCGATAAATGGACAACTGTTTACGAAGCACTTTCAACTCTGCCGGACCGTGAAAAAAAGTCATGGTTTGAATTCGATCATTTTTATTCTGATGTTGCATTCCCTGAAGCACTTCCAATCGTTTACGCAAAAAAGCCAAAACATCTTTTTGATATCGGAGGAAACACTGGAAAGTGGGCAATTGCTTCCTGCACTTACGATAAAGATGTTCATGTTTCAATTGTTGATTTGCCCGGACAGACTGCCGTTGCCGAAAAAAATATTAAAGACGCAGGATTTGACGGCCGTGTAAGCTTTGTAAGCGGAAATGTTCTGGATACAGAAACAAAATTACCTTCCGGAGCCGATGCTGTATGGATGAGCCAGTTTCTGGATTGTTTCAGCCTTCATCAAATCACAAAAATCCTTACAAAGATTTACAATTCAGTTGATGAAAACTGTGACATCTTTGTTATGGAACCTCTCTGGGATATGCAGAAATTCGAAGCCGAAAGCTATTCTCTGCAGGCTACAAGCCTTTATTTTACCTGTATTGCCAACGGAAACAGCAAAATGTACCGTTACGGCGAATTAGTCGAAGCCATTGAAAAAGCCGGCTTCCGTTTAGTGACCGCACATCACAATCTTGGAAGCAATTTTTATTCGATTTTGAATTTCAGAAAAGCCTGATGAAAATCTATGTAACACAGTTTGCGAAATATCAGCCTTCTCATGAAAATCCGGGTGAAATGCCGAAGCTGGAATATGTAGATTCACTTTTCCGGCGCCGGCTTTCTCAGATTACGCGCATGACAATCGAAGTTGTGCATGAACTGGTTGAGTCAAATCCTGAAAATGCAAATCTTAAGCTTGTGTTTGCTTCCTTCCGGGGCGAAATTGCCCGTCAGCTTAAAATCAATAAAGGTCTGGTAGAAGATAAAGATGTTATGCCGGCTCCATTTTCGCTTTCGGTGTTTAATACGCCGCCTGCTGCCACTACGATTGCACTTAAAATGAAAGCCGGCTATACGGCAATATACCCGGGTGAAGATAATTTTTTTAGTGCATTGACTGCTGCCGTTTCTTCAGTGCTTTGCGGTTCTGAGAAAAAAATCATTTTCGCGTATGCGGACGAAAAAATTCCCGAAGAATATGCGAATTGCAAGGGTTACAGCGAGGAATTGCCGCTTGCTTTTGCGTGTGTGCTTTCATCAGAAAAATCAGAAGGTTCCGTTGAACTTGATTTAGAAAGCGCTCAGATTTCTAAAATTTCACCAGAAGATTTTGTTAAAACTCTAAAGGGAAATTAAATATGAAAAAAAATGTATTTTTAATCACTATTTTATGTTTTATCTGGTGTGCTTTCTCATGTGTAGATGAGGATGAAAGCATTGATGTTACATTAAAAAATGATACTGACAGTTCCGTAACTTTTACATATTTTTCAGAAACTATCGATGAAAATTTACCGTTGAGTTTGGAAAGCAGTAAAACCAGGACTGTAAAATATAATCATTGTGCAGAAAGTTTAGATTTTAAGGTTTCCTACAATGACAAATTATATTCTGGAACGACCAATTATGTTCAGGATAAATCAGAATACACGATTAATGTTTTTGTAGAGAATGAAGTTTTGAAGTGCAAAGCGGCAGGAAATAATTCAGTCACAATGACAGAAATTTCTGAGTGATTTGAGTCTGGGAATCTGTGATTCAACTTTAAAAAATCTCGAATAATCATTAAAATCATAGATATGCCTAAAACAGAAACCGTTTCAAAAACAAACGCATATTCTTTTGAAAATCCGCCTCCAGTCAAAAACTATCCGCTTTACTGGTGGCATATTTTTGTAAAGATATTTTCTTTTGCTTTGTTTGGTGCGGGCACGGTTTTAATTTCAATAATCGCTTTTCCTGTCATGAAGCTGCTTTTTTGGAAAAAAGAAAAATTCAGAAAAGCAGGGCACAGGTTTATTTCCGTGATGTTCCGTTTTTTTGTATGGGTTATGACGATTCTCGGCGGAATGAAACTCACCGTAAATGACAAAAAAAAGTTCAGGTCATTAAAATCAAGTGTTGTTGTCGCAAATCATCCTTCTCTGCTTGATGTTGTTATGCTTATTGCATTGATTCCGGATGCAGACTGCATTGTAAATTCTTATCTGGCCGGTAAGAATATTGTTCACATTATTGTAAGCATGCTTTATATTCCGACCTCGCTTTCTCATGATGAAATAATGCAGAAATGTATTGCTTCTTTGAAATCCGGGAGCAATCTAATCATTTTCCCTGAAGGAACCAGAAGTTTACCTTCGGGACAGAATAAGTATAAAAAAGGTGCAGCACGGGTTGCACTTTCTGCTGATTGTCCGATTGTTCCAGTTTATATTGGTGGAAATGATAAACGCGGGCTTCGTAAGCATGATTCGATGTTTAAATTTAATACACGGCATCGTTATCATTATGACATGCATATAAAAGAAACCATTTTTCTTGATAAATACAAAGAGCTGCCTTCTCCTGCAGCCGCAAAAAGAATTACAGAATTTGTATCCCAGATTTTAAGTGACGAAAATAATAAAGATTATATTAAGTTTTATCAGTAGACTTTTTAAAGCTATTTAATTATAATTTTCCAGTTATTTTTTGATAAAATAAGGATTTTGAAAATGGACGAACTTAAACAGCAGATAAAAGAATGTATTATTTCATCTCTTGAGCTTGAAGACATTAAACCGGAAAATATCGTTGATTCTGAACCGCTTTTTGGTACAGGACTTGGTCTGGATTCAATTGACGCACTTGAACTTGGTGTTGCCCTTAAAAAGAAATTTGGAGTTAAATTCAATGCAGAAAATTCAGAAACACGCCAGCATTTTGCTTCTGTAGACGCACTGGCTACTTATATTTCTGCTGAACAGGCAAAAAATTCATAACTGGAGGTTTCAAATGACTAAAGATGAACTTTATACAAAATTAAAAGATGTTCTTGTTAATGATTTTGACATTGAAGAATCAAGCATTAAACCGGAAGCCAATATTGTTCTTGATTTAGATCTGGATTCAATTGATGCTGTTGAGTTAATTGTTAAAATGAAGCCGCTTTTAAATGGCAAAATTGAGCCGGAAATTTTCAAATCTGTAAAAACTGTTCAGGATGTTGTAGATATTCTTGAACCTCTTACAAAATAATGTTTTTTAAAATAGAGAAGCCGGACTGCTTAGTCAGCATTCCGGCTTTTTTTTAACGGCGTCGTTCAAAGTTGTAAATGAACTTCATATCAGAATTGTCCACACTGACAAGAACCCAGCCGTCGCTCTGAAGCTTTGCAAATTCAGCATCAGAAATGTTTTCGATAGTCATACATTCGCTCAAGTTCAAGAGACCCTCCTTACTCATTGGCTATGACTTCCATGAAAACTTTCTTACATTGTTTTATTGTAACATGGAATTTCCAGGAAGTCTGTATTTAATTGCTTTTTTTCGATAAAATTATGTTATGAATCTGGCCTTGAAAATTATTTTCTCCATTCTCTCAATCCTTTATCCTGTTGTAGTTTTTTCCTGTCTGGTTATTTTTCATGTTCCGGTTAAAATTTTCTCGCTTTTTATAGTTTTTATCGCACTCGTATATCTTTTAATGGCAACGAGTGGAAATCGTGCCGGTGGTGAAGTTTCATTGTCTGGCCGGCTTAAAAAAAATCTGCGTCTTTTGGTAAGTGCAGGGCTTCTGCTTTGTGCAGCCCTTGTCTGCCTTGCAACCGGACAGACGCTTTTTATCAAACTTTATCCTGTATTAATGAATGTGATTTTTCTGTTTACATTCGGAAGCACGCTCTTTTTGCCGCCGAATATCTGTTTTCGTTTTGCCTGCCTTGCCCAGAAAAACCTGGCAAAATCGCATATCGCCCGCCGTGTCGAAAAGTATTGCTTTAAAGTAACAGTGATTTGGTGCGTTTTTTTTGTTCTGAACGGTTCGGCCTCTCTATACACAGTTTTTTCAAAAAATGATAAAATATGGTCGATTTACAACGGCGGAATTGCCTACGCTCTTATGGGTATTCTTTTTGCTGTAGAATTTTTAGTCAGAATGGTGGTGAATTCAAAAATGCCGAAACTTGCGTATATTTCAAAATTTAATGCACAAAGCTGGCCTCTCGACAAAATTATGTGCTACGAGCGCAAATGGAGCGACAAAAAATACCTTACTTGGAACGATTTTTTGATTGAAACGGCAAAAATGCGGCGGTTTATCAAAAATCACGATAATTGCGAAAAATGGATTTTGCATTGCGAAGATTACTGGCTCTTTTTGTGTACTTTTGTCGCGCTTTTGCAGTGCAAAAAAGAAGTCCTGCTTACCGCAAATATAAGCCCGCTTTTTATAGAAGAAATGAAGAATGGTTCTGGAAGCACAACTCTCTTTCTGACTGACCAGACAGAAGTTGAAGGAAAGCCGCTTGAAAATGCTTTCTTTATTCCAAAGGTTCTTGAAGAAGCGGTTGCTCCATCTGAATCAGAAAAAATGACCTGCCCTCAGATTGATTCTGATGAGACAAAAATCATCCTGTATACTTCCGGTTCAACCGGCCATCCTAAGGCAGTTCACCAGCGCATGACCGAATTTGAGGCAGACAATGCCTTTATTCTTTCAAAGTGGTACGAAGAATTTGCTTCAAGAAAGCTGTGTGCGGTCAATTCTCAGCACCATATTTACGGCTTTCTGTTTACAATTTCACTTCCTTTTGCAGCAGGTGTTCCTTTCCGCCGGAAGCGGATTGAATTCCCTGAAGAATTTGAGGCTCTGGACGACGAATCTTACATCATCATTGCAGTTCCTGCTTTCTTAAAAAGAACCTGTGCCGAAATGGGCGAAAAAAAACTTCCTCTCAAAAATCCGTGGATTTTTACTTCGGGCGGGGCTGTTTCTCCGGAACTTGCAGTCGATACAAACCGCGTTTTTGGATTCTGTCCGCTTGAAGTTTACGGCTCGACCGAAACTTCAGGAATTGCTTACCGCCAGCAGACAAAAAACGGCTTAATCTGGACTCCTTTTGACAATGCTAAAATCTGGCTCGACAAGGACGACGGTTGTCTTACAATTATTTCACCTTACATTAAAGACCCGGCTGGTTTTAAAACCGGCGATTTAGCAGAAATGTATGAAGACGGAACTTTCCTTCTGAAAGGCCGGGCAGATTCCATCGTAAAAATCGAAGAAAAGCGCATTTCTGTCACCGAAGTTGAAAACCGGCTTTTGCAGAGCGGGCTTGTTTTAGACTGTTCGGTTGTTCCAATGCAGGACAGAAGACAGTATCTTGCGGCAGCGGTTGTTTTGAACGACGAAGGAAAAAAGAAATTTGAAGGTACTGAAAAATATTTAATTAACCGCCATTTCCACGATTATCTTCTGCAGTTCTTCGAAAATGTAGTTCTTCCGAAAAAATGGCGTTATCTTGAAAAACTTCCGTGCGATGTTCAGGGGAAAAAGCACAAGCCGGAAATTCAGGCACTTTTTGCAGGAGAAGAAAATTGATTCACGGAATTCCAGCAGAAGAAATTCTTGAAAAAACAGATAATTCCATTTCTCTTAAAGTGAAAATTGATGCTTCAAGCGACTATTTTGACGGGCATTTCCCCGAGTTCAAATTGCTTCCTGCCGTCGCGCAGATTGATTTACTTGTTCATTATGCTCAGAAATATTTCGGTCTGCCGCTTTCAACGCCGAGTATCAAACGCTTCAAGTTTTCGGACAAAATTTTGCCGGATGCGAATGTGCTATTCAAAATCGATTTCGATTCGGAAAAAGGACGGGTTTCGTTTGAAGTTTCAGATTTTGCGGACGGAAGAGTTTATTCAAGCGGAATATATTCCATATAACAGAAAGGAATGAGAAATTAGTAGTTATGGCAGATTTTAATCCCTGTATTTTGATTCCAGTTTACCGGCACGGAAAGGCCTGTATGAATATGATAGAAAAGCTGGAATCTTATTGCCGTGAAAAAAACGTAAAAATTATTCTCGTTGATGACGGAAATGCTGAAGAAACAAAAAACTTTCTTATACAGATAAAAAATACATATCAGGATTTTGTTGAACTTGTCGTCCTGTCTAAAAACCAGGGAAAGGGCGGTGCTTTTAAAGCGGGCATACTCCGGGCCAGCCAGCTTGGTTTTACACACGCACTTCAGCTTGATGCAGATGGTCAGCATGACTGGACCCGTTCTGATTTTTTCTTTGAAAAAGCAAAAAAAAATCCTTCTGCAATGATTTTAGGTTATCCTGAATATGATGAAAGTGTGCCGGGACACCGGAAAAACGGCCGTAAATTTGCAAATACCTGGTGTGCTCTGGTTACCTGGCAGCGCGGAATTGTTGATTCTATGTGCGGATTCAGGATTTACCCGGTTGAAGAAACTGCAAAATTTTTAACAAAGCACTATGTTGATTCACGCATGGGATTTGATATTGAAATTATTGTGAAATTAATCTGGAAAGGGCTTCCTTTTGAGTTTTATCCGGTAAAAGTAACATATCCGAGCGATGGAATTTCAAATTTTAATGTTCTTAAGGATAATGTGCGAATTTCCTGGGTATTTACCCGGCTTTGCTGCGGTATGTTTATCAGAATTCCTAAACTGCTCTGGCGAAAAATAAAATGAGTAAAAACTGGTACGAACATAAAGAAAAAACTTCTTTCGGCTATATAATGATGCTGATTGTCCTCAAAGTATTTCCTGCGTTTTTCATGCGGTTAATGGCTTATGTAATAGGTTTTTTCTACTGGCTTTTTGATAAAAATACGCGGAGAATTTCAAAAAATTATCTTTTAAAAGTTGGAAAAGGAAAATCAACTTTAAAGCATATCTGTTCATTTGCACTGAATCTTGTTGAAAATTTGCAGAGCTGGGCAGGAAAATTTTCTTTTAAAGACGTGCAGTGGCAGAATGATGATATAACTGACTGGGTAAACAATATAAATTCCGGAAAAGGCACTGTCGTTATAATGTCACATTTGGGCAATCCTCATATGATGAAGGCTCTGGCAAGCATGAATGAAGCCGGAACTGAAAAAAAAATGAGCATTACTTCCATTATCAACACCGAACTTACAGCCGGTTTTGGAAAGCTTATTTCAAAGGTTAATCCTGATTCTAATTTTCATGTAATAAGTTCAAATAATATCGGACCTGAAACTGTTCTGCTTTTACAGGAAAGAATCGAAAGCGGAGAAATGGTTGTAATTGCAGGCGACAGGGTAAGTGCTCATACTGACAGAAATATAGATGTGCCTTTTTTGGGAGAAAATGCACATTTCCCTTACGGTGTGTTTCTTCTGGCTGCACTTTTAAATGCGCCGACATATTTTGTTACAGGTTTGCGAAGAAAAGATTTTTGCATTAATCCGAAATATGATATGTTTGTTAAAAAAAATCAAATTTCTTTTGATTGTAACAGAAAGGAGAGAGAGGAAAAAATAAAACAGACTGTGGAAGGTTTTGTTCAAAATCTTGAAGATTTGTGCAGGCTTCATCCATATCAGTGGTACAATTTCTATGATTTTTGGAATTAAATTCAACTCTCTATTAAAAAACTTTCGGGACAAAGATTTCAGGACACGCTTAGCAGAATATGTTTTCCGTTTTGCTCCGCTTCTGCTGCTTTTAGTATTGTTTTTTTCACCGCTTTCAATTTCGCCGATAAATCTTTATGAGGATTCTGCAAATGTTAATTCTTCTCTGGGTTGTGAAAGAATTTTTGCTTTTAAAATGCCTTTTGATTCTAATCTTAATCTGGATTTCGGATTTGTCAGGATTCTTCTTTATCTCATATATTTCCTTCCCTGCACAGTAGTTTTTTCAATTACGGAGTTTATTCTTGAAAAAAAGCGGGAAATTTATTTTAAGAAATTAAATTATGCTTTCATACTTTCAAGTTTTACAATTTATCTTTTCTGTTCATCTGTATGTATTGTTTCTAATGCAAATTCCTTTGCCTGGTTTTTAATGCTTCCGTTTTATATTTATTTTCTGTTTCTGCTTTCTCTGGCATCGCATCTTTATTATTCCTTCCATGGAATTTTTTATCTTCGTTCAGAAAATCCCGAATATGTTGAGTACAGAAAAATCCGTGATTCACAGGGACTTCGTCTTTCCATAAAAACAAAATTTACTTTTGTAATAACCTTTCTTATTGTAATAATTTTGTTTGCTTTTATGCTTTTGATTCTTAACAGCTACAAAAAAATGTTTACTGAAGCTGTCAGCGATGTAGGCCGTGCACAGGCAGAACAGACAGCGGCTGTTTATGATTCTGCTGAAGGAAAATACGAAAAAATCAAGACATTTTTTGATGAACAACGGGAAGCAAATAAATATGCAGAAACTCCTTTTGAGCGGATTGATATTATTATAACTATGGATTCTGAGCCGGTTATTTTTATCGAAAACTGGGAAAATTCTTCTGAACTTCCAGAGTTTAATGTCTTTGCGTATACAACAGGAAAACCTCTTTCAATTTCTGATTCAGAAAAAATGCTTACACCAGCTCAGGCAAGGGATTATTTAAAACGTTATAAAAACGGAGCTTACAAAAAGGAATATGTCTTTAATAAAGCTGAGCATACCTGCAAATATATTTACCCTGTTACGCTGAGCCGTAAAGCCGGACATAAGCTGATTGGTTTTGCAATAGTCACCTATAAGCAGCAGGTTCTCATGCGCCAGTATTTCAGGACGAAAATTTTTGTCTTTACGATAATTACTGTCTTTTTGTATCTTTCAATTATTTTTTCGATTCTGCTGGCAGATTTTATTTTTAACCCCATGCTTTTCCTTCGTAAAAATGTTCATAAGACTTCAAAATCAATAGAAAAGATTTTACGGGGAACTGCGAAAAATACTTCTTCTGCCGTAAAATTTAATGACACAATCAAAACAAAAGATGAAATAAAAGATTTATCCCTTGAAATTGGAGAAATGGTTAATCTGATAAAGGGAATTATGCCTTATGTTTCATTTTCTACACTGCAGCATGCCGAAAAAAACGGCGGGGAAACAAAATCAAATAGTAAAAGCACCAAAGCAAGGGATTTGTGTTTTCTGTTTACAGATATCCGGGGATTTACTTCGCTGTGTGAAGGTATTCCGCCAAAAGAAGTTGTTGAGATTTTAAATCATTACCTTGATATTGAAACAGAGATAATTTTAAATAACGGCGGCGATGTTGATAAATATGTCGGTGATGAAATGATGGCGTTTTTTTCAGGGCCGCGTAAAGAAATTAATGCCTGTAAAGCTGCCATGGAAATTCGTTCTGCAATGCGGGAAGAACAAAAACTTTCTGTCGAAACAGGAAAAACCTACGTTTCAATAGGAATTGGAATCAATACAGGAGAAGTAATTTTTGGCTCTGTCGGTTCTCAGACACGAAAAGATTTTACATCAATTGGCGATACAGTTAATCTGGCGGCCCGTCTGGAAAGTGCTAACAAAGCATACGGGTCAAAATCCATAATAAGTGAATCAGTTTATAAAAAATTAAAAGGAATGTTTATCTGCCGTGAACTTGATTTTATTACAGTAAAGGGTAAAACTGAGCCTGTAAAGATTTATGAAATTCTGCAGCAGAAAGCTAAGGCAAGTCCAAAGCTGACAGAAATTAAAAATCTTTTTGAAGAAGGACTGAAGTATTATCGTGAACAGAAATGGGAAAAAAGCGAAAAATATTTTTCTGAGTGTGCTTCAAAATATAATGATTTACCATCTGTTGTATTTTTAGATAGAATAAATCACTTTAAAAATAATCCGTTGCCAAAAGACTGGGATGGTGTTTTTAAAATGAGCGTAAAATAATGGGAGAAAATATGAATTTATCAACAGAAATTGAATTCAAAGTAGATTTTAATGATTGTGATCCGATGCGTATTGTATGGCATGGGAATTACATTAACTATTTTGAACGTGCCCGCTGCGCTTTACTTGATAAAATCGGTTACAATTATATTGCAATGGAAGAATCCGGTTATTCTTTTCCTGTTACTGATGTAAGAGTAAGATATATGAAATCTCTGCGTTTCGGTGATATCTGCAGGGCAAAAGCAACTCTTGTTGAATATGAAAATATGATTAAAATTGATTTTGAACTGTACAATACAAAAACCGGTGAACTTACTACAAAGGGAACTGTCAGTCAGATGTGTATTGATTTAAAAACCGGTGAAACTCAATTTGTCTGCCCAAAAATCTGGCTTGATAAAGTCGAACACTTTCTGGCTCAGGGAGGCTTCTGATGAAAAATTTAAAAATCATTTCTGCAGCTTTCTTTTTACTTTTTAGTTCACTCTGCTTTGCACAAAATTCTTCCGGCAATTCAGATTTTGAAAAAGTTTGCACTAAAATTTCTTCTCAAAAAATCACAAAAGGAAATTTCAATCAGACTAAGCTGATTAAAAAAATTTCCAGAGAAATAAAATCTTCAGGAACTTTTATTATCTGTGCAGACAGAGGAATTCTCTGGAATACTTTAAAGCCGTTTAAATCTTCCATGGCAATTACAAAATCAGGAATTATTCAAACTGCCCCAAACGGGAAAAAAACTTTTTTAAATTCCGGCAGTAACGCGACTTTTGTGCAGTTTTCTCTTTTAATTTCTTCACTCTTTAACGGCGATTTTGATTCCTTAAATAAAAATTTTGACATTGAATTTATCGACTCTGAAGAAAGCTGGAATATGAATCTTACTCCAACTGATTCTACTGTCCGCACTTTTATAGAAGTGATAGAAATGGCCGGGGATTCAAAAATTAACAGCATGGTTCTGCACGAACCAGCCGGTGACTTTACAAAATACGAATTTTCAAATCAGACATATCCGGATTCACTTTCTGATGATGAAAAATCTGCATTTGAGGAATAAAATTTTAAAATTACTATGAAAAAACGATTTGCCTGTATCTGGATTTTTTTTCATGCGGCTGTAATTTCTGCCTTTTTGATTTCGCTTGCTTTTTCACCGGAAATTAATTTTGCTACGAGTTTATTTGACATTTTGCCGCCTTCTTCATCTTTGCATGAAGTTCAGTCAGCAGATGCGGCTCTTGCTTCAAAAACAGGCCGTGCAGTTACAGTGCTCGCAAAAGGCGAAACTTTTGAAAAAGCTAAATTTAAAGCAGCAGAATTTTATTCGCATTATGTGGATTCAGAAAACCGGCTGAATGCGGATTATTTTGATTCACTTTCTCTTTATGTAAATTCAAATTCTGTTGCCGAAATTACATACTGGCTTTTTAAAAACCGGTATAACCTTATTGATGATGAAACCTGTGAACTTTTAGAAAACGGTGGTGCAGAAGAAGTTGCCGAAGAAGCTCTTGCCAGTGTTTACGGGGCTTTCAGTTTTTCAGATTTATCTGTTCTTGAAGAAGATCCTTTTTTGCTTACAGAACGAAGCTTAAAAAGATTTTTAGAAGGTGGTGCACTTTCTTCAACTTCAATGTCGCTGCATGATGAAGTTCTTGCTGCTCAAAAAGACGGTTTATGGTATGTGCTGATTCGGGGAGTAATTTCTGAAAAAGGCGCAGCTCTTACTGGAAAAAACAGTACAGTCAGAAATATTTACAGTTTCTGTGATAAAGACCAGTTTGTGTTTTCTGGAGTTCCTTTTCACAGTTATGAAAGTTCAGCAAGTGCACAGACTCAAATTTCTGTGATTTCAACAATTTCTTTGATTTTAATTATTGTTACATTTCTTTTTATATTCCGTTCATTTATGCCGGCTTTTATTTCAGCACTGGCAGTTGTTTTTTCATGTGGAATCGGTTTTATATCGGTTCTCTTGTTTTTCAGGGGAATACATGTCCTTACATTTGTTTTTGGAACAACACTGATTGGAACCTGTCTGGATTATTCAATTCATTATTTTGTAAACTGGAAAGGAAATTCTCTCTGTCGCACTGGTGAAGATGTACGAAATCATATTTTCCGCGGAATAACGCTTGGTTTTGTTTCAACAGAAATCTGTTTTGCAGCATTATTTTTTGCTCCGTTTCCTTTGTTAAAGCAGGTCAGTGTATTTTTATTTATGGGACTTCTTGCTTCGTATTTAACTGTAATTGCAGTGTATCCGCTTTTAAAAAATCCTGAATTAAAAGGCATTGCTGTTCCTAAATTAATAAATTTCCAGAATAATAAAAAGACTTTATGCCGGTATAAGAAATTTGTTCCGTTTGTTCTGGTAATTTTTTCTGTTTCTGTGATTCTGATTAACTACCGTTCGTTTGGAATCAAGAACAATATTAAAGAACTTTATTCAATGTCTGATCAGATGCTTCAGAATGAAATTATGTCTGCAAAAGTTTTGAATACAGGTTCGAGCGGCTGGTATTTTATTGTGAAGGCAGATTCAGAAGAAGAACTTTTACAGAAAAACGAAGAGCTTGCAGAATTTTTAAACAGTGCAGTAAATGAAAAGAAACTCGGAAACTATCTGTCGGTTGTTCAATTTATTCCTTCCCAGAAAAAGCAGAGAAAGTCATATCTTGCTTCGGAAAAACTTCTGCCTCTGGCTGAAAGCCAGTTTGAAGTGATTGGATTTGGAAATAATTCTGACAATTATGAAAATAACTACCGTTCGTTAGAACATGGTTATATTACCCCTTCTGATTCTGATATTCCAGCATCAATAAAAGAAGCCGTTTCAAATCTCTGGATTGGAAAAATCGGGGATAAGTTTTATTCATGTGTTCTGCCTTTACATGCCAGCGCAGATGAAGAAATTTATTTCAGGGAATATGCTTCTAAAAATGAAGGTATTTTCTTTGTAAATAAGGTAAAAGATATTTCTGCACAGCTGGATGTTCTTTCAAAGACCATGTTATTGATGCTTTTATTTGCTTTTATTGTTGTAATCATAGTTCTGTGTTTTTGTTACAGATTGAACTTAGTCATAAAAATTGCAGCCATTCCATTTATGGTTACGGTTATTACGACGGCGGTTCTTTTTTTATGCAGGATAAACTTAAGTTTTTTCCCGATTACTGCCCTTGTTTTGATTTTCGGGCTTGGACTGGACTATATTATTTATATGGTTGAAGGAATAAAAAATAAAGCCGGAAAAACAGAAAATTTAAACAATTTTGCAATTGTTCTTTCTTTTTTTACGACAGCACTTTCATTTGGAGCACTTGCTTTTTCTTCATTTGCTCCGGTTCATATGCTTGGACTTACGGTTTTTGCGGGTCTCAGTGCAGCGGTGCTCAGTGCGTTCTGCCTTACGGAAGATTAATACTTTAGTTCCCAGCGGGTTTCGGCTTTTGTGAAAAGCTCGCCAAGTGAAATTGTTTCTTTTAGTGTTTTTTTGCCGTCTGGGGAAGAAAGCGAGACTGTGAGTTTTCCGCCTGTAATTTCATCTGCAAAAGCAGGTCCGTACATTGATGCCAGAAGTTCGCGGTATTCTGCAGCTGTCATTTTTTCGCCGATAAGGGCAGGAATCATCATTAAATCAAGATAAGATTTTGCTTCGTCATCTAAAATTTCATAAAAAGCCAGAATTTGTGAAGTTCCTATTGTAAGAGAAAGAGAGTTTTCTGACTTAGAAAGAATTCCTGTTTTGCAGAGAACATTATTTGAAAACGGTGAAATTTTCCCGTCTGCAGAAATTTCTGTTGAGGAAGGAAGTTCTGCCTTTGGATTTTGAACTCCGGCTGATTTTAAAAGCGAGAGAATGTCTTCTTTTTTGAAAATTGGTGAAGAAGCATCCAGACCCATAAGGGTCTTTAAAGTTTTAGCTGTATTTTGCGAAAATCCGGTTGTAAAGGAAACATCAGCTGAATCACTATTTCCGGCTTTTACTGAAATTTGCGGAAGACATGATACAAACAGTGAGGAAAAAAATATAAGGAAAATCGAAAAATATTTAAAAGAAAATTTTTTCATACTTTATAAAACATTGTTCAGCGGAAGCGTTACGCGCAGACCCGTTGCAAAAACCAGACCGGTTGCAGCACTTTTTGAAAAAGAGAGTGCACTCCCGTCAGTTTTATTAAAAACTGTGTAATGAATGTCCTGTACAAAAGAAATCATTGTTTTTCCAGCTTTAAAACCCGGCGTACTGAAACATGCACCGATTATGCCTGGAAAAAATGAGTTTTCTATCCGTTCATTAGATTTGGAAGGCAGGTATGGTGTACCGATTGAAATTACCGGTCCTGCAAAAATCCTGAAATATTCGTTTAAAGTTAAGGAAATTACGAACGGAAGCTGGAAATTTCCTGTTCCGGCATCGTAGCGGATATATGTTCCAAAGCCGGGCTGCAATGTATTTCCTGCATAGCGTACATGAAACATTGTATCAACGCCTCTTGAATTGAGTTTAAAGTAATCACAGGTAAAAAAACTCCAGTCCCACGAAATTGATGCGTCAACTATCAGTGAGGACAGAAAAGAACCGGATGAATAATTATCTGAATATGAATTTGCTGAAGCTGTACCGGCTGATGTGGAATTTTGAGAAGTACCTGAGCTTTTATTAACAACCTGTTCTGCATATTTTTGAGGATTTGAATCAGCGAGTAAATCTGAATTTGATGCCGGAAGATATCGCCGCGTGCAGTAATAATGTGCTTTCCAGTAAGATTCTTTTAGTGATGAAACAATTACGCCTGTGTTCGGACCGTCACTTGCAGCATGAATAAACTGGTTGCCGCCGATATAAAGGGCAACATGTGAAACATCTCCGCTGGCGGTTGTCTTGAAGAAAAGAAGATCTCCTGCTTCCCGTGTATTTGCATCAATTTCCTTACAGAAATTAAAAATTGCCTTGGTTGTGCGTGGGAGCTGCACTCCGATTGATTCTCTGGAAACTGTAAAAATAAGTCCTGAGCAGTCAAAAGAATTTGGTCCTATTCCACCGGAAGCATAAGGTTTTCCGACAAACTGTTTAGAATAATCAACCATTTTTTGTCTTGCGATTGCAGCTTCACCTGGAGTCATTTTGACATTATTCTGTGCGCAAAGTCTTGGAACAGTCAGTACAAATATGAAAAATGCAAATGTGTAAAAAACTACTTTTCGTGTGCTCATATATTAATTATCGGAAAAAAAGAGAAGCTATGCAAAAAAAATATAAAAATATCTGAAGAAAATACTCGATTTTTGATAAAAAAAGTCTTAAAATCTTCTTATTATGAAAAAGATTTTATCAGCTGTTTTCTTATTATTTTCAAGTGTTTTGATTTTTGCAGAAGATACATATTTTGATAATTATGTTTGCAGAATCTGGAATTCTTTCGGCGGTTTAACAGGAACAACTGCAACTGATATTTTTCAGACAACTGACGGCTATATAAACATCGGAACCTACGAAGGCTTAGTCAGATTTGACGGTCTTGAATTTACGACCTTGCGCCGTTCCCGTGATAATGATTTAAAATTTGCTTCCGTCCGAACAATTCTTGAAGACAGGCATGGAAATCTCTGGATTGGTGCAAATGATGAAGGAGTTCAGAAAATTTCCCAGGACGGCAATAAACATTATAATATGGAAACAGGCCTTCCTAATAATTCGGTCCGTGCTCTTTGTGAAGATTTGCATGGAAATATCTGGATTGGAACGGCTTCAGGAATTGCTTATCTTACACCGGCAGGCCATTTGATAACTCCTCAGTTCCAGGCCGGTACTGTTTCAAAAGGTGTTCTTACAACTTCATTATACTGCGATACTGCCGGCAGAGTCTGGCTTATTACAGGAAATGAAAAAGGTCTTTTCGTTTATAAAGACGGTCTGTTTTATACTCTTCCTGAACTTGATCAGTACGGAAATTATTTTTGTACTGCCATTGCTCAGGATTTAAACGGGGATTTCTGGCTTGCTATGGGCAACCTGGGACTGTTTAAAATTTCAAACGGCTATGTCCGAAAGGTTACTACAGGTAAAATTCTTGATGAAAGTCCGACATGGTCAATTTATACGGCAACTGACGGTACAATCTGGTTTGGCTGTGAAAAAGGAATTGTAGTTTACAGCAACGGAGTTTTTTCTGAATATAAAGGTAACGGAAAGCAGATTGCAAAAATTAACAAAATTACCTGTGACAGAGAAGGCGGAATCTGGTTTGCAACAGACAGAAATGGTGTAGGCCGTCTTACTCATGGAAAATTCCGTGTTACAAAACTGGGAACTGCAGCAAATGCAATTACTGAAGATTTACATGGCCGTTACTGGGTAGGTACAGATAATGGTGTGCGCTGTTATGTAGAAAACAAAGAGGTTCAGAATAAACTTACAGAATATACAAAAGGCATAAGAATCCGCCATGTTGGAATCGCTTTAAATGGTGATATCCTTGTCAGCTGTTATAAAAAACCAGGTCAGCTCCGTTACAATATCGGTACGGGAAATATAAAAAGCTGGACAACTGATAACGGGCTTGTTGGTGATAAAGTTCGTGTTGCCATTGAAACAAATCCGGATGAACTTTATGTCGGTACAACAACCGGTTTAAGTATCATCAGTCCGAACGGTGAAATAAAATCCTTAAAGCAGCTTGACGGTCTTGAAAATGAATATGTAATGTGTATTTACAAAGACACTAATGGCGTTGTCTGGGTTGGAACTGACGGCGGTGGTATTTTCTTAATGAAAAACGGTGCCATTATTTCTCATATTTCTTCAGAAGACGGTCTTATCGGAAATGTAATTTTTAAAATCTCTCAGGATAAACACGGCGTTTACTGGGTTTGTACAGGAACCGGAATCAGCAGAATTCACCCTTTTGACAGTGTTCATTCTGTTCCTGCAAAGTATGAAAATTTAAATTCTGAACAGGGACTGGGAACAGACTCGGTTTTCCAGATTATTCCTGATACAGCAGGGGATGTCTGGATTACAAGTAATTATGGAATTGCTTCAGCACATTTTAATGATTTTGTTGATGCTGCAAGCGGTGTTTCAGAAAGTATTGATATTAAATTTTATAACCGTAATGACGGTCTTGATTCAGACGGACCTACATCAACTGCTTTGAGCATTTGTGATTCAAGGGGCAGAATGTGGTTTACAATGGTAGACGGTTTTGCTGTTTATGATCCTCTTAAAATTAAAGAAAATCCTGTCAGTCCGCTTGTTCATATTGAAACTGTAAAAATTGACAATCTTGAATATAAAAAGCCGCGTCAGGAAATTGCCTTAAAGCCGGGAACCAAGCGCGTAGATATAAAATTTACGGGAATCAGTTTTGATGCACCGGAACGAATTCAATTTGCTCACAGGCTTACAAACTTTGAAGATTCATTTGGTGCTCCGGATTCTAAGCGGGTTGTTTCGTATACGAACCTTAAGCCTGGAAAGCATACCTTCCTTGTAAGTGCTATAAACGGTGACGGTCTGTTTTCTCAGGAAGCGGTTGCCATGCTGTTTGTTCAAAAGCCGTACTTCTATCAGATGCCGGTTTTCTGGATTATCAGCCTGATTCTTTTCCTTGCCATTATAACACTTATATTTTATTTGAAGCAGCGTGCCATTAAACTTGAAAATATCCGTCTTGAAAATATGGTTCAAATCCGTACTGCAGAACTTGCTCAGGAAAAGGATAAATCTGACTATCTTTTGCGTTCAATTCTGCCCGATAAAATTGCAGAAGAGCTCCGTGATAATATTCATTCAATTGGTGAAGACTTTTCTGATGTTACTCTGCTCTTTTCAGATATTGTCGGTTTTACAAAGACTTCAAGCGGTCATACTGCTAATGAAATTGTTAGTGCGCTTAATGATTTGTTCAGCCGTTTTGATGAACGGGCTAAGCGGATGGGTGTTGAAAAAATCAAAACAATCGGAGATTCCTACATGGCAGCGTGCGGAGTTCCTTCTCCAAAAGAGCGCCATGCCGAAATCATGGTTGAATTTGCAAAGGGAATGTACAAAGATCTGGCCGATTATAATAAAACGGCAGAAATTCAGTTCAATATCCGTGTCGGTTTAAACTGTGGTCCTGTAACGGCAGGTGTAATCGGAAAAACTAAATTCATTTATGATGTCTGGGGAAATACAGTAAATGTTGCAAGCCGAATGGAAACAGCCTGTACACCGGGCAAAATTCGAGTCAGTAAAGCTATGTATGACCATTTAAAAGATACCAATATCACATTCACAGAACCTATGGAATGTGATATAAAAGGTAAAGGAAAAATGGTAACATATGAAATCGTGGAGTAGAGAATCTTTTTCTAGGAGTGTAAATATGAAAAAACTAAAATTTATATTAGCTGTACCATTTCTGTTTTTGCTTGTTTCCTGCGGCGGTAAAAAAAATGAAGTCGTTAAAGTAGGGCTTCTGCACTCGCTTTCCGGAACTATGACAATCAGCGAAACCCCTGTGCGTGATTCAGAGCTTCTTGCAATTTCTGAAATCAATGCAAACGGCGGTGTCCTTGGTAAAAAAATCGTTCCTGTTGAAGCAGACGGTGAAAGTGATCCGCAGGTTTTTGCAGAAAAAGCACGCGAACTTCTTCAGGATGAAAAAGTTGCTACTGTTTTTGGATGCTGGACATCACAATCCCGAAAAGCTGTAAAACCGGTTTTTGAAGAGTTTTATGGTCTTCTCTGGTATCCGGTTCAGTACGAAGGCATGGAAGCAAGCCCGAATATTATGTATATGGGGGCTTCTCCAAATCAGCAGATTGTTCCGGCTGTAGATTATTGTGCCGAGAACATCGGTAAAAATATGTTCCTTGTTGGAAACGACTATATTTTCCCAAGAACAGCAAACAGAATTATTAAAGCACAGCTTGCCCAGATGGACGGAGTTTGTGTCGGTGAAGAATATGTTCCTATGGGACACAAGGATTTTACGGAAATAATTTTAAAAATAAAAGCTGCAAAGCCGAATGTAATCTTAAATACACTTAACGGTGATTCAAATGTTGCTTTTTTTGCAGAACTTACAAAACAGGGAATCACTTCATCAGTTATTCCTGTAATGAGTTTTTCTATGGCAGAAGAAGAAGTTTCTAAAATGGATGCATCTAAACTGGCTGGAAATCTTGTTTCATGGAATTACTACGAAACCACTCAGACACCACGCAACGAAAAATTCGTTTCTGATTACAAAACTGCTTATGGTGAAGACAGAATGACTGCCGATCCAATTGAAGCCGGATATATTGCTGTTTATATGTGGGCTGCTGCCTGTGAAAAGGCAGGAAGCTTTGAAGTTGAAGCTGTCAGAGTTGCTTCAAAAGGATTGAGTTTTACAGCTCCAGAAGGCACAGTAACAATAGACGGCGGCAATCAGCATCTTTACAAACAGGTTCGCATCGGAAAGATTAATTCAACCGGCCTTATTGATGAAGTCTGGGCTACACCTTATCCTGTTAAGCCGGATCCATATTTGAGTACATATCAGTGGGCAAGGGGACTCTAAATCATGAAACATATTATGCAGCAGCTTCAGGAAGCGGCTTTAGAAAATGGACCACTTTGTGTTGGTCTGGATACAGACCCGTCTTATCTGCCGGAATCTGTATTAAAGGCATTTGATTCACCTGTAGAAGCAGTTCTTGCTTACAATAAAGAAATCATTAAACGGGTAGCAGCAGATAAGTCTGCCTGCTGTTTTAAGATTCAGATTGCTTATTACGAAGCTATGGGAATTGAAGGTCTTAAGGCTTACATCGAAACAATTAAAGCTGTCCGTGAAGCAGGTTTTATTGCAATCAGTGACATTAAGCGCGGTGATATTGCAGACACGGCAAAAGCTTATGCACGTGCTCATTTTGCAAAAGGCAGTGATTTTGAAACTGATATTATTACAATTAATCCGTACATGGGCTTTGATACATTAAAGCCGTTTACTGAGTATTGTAAGCCTGCCGGTGAGCTTGGCGGAAAGGGCATTTTTGTGCTTTTACGTACATCAAATCCCGGCATGGTTGATATTGAGCAGCAGGAGTTAAAATCCGGCGGCCGTGTTCTTGATAAAACTGGAAGCGAACTTGAACGGATTTCTTCTGAATTTAAGGCTCTGTATCCTGAGCAGAATTGTTCTCCTGTAGGTGCTGTTGTAGGCTGTACAGAAGAAAGTGATGCAAGAGCATTGCGTAATGCATATCCGGATATTTTCTTTTTGATTCCAGGTTACGGGGCTCAGGGGGGAGCGGCCCGCATTGCAGCAACTCTGCTTGATAAAGCCGGCGGAACTGTTAATTCATCACGCGGAATTTTATGTGCATGGAAAAAGGACGAAGAACTTGCAGAAAAGCGGGATTCAGGAATTCTTTGTCTTAAAGATATTGCTGATTCTGCAGCAAAATCATGCCGGAATTCAAAAGACGATTTGCTTAGTGCTAAAAAATCGCTTATGTAAAACAGAGATGAATTTTATCTAAGATAAGACTTTTCTTATATAACGGTATATTATGCTGTTTTAGATTTTGGTTTAAGAAAACTGTATTAACATAATTTTGAAACTGACAAACTATGCAATTTTAGTTTTTCGGAGGCAAAATTATGAAAAATACAGTGGACTTATTATTAAAAAAAATGCGTTCTGCAGTTTTGGTTACTGCAGTAATTTCTGCACTTATTTCCTGTGGTGAAGAATCCGGTTTAGGTTCTTCAGTTGATACAGAATCTCCAAAAGTCAGTATTTCTTATCCGCCGGCAGCAGCTGTTGTCCGGGACACATTTATTCTGGGCGGTTCATGGTCTGACGATAAAAGCGTTTCATCTGTTGCTGTTACGGTCACAAATAAAACAACAAACACTCAGGTTTATTCAGGAAACGCTTCAGTTAATTCTTCTGGTACCTGGTATATTGAATTAAATTCTTATGATTCTTCTGCATACAGTGCAACAAACGGTTATGAATTTCCTGACGGCACATACTCTGTAGATGCAGTTGCAACTGACGGAGCCGGCAGAACTTCAAGTACGGCCTCTGTTTCTTTTGATATTGATAATACGCCTCCTGTTCTTCTTTTGACAAAGCCTCTTGCTTTTGGTGATGAAACTGCGACTTCTTACGGCCGTACTTTAAAACTTACCGGTGATGTTTCGGAAGAACACAGTTATACACTCACTCTTTTAGCACGGCAGGATGCTTCTTATGATGCATCGGCCGCTTCTCATTCTGAAGATGAACTTTCTTCGTTAATTCAATTTGAAAATCTGTCAGTTACTTCAATGTCTTCAGATTCTCCGCTTGTAGTCGCAAAATATTACGGAACTGCAGGACTTTCCGATTCGCAGCAGGAAAGCCAGAACCGCTATGAGCAGATTTATGGAACTGTTGATACGGAAACAGATCCTGATACAGATCCGAATGTCACAAAATATTTCTATGCAGGATTTGTTCTTACTGATGAAGCCTGCGTTTATCAGGATAAAAATCTTTCAAAAGTTGTGAATGCAGGAAATTCTACAAAGCGGTATTATCTTAATACAGATTCTCTTTCTGCTTCCCTTAATGCAATCAGTGATGACATCAAAATTAAAGATATCCGTGAAGTTTTAAACGGAACTTCGGCCACATATACAACCGGTTCTGATGAGTGCACGGCTATTTTACAGGCACTGGCTTCTCAGGGAAATTATATTGACTGTGATATTTATCAGTATGATTCTGACGGCAGATATTCTTACGATGCCAGTGGCAATAAAATTACTGTTACAGACATTGAAAGTGTAATTACAACTTCTGCAAATATATTTTGTCTTGATCCGGATAATTATCCGACCTGGAAAATCGCTTCATATTCACTTGGTACAGATAATAATACTTATGCCAAAGCCAATGGATTCCGTTCTTATACAAGCGGACAAAATTTAGGGCTTACAATTACACCAAATGCAGACGGCTCATATGTTGCACCACAGGCAGTTGCTTTAAAATATGGAGCAGTTGAATTAACGACAACCAGACCGGAAACGACAGACGGTTATTATTCATGTGCCGGAACTGAAACAACTTATTACTGGCAGGAACCTTCTGAATGGACATATATTTTCAACAAAGGAGACTGGACTGATTCTTCTACGAATGAGTCGGCTACAAAAGATTTTTCAATTTCCGGTACTACGGCAGGTATTCCTTACATGTTTGCGCTTGAAGGTGAAGACCGCGATGGAAATGAATATGTAGCGTATGACCTTATAAACTACGGATTTTTAGCAGCAACTTCCGGTACCGCTCCGACAATCAGAATCACAAGTGATTCAGGAGATTATTTAAATGAGTCCACATTTTACAATAATGGAAACGGATATACGATAAGCGGAACAATGGTTGATGAAGACGGCTTATGGGCTTCAAATGCCATTTCTGCAACTGTTAAAATTTATGAAGGCGGTGATACAAGCGGCACAGAAATTACAAGTCTTTCTCCGTCATTTACAATTACTTACAGCAGTGACAATTCTTCAGATTCTACTGTTTATACCTCTGCTTCAGATGCACAGACCGCAAGTACATCAAAAGTTTTATGGAACGTAAATATTAATTCTGAAAATCCGGAAGGTTCTCTGTATCCGGCAGCAAGCGGAATGTACACTTATGTGGTTACGGTCACAGCTCAAAATTCACAGAGTTTAAGTGATTCAGAAACATTTACTTTTTATCTTGATTCAAAAGCACCGTCATTGTATGCGCTTAAAGTCGGCGGCAAAATGTTTATCGGCGGTTCAGCCACAGATGAAGATTTCAATACAGTTGATTTAGTTGAACAGGATTCGGAATGGTTCAGTAATTCAGCACAAAAACTTCTCGGTTATTATGAAGAATATTATGACGGTGAAAGCTCTAACGGCAGTGGAATTGATGAAATTTACTACTGGATTCAGACTGCTTCAGGTACTGCTCCTTCTACTTCAGATTATTCTACGGCAAACGGTTCATTTGTGGCAGCCAAAGATTCTTCAAAAAATTATAAATCCAAATTCAGTACAACTGTAAGCGGTTTTGAAGCCGGCTCAAATACACTTTATCTCGTTGCTGTTGATAAGGCAGGAAATGCTTCTGTTCCTTCAACCTGTACTGTTCAGTTTGACGAAGATGATCCGGAAGTTACTGCTTCTACAGTTTATTTTGGTTCAGATGATACAACCGGTCAAAGTGCTTCTGGAACTGTTCTTACAAACGGCGAAAATTATATGAAACTCACAGGAACCTGCAGTGATATAAGTTCCGGGGTTGATACAATAACTATTTTACAGGGAACAGAAAAGCTTACCAGTTATACAGCAGGTGATTTTTCAACAGAAGGCGTAAGTATTTCTGATACAGCAAATTCAGACGGAACTTATGACTGGTCGCTTTATGTAAAGGCTGAATCCCTTGGAACAGGAAACATAATTCTTAAAGTAAGTGACATAGCCGGAAATTCTGCAAAAATTACAGCATTCACCTTGAATACTGATACAACTTCCCCTGTTGTTGTTTTCAAGTCAACCGGTGCAGATTCGGACAATAAAATTAACGGTGAAGTTACAATTACTGGAACTGCAAGAGATTTTCTGAGTGAAACTACAAAATCTTCAGGAACTGCTGATGGAACTTTATCTTCAATAAAACTTTACTATGCAATTGCAGACAGCCAGCCTGAAGCAGATGCAGCAGACACCTGGTATCAGCTTTCCAGCGAAAGTGACAGCACGACAACTTCTGATTCAAGTGTTACCTGGTCTTTTGAACAGACATTCTCTTCTTCAACGGCAATTGTAACAGCTGTGAACAATTCGCTTTCTTTAAAAGCTGATTCTTCTACGGAAACTGTAAATCTTTACATTAAGGCGGTTGCAGTTGATGCTGCAGGAAATTCCGGGTATGCAGTTGAAAATGTAATTGTTGACAGAAATACAGACCGTCCGGTTATTCAGATTACAAGTATTGAAAGTGCAGATGATTATCTTACTGCTTCAACTTTGCGTGGTTCAGTAAGTGATGATGATGGAATCAGTTCATTTGCAATTTCAACCGACGGTACAAACTATACTGATGTTACTGTAGCAGCCAGTGGAAGCTGGGCATTTGATTTAAGTGAAGTCGGTGACGGAACTGTTAGTCTTTATTTCAAAGTCACAGATACTGAAGGAACAACCTTTACAACCGGAGCGGCAGCAAGTCAGTTTGTCCGCCCGTATTATACATTTGATTCTTCAACAAACAATGACTGCAGTTCTTCGCTTTCAATCAGAAAAGATACAGCTTCTCCGAATGTCGGGCAGATGGGTATTTCTATTGCAGAAAGTACAGGAAGCCTTGCAACTCCAGCTGCTGTAAACAGTGCTTCAGCAGATTATGCAATCAGTGCAAAACAATATACCGGCGGAGATTCAAAATATTTCAGGCTTTATGTTCCTGTTTATGATGAAAATGGAATAGCTTCTGTAAAAATCAGTTTTGCCGATTCAGATGACAGCAGCACAGAAGAAAACGGTTATGGTTATTATGATGACGATAATGGGGCAGTAACACCGGCTGTTTTCAGTTCTTCAAATGGTGCTGAATTTATTTTAACAACTGTAGAAAGTTCTTCAGTTTCCGGGGCTTATTATTATAAGTCTTATCCGCTTATTTCAACCGGTGTTGCTACAGGAACAAAAATTGCAACACTGACCGTAACTGATTCTGCAGGAAATACAAGTACAAAGACATTTAACTTCTCTGTAGATAATACAGGTCCGGATACAATTACAGTAACAAGTCCTTCTTCAACTGATGAAATTACCGGAACTGCAACAATTACCGGAACTGCAAGTGATTCAGGAATCGGAATTTCAAACATTGAATGGCTTATTCCGCCGGCAGGCTTCGGCGAAACAGATTCTTCTTCTATCAATTACAAATCAGACTCACAGCTCAGTGAACTTGACGGCTGGACAAGTTCCAACAACAATGGAAGTGCTTCTGTCTTTAAATTTAAATTCACGAGCGGTTCAATAACAGATTTGACAGCTTATGACGATGAAAATGCTTATGATGTTACATATAACAGTACAGCGCAGACGTATAAAATTCCAATCTTCTTCAGGACAACAGATGAACTTGGAAATGAGTATATTTATCGTGATTATTACATTACTCACAACCCGGATGCAGACCGGCCTGTAACAGAATTCAGTTATCCGACAGAAAGCGATTACGATTCTGACTGTGATACAGAAAATTATGATTATTCATACATTACCCTTTCAGGTACAATACGTGTTAGTGGTACTGTAGAAGTTCCTTCAGGCACGGTTGATGTCGGCAAAGTTTATATTCAGATTGGAAAACCTGCTTCCGACGGAACTGTAACCTGGTCTTCTTCAGAATTTGCTGATGAATTTACGACATTGGGCGGAACTCTTTCAAAATCTGATTTGACTGCAGCTTATGGAACAACGACTTATGTTGATGATGACTGGTGGGGAATTGCTGCAACAACAAAAACAGCCACATGGAATATTTCCCTTAATTCAGACAGTAATCTTAATCCGTCTTCAAGCGATGCTACTACTGATATTGCCGTGCGGGCATGTGCAATCAATGCAGACGGTAAAATGGGTAACTGGTCAGATACATATTACATTCACGTAGATTCAAGTGCTCCGAGCCAGACTGCTTTAATGAGGCAGTATGATTTCTCTTCTGCCACAGAAAATCTTGTTAATCTTCAGAATACTGATGATTACATGACTGTAAGTAAAGATTATGCTTCAGAAATGTATTTGAAAGGCACCTGGTATCTTGTTGTTACTTTGAGTGATAACGACTCTCTTGTTTACAATACAATTAAAGTAAAGCGTGGTTCTGCATCTGCAACATTCTATGCTTCTTCTGAAATAGATTTGTCTAACAGTTCAGGAGTTACAAATACACTCTATATTCCTATTGAAACTGCCAGCATGACAACATCTTCTGTAAGCTATACAGTTTATGCAGAAGACGTTGGCGGCCATTCTTCAACTGGAACCTACACATTCTATATTGATAACACAGCACCGTCTTTAAGCGCAATAAGCGGAAACGGCGATGAACTTTCTGTAAATGCAGAAAATGCTGTATCAGAAAGCAACTATGTTTACACAATCAGCGGCACAGTAAAAGATACAGGTTCCGGCTATGAGCGTGTACTTTTCTACTTCATGCGTAACGGTAAAATTTACGGCAGTACAAATTCATTTGGAAAAAACTATATTCTGGATCCGCTTGTAACGGACTGGAGTTCTACAGATGATTCAAAGGCTCTCATAAGTGGACTTGAAGCAATTACAGTTGAAAATGACTACACAATTTATGCATTAAAGGCAGTGACATCAGGTTCAATTACAAGTTCTGTAACTGATGGTACAACTTATTACAGTTTTACTGATAATTCTGGTGCTGTCAGCGGTAACGGACATGTTCATGCAGGCGGTTTAATCTACATCAGCGGCGAATATGGAAAAATTACTGATGTTACAGGCAGCACAGTTACCTTCACTATGGACGCTGATCCTTCGGGAGCTACAACAGTTTATTTCCCTTATGCCCAGAGTGTTGATAATACAAGTACAGAAGATGTTTCAAGCACAACGGCAAATCCGTTTACATTCTCAAGCGGAGATGACGGAGATTTGATGCCGGAAAGTATTTCAAATGTAAGCACAACATGGACATGGAAAGCTACAATTCACTCTACAAATATTCCTGACGGACCTGCTTACCTTGTAGTTCTTGCTTATGATGCTGCAGGAAATGTAAGCGGGGCAACATATCCGGTCAGCATTGAAAATAATGCACCGCGGCTTGCAAAACTTTATCTTGGAACTGACTTAAATTCAGATAATTCATTTGCATCAGAAGAATTCAGTCAGTATGATGTCTACACGGCAAATGAAACTGCCGGTGTTTCAACGACTGGATATAAATCAGCTGCAAGTATTGCAACAGCAGATTATGAAGCCGGCCAGTTTACAGCAAAAGATAAGCTTGCTGTTGTTCCGGAAATAACAGGCGGTAATGGCAGCGTTTACATGGTCTACAAACGTGGTGCAAGCGATACTACAGCAGTAACAGGCACAACAGACGACAGCACACTGATAAGTGCTGCGGCAAGTGTTACAACGGCTTCTACTGCTGAAACTGCAAACATTTCGACAAGTCCGTATTCTGTAACAGGTCTTTCTGTAATTGGCGGCGACAGTCTTTATGCATATACTCTTTCAAGTTCGCAGGTTTGGGCTGATACAGCTTCTGATTCATCAGATAAAACTGCAGGCGAAGGCGTTTCATTTACTTTCTGGGATGAAACTGAAGAACGCACGGCAGGAAATAACAGTCAGTATTGTACAGCTTATGTAAGTGATCTGATTATAAATCTTGCTGATACAACTGTTCCTGTTACGGCAATTAATCCGTTCTACTGGACAAGTGCGGAAGATAACAGCCTGTATAACAATTCAACATCAAACGGTCATATTGAACTTGAAAACGATCTTTCAAGTGGAATAAAAGCGCTTTATGATTCTGACAGCCCGAAAGTTTCCGGAAAAGTTAAGATTACCGGAAGTGCTTATGATAATAAAATGCTTCATACCATTGCACTTAAAGCAGCAGGATTCAGCTTTAACGGCGGAACGGCAGGAAATGCCCTGACTTTTGCAACCTACGATGGAACTTCATGGGCTTTAACTTCTGGTTCTGAAAGCTCAACTGCAGGCGGTGCAATTGCAACAGACGGCTGGCAGTTTGAAATCAATTCTGACAGTGTAAGTCAGAGCGGTCACACAGTTACATGGACACTCTACCTCGACACTGAAAAGCACGCAAATGTAGCGGCAAAGGCAGTTGCAGTTGAATCAAGTGCGACAGACTGGGCTTCAAAAACACAGGCAGCTTCTGACCTTACTTCTGCAAGCTCAACAATCCAGACGACAAGCGCAGCAACAACACCGTACTACAAAATGGACATAGTTCCGTACATTGCAGGCGTAAAGACAAGTCTTTCAAGCCTCAAAAAGGCAAACAGCTCAGTTTACGACCGCACAGCACTCGGCCACTATCCGACAGGCAGCGCAGATACAGTGTACCTTTACGGCTTTAACTTAACAGGCGGAACTTTGTATGACAGTGCAAGCACTCCTGCTTCAAGTACACTTACAGAAGATGTTGCAAGCAGCCAGAGCTGGTACTCAACTTCAAGCAGCGGAACTACAGCAAACTTCTTTGCAACCAGCACGAACACAGCTGTCTATACGGCAGACGTTTCAAGCTTTACAAGCGGCGGTGTGTATGTAACAGTAAACAGCGTTCAGTCTCTTAATAACCTGAACAGTGACGATGCAACAGGTGCCTACACTTACAGTGGAACAATCGGCACAACCGGTTCAAGCGAAGCATACGCAAACTACTACAACCGCCAGCCAAACGGCGACTCAAACAACCTGCTTACAGATGATGTTGTGCTGGATGTGTGGGCGATAAACAGCAAGGCTGCGGCTACATATAATGGTGGTACAATAAGTCAGCCGGTCATGAGCATTAATCAGGCAAACGGGCAGGTAGGTTTTGCATTCGTAAACGGTCCTCTTTATTTTAGTATGGGTAATACGAGTAATTCATATCAGTATTGGATTGGAGGAATCGACTTCTTTACTTCTGTAGGATTTGCATATGACCGTTTAGGATATTCTTATGGAACAACAGCTGGTGGTGATGTAGGCGGAACCCCTTCAAGTGGCACGGATGCAACAACATTTGACCAGTTCCGTATTATGACAAGCCGCTGGGGAACAGCTCTTGCAACTGTTGGTGGCTACAATGACGGTACAAATCAATTCCGTTTGGAAAATATTGGACAGAAAGACTGGACAATTACAGATTCTTCTTACTCATCGTATGCAAATATTAATAAGGAACGAATTAAATCTCCGTCAATTGCAACGACAATTAAAACCTCTGACAACACCACAAATGTGTATCTTGCATATTACGATGCAATAAATGGAGAAATTCGTTTTACGAGAGGAAATTTCGGTGCAACATCTAGAACTGATAATTCAGGATTCTTCTCTGATGTATATGGCCGCTGGGGGGGAACCTCAGAATTTGTTAATAAAATTCCACAGCCATATACACTGAAATATACCTCTTTGATTGCAGGACAATCTGGGGAATCTAACCGGGCTATTGCAATTAAGAGTGGATCAAGCTATGTGGATGGTCTCAAATACGGTTCTAGTCCTTCAGAAGTTACAGAAGATTCTGTAACGAATAAGACAACAAGTGCTATTGGTTCTACAAGCTATTCAGCTGAATATGCTTCTACAAGTACAGGCTACTATGCTGGTGAATATGTACATCTTGCAGCTCTTGAAGGCGCCGGTACAGACGGAGATGATCTTGTTGCTGTTGTCTGGTATGATTCGACAAATCAGGTTATGTGGTATTCATACACCCTGACACCTAACTCTATTGCAGCTGGAGATTATCAGCGTTCACAATGGTCTGAACCAGAGCAAATTTTCAGTGATACTGGCGTAGGTAAGTATTGTAAAGTTGCTGTCGATGCAAATGGAGGAATCCACATGGTTGCTTATGACGCTATCAATGGCGATGTCTGTTATGCATATAAAACGAGTTACAATGGTTCAACTTCAACTTGTGTTGTAGATTCAAACGGTATTATTGGAACTCAGCTTTCATTGGATGTTGCACTTGATTCAAACAATAATTCAGTTCCATATATTGGTTACTATGCAGGAAGTTCTGTACGACCAAAAGTAGCTTATTGGGCAGGTTCTGCTTCTATTGCAAGTACTTCAAGCAAGGCAGGTGCTTCCGATGATGCATTTACACAGGTGTGGGAAATCAGTCTGGTTCCGACATCAAGTTCTGTAAATGATGACTATGTAAATGTCGGTGTTTGGAAAACAACAAGTACAGATGCAACATATACTGCAGTTCCGTCAAAAATAACGGCTTCAAGCAGCAGTTTGACAGCAAGTACGGGAGTTACGGACAGCGGTGTAATTCTTGGTAACGGCACTGCAAACCCAATCTTGGGTTATGGAATCGAGAACGCTTCCACCGGCTATATCGAAACCGCCCAGATGCAGTAACCGCCTTTCTTATAATTTTCGGCCCTGTTGAGTTTATTCTCTCCAGGGCTTTTTTTCAAAAAAATCCAAATTCTCCAAAAATCACTATTTAAAAAGTAAGAGTATATTAAGACTATTCTTAGTATTAAAATTCCGCCCTTGTTTTCAACCGAATATAACTTAAGATAAGAAAAAAAGTTTTACCCTGCTAAAGTTACAGGAGTTGTCTATGAAAAAAGTTATAAGAAATTTAGTGAAGGGCTTTCTGTCAATGGGCATGGCATTTACATTGCTGGCTTCCATTGTTTCCTGTGGTGAAGATTCAGGACTTGGTTCATCTGTTGATACAGAAGCACCAAAAATCTCAATTGATTATCCGCCGACAGACGCAATTATTCAGCAGAATTTCGTGGTTGCTGGAACCTGGTCTGATGATAAAAGCCTGAACACTATTTCTGTCGAAGTAAAAAAGACAGATACCAAAACTGTTGTTTATTCAGATACAGCTGCTATAAATTCAGATGGAAGCTGGTCAATTTCTCTCAATAATTATGATTCCTCAAAGTATTCTGATTATAACGGCTGGCAGTTTTGCGACGGCTCATATGAAATTTCAGTAACTGCAAAAGATGATGCTGGTCATTCTTCAGGAAAATCTTCCCGTTCAGTTGTAATTGATAACACAGCTCCGGTTCTTGTTCTTACTAAGCCTACAAGTGTTGGAAGTGCAACTCCAAAATCTTATGGGCAGACAGTTCTTCTTGAAGGAACTTTTTCTGAAAGCTGTTCATCAGGAATTTCAGGACTTACCGTAAGTTTTTATGATGCAGAAGGTAATAAACTTTTTGACAGTGAATTTTCAGGTATTACTGATATGTCAAACGCAAATTCTCTTGTAATTGCTCAGTATTATGATGAAAATAACGAACCGGATGTCTCTTCAGAAAATTACGAAAAATGGCAGAACTATAAAGCACTCATTGGTGAAGATAATATTGCACTTTTCAGAAACGGTCAGTCTGTTACTACAAAAGAATTTTATTTTACTGTAACTGCAAACGATGAAGCTAAAGTTTATAAGGATTCAAGCGACTCCGGCGAAGGAAACGGTAATTCTACGACAACATATTACCGCGGTACTACAGACATGCTTCAGCTTATTAACGGCAAAAAATCAAGTTTTGAAAATTTCACAGTTTCTACACTCCGTACATATCTTAACGGTACAGACAGCACATATTCTGGAAACACGGAGCTTCAGGAAATTCTTGATGAATCTGTAAGTAAAAGTACAGTTTCTACAGTACTTTCTTCTGACGGGACATATCAGAGCGTTTCAGATGACAATCCAATTTCAGAAAGTATCGAAAATACTTCTACAACTTCATCTTCAGGCGATTCTCAGGATGTATATCTGAATTTCACAATTAATCCGGAAAATAATCCTACTTATACTGTCAGCGGTCTTACAATCACAGAAGGCGGCGCTTCAGATTCTTATTCATCAAACGGATATTTCCTGTATTATTCTGATTCTACTATTAATGTTTCGATTGCTCCTGGTCTTGATAATACAAATCTTGATACAAGTACAATTTCTGTCTATTACACAAATGTTACAGATGCTTCTTCTGAAAAACAGCTTTTCTGGACATGGGACGAAGAGACTGCTGTTAAGTACGCAATGGCAAAAGATAACTGCGACAAAACAACTGCCCTTGCAAATGTAACTGCAAATCCTTCTGCATACAGATATACAGTAACAACAAGCGATGAAAATACTGATGCTCTTTCTGTTACATCAAGCCTTTCTTCTTCTAACGCTGAAATTTCTACAGGTAAAGAATACAAATTCAGCATCGAAGGTTATGATATTGATTCACAGGCAATAGTTGAAGGGGATTCTGCCGGCTACGGCTTTATGGCAAAATCAAATTCTACTGTTCCGACAATTACATTTGGTGATACGGCCGGAAATGTAAATCTTTCAAGTTCAAGTGCAATTACAAAATCTGTTATTACAGGCGGTACATTCGGCTTCAGTGGAACTGTTTACTCTTCAGAAGAACTTACTTCAAGCGGTTATACTGTTGTTCTTGCTGATACGGAATCTTCATCATCAAAAACAGCGACAGGTTCTCTTAGCCTTGAATTAGATTCTTCTTCATCTGAATACACTTACAACTGGAACTTCACATTTGCAGCAAATTCTGAAATGCAGTCTTTGATTTCAAGTGGAAGCGGTCTTTATACTGTTGATGTTACTGTCTCTGCAACGAACGGCGGCGGAACTTCTTCAAAACTCCGTTCTTTCTATCTTGATACAACAAATCCGGCAATCTCAAATGTTGCAATCTCTACAGGTTACACATTAAGCGACATTATTTACATTAACAACAATGCAGTATTTACACTTTCCGGAACAACAACAGACAACTACATTGTCGGAAGCACAACTTATACATTTACCGGCGTAGATTCGAGCGGAAAAGCAAAAACAGTTACAGGTACATCTTCTTCAATCAGCTGGTCATTTACCGGCGTTGATTTGTCAGAATTCGGCACACAGTCTTCTGCAAGCGATGTTGTTCTTACTGTAAAAGCCTGTGATAAAGCAGGAAATGATGTTTCAGAAACTTACGAAGTTGAATTTGATACAACTAAACCTGCATGGACAGAATCAAACACCTCTCATCCGTTTAAGCTTAATAAAGCATCTTACGACAGTGAAAGCTGGTATAAAGACAGTTCTCTTCCGGTAAGTGGCTGTTTTGTTGAAGAAGGCTGTGGTGTTTCAAGTGTTTACTATTGGGTTCAGAATCCTGATTCTTCTGTTCCTGACACATCAGATTTTACTGAAGCTGACGGTTCATTCTCTGTTACAAACGACAGCGAAAATGGAATTTCTTATTTTACAAATCAGGTTTTAGGTTCATTTACTGCTTCAACAATTTCCGGTTCTACAGTTACACCAAATTATCTTTATCTTGTTGCCGTAGACAATGTAGGAAATGCAGGTTCTGCCCAGGTTATCGAAATTAATATTGATACTGAAAGCCCGAGCTTAAGTTCAGACAAGAGCGGAACTCAGTACACAAACGGAGAATCTTCAATTTCTGTAACAGGTTCTTCTTCAGACAATGTTTCTGGAATTGCATCTGTTACGCTTAAAATCGGAACAAGTTCGGTTGAAGCTTCTGTTACAGAAATTATTGACAGCTCTTCTACAAATAAAACAAGCACATGGAGTGCAGAAATTTCTTCTGCTCTGCTTTCGGCTCTTTCTGACGGCAGCATGAACGTAAATGCAACTGTAAAAGATACTGCAGGAAACTCAAGCTCAAGCACAATCTTCCAGCTTCAGAAAGATACATCTGCTCCTTCTGTTTCAGTTACGACTCCTTCTCAGCTTTCAACAATTAACGGAACAGTTTCAATAAGCGGCCAGACAACTTACACCGGTGCAACTCCTGATTCTCTTGCTCTTTATTATTCGTTAACAGCTCCTTCTTCAACGCCGGATGTTTCTTCTATGACAAAAATCGGTGCATTCACTGATTCTTCAAAGATTTACAGCTGGACTTTTGACGATATTGATGTTTACACTCTTTCAGGCGTTACAGAAGCAAGTCCGACAGCTTCTTTCTACATTGTTTCATTTGTAACGGACACGGCAGGAAACAGCTCATCAAGTACATTTACTTACACGGTTGACCAGAATAAAGACCGGCCGATTATTAAACTTACCAGCGTTTCAGATTCATCTTCATGGATTACAAGCGATGAAATTACAGGAACTGTTTCTGACGATGACGGAATTGCAAATTTCTACATTTCTGAAACCAGTGCTTCAAGCGGATTTACTGAAGTCAGCGTAGAAAACGGCAGCTGGTCTTACACAATAAAATCAAGTGACGGCGAAGGAATACCTCTTTACTTTAAGGTTATTGATACAGCCGGCACAACCTTTGTTACAGGCGGCGTTACAGATAAAGAATTTACCCGTCCGTACTACCTCTACTCAAAGTCAACATCATCTGATTCAGGATATGCTGAATACGGATTTGACAATACTCAGGCCATTACATTAAATCTTGACCGCGAGAAGCCTCAGATTTCTACACTTGGTCTTGCAATTGCCGAAAGTGAATCAAATCTTGCCGGAGTTTCTGCTGTAAAAGAAGACACAGCTTCTTATGCCGTAAGTGCAAGCCGTTATGCAGGCGGTGATTCTAAATACATAAAGATTTACGCTCCTGTTTATGATTCAAATATTTCAGGCGTAACTGTTTCAATCACTGACACATCTTCTGCAGAAACAGAAAGCACAGTTTCAATGACTGCTTCTTCAGAAACACTGACCGTTTCAGGTGTTACTTACAGTTATTACGAAACGGCTTCAATTGATGTCAGTGGCTTCAGCTCAGGCACAAAAGCCCTGTCAGTAACAGTAACTGACGGTGCCGGAAATTCTACATCAAGCTCTGGAAACTTCTATCTCGACAATACAGGTCCTGATACAATTACAATTACAAGCCCTTCTTCAAGCGATGAAATTACCGGAACTGCAACAATTACCGGAACTGCAAGCGATTCTGGAATTGGAATCGATACAATCGAATGGCTTGTTCCACCTGTTAAAAACGGCACAAATTACGGAGAATCTTCTGTAACCGACGAAGCTCTTCTTGCTCTCGACGGCTGGACAAGTTCAAATAACTCTGGCTCAGCTTCTGTCTGGAAATTTAAATTCCAGGCAAGCTCAACACTTGATTTAACTCAGTTCGACGATACAGAAAATTTTGCGGTTACTTACAGTTCAGCAAGCGAAACTTACAAAATTCCGATTTACTTTAAGACAACGGATAAACTCGGAAACTACTACATTAAGCGCGACTACTATATTACTCACAACCCGGATGCAGACCGCCCTGTAACAGAATTCAGTTATCCGACTTCAAGCGATTACGATGTTTCTTCAAGCGGCGCTTCTCTGGATTATGTAACACTTGCCGGCACAATCCGAATCAGCGGTACAGTTGAAGTTCCTTCGGGCACAGTTGATGTAGGTCAGGTTTATGTTCAGATTGGAACAGTTGCTTCTGACGGAACTGTCACCTGGTCAAGTACAAATTCTGCACTTTCAGCTGAATTTACAACACTCGGCGGAGTTATTACAGAAAGCGGGCTTTCTTCAACATATGCTTCAACTTCAAAAGTTCCTGACGGCTGGTGGGGAATTGCGGCAACTACAAAAACCGCTACATGGAATCTTTCTTTGAATACAAATTCCGACCTTGATCCTGAAAGCGGAAGCACAACAAATATTGCTGTCCGTGCTTGTGCAATCAATGCTGACGGCAAAATGGGTAACTGGTCTGACATTTACTTCATTCACGTTGATTCAAATGCACCTAGCCAGAGTGCTGTAATGAGACAGTATTCTTCATTCTCAGAAAATGCCCTTGAATCAAATGTAAGCGTAAGCAGAGATTATACTTCAGAAATGTACCTTAAAGGCACATGGTATCTTACTGTAACTCTTGAAGACAACGATTCTCTTAACGAAGACACAATTTCTGTCAAGAAAGGTTCTGCAAGCCAGAGTTACTCAGCCGGAGAAAAAACAACAGTTTACGCAAGTGACGGAACTACAGTTAAATCTGTTACAAAAACTCTCTACATTCCGATTGAAACCGAAGAAATGACATCTTCTTCTGTAAGCTACACTGTTTACGTTGCAGATACTGCCGGATATTCAAGTTCAATGACATATACATTCTACATTGATAATACGGCACCAGTTATTTCAACATTTACAGTAAATGATACTTACAGCCTTCTGGATTCAAGTTCGGTTCCTGTAATTCAGAACTCTAACTATAAGACAACTCTTGACGGTACTTTGACAGAAAGCGGCTCAGGCTGTGAACGGCTCTTCTTCTACTTTATGCGCGACAATGTAACTGACGGTTCAAGTCCGCGGCTTCTTGATGCAATGGTTAAAGATTCTGAAAGTGTAATTTCCGGTCTTGATTCATACACAATTACTCAGGATTCAACAAACACTTACACAATGTACGGAAAAACATATTCAGGAAGTCTTGATACAGCAAGAACAAGCTTTACGGCATCGAGCGGTTTAATTGATGACGAACATATCCGTGCAGGCGGTTTGATTTACATTGGAGGAGAGTATCAGCTTATTACCTCTGTAAGCGGAAATACCGTCACATTTGACACGGCAGTTTCTTCTGCAATTACTGTCGAAGAAGCAGGATTCCCTTACGGACAGGTCGTTGATTCAACCGATGCCGGAAACTGGAACGATTCTACTCATACTTATGCTTCAATTTCAGAAAGCGACGGCGACAGCATGGTTGAAATCTTTAAAAAGACCGGAACAACATGGGAATGGCAGGGAATTTTCCTGTCTGACTACATGGCAGACGGTCCTGTTACAGTTGTTGTAATTGCATTTGATGCTGCAGGAAATGTTTCCGGTAAGAGTGTTTCAACATCAATTCAGAACAATGCTCCGCGTCTTGCAAAACTTTATCTCGGAACAGATTTGAGCGGCGACGAAAAATATGCTTCAAGCGAGTTTAATACATATACATTTAACACATACACAAGCACCGACGCTTCAAACCCGACAGCAAATTATAAAGACAGCGTTGATTTTGAAACAGCCGGTACAACTTACTCAAATTACAAAAAAGCATTCCAGATTCGTTCGGGTCTTGCAGTAATTCCAGAAATTACAGGCGGAAACGGCACAATCAAAATGGCATTCCTCAAAGATGCTTCAGGCTCAACAGGTTATGTAAAATCTGCAAATGCAAGCGGATTCTATGCAGTTGATACAGAATCACTCATTACGGCGGATTTTGCTTCATCACTTCTTACAAATACCACAACTTCAGAAGAAGATTCTCTGCACAAGTTTGTAATTCCTGATGATGATTTAGCTTCACTTTCTGACGGAAGCGGAAAGTCAATGTCATTTACTTTCTGGGATTCAACAGACGGAACAACCTGCGGAACTGACTCAAATTACTGCTTTGTGCGCATAACTGATTTTACAGTTGCCCGCACTGACGGAACTGCTCCAAAGAGCGTAATTAATCCGTTCCACTGGACCTCAAAAACAGACAACTCGCTTTACGGAAACTCTTCTGCAAACGGACACATTGAACTTGAAGGTGACTGGGCTTCTCCTGAAACGGCAGGATATTCAAGTTCAGCTTCAAGCGGCCAGTTTGACTCAGATCCGAAAGTTTCCGGAAAAATTACAATGACAGGATATGCTTATGATGACCAGCGCCTTTCAAGTCTCTGGATTGCATTTGATACATTTACTCCTTCAGGCTATTACAGTGCAGCCGGGGATTCAGGCGTAACGGCAAATTCTGTCGCAGCTTCTTCCGGAACTTATGTAAACTCTGGCACAAACGGCGACAGTAAGACTTACTATCAGGCAGCATACTACACGCCTTCGACAGGAAGCTGGACTTACGGTTCAAGTACAATGGCTTCAAACGGATGGGAATTCAGCGTAAGTGATTCAAGTGATGACGGCTCTTATCTTGATCAGAGCGGACACAAAGTAATCTGGAAGCTGAGCATCGACACCGAGAAAATTTCAAGTGTTGCCGCTACTGATGTAAAAGCGCGGGTAATTGCCCTTGACCGAAGTTACAACGTTGTAAATGTTTCAGGCATAACAAGCACACTTTCAGAAACTGACGGAAGTGACAATGTACCTTTGTATCAGATGGACGTAGTGCCATACATCAGCTCAATGACTGCAGCAACTGCTGTTTCAGGAACAACTGTCACCAAACGAACGAACTCAATCCGTTCACGCCGCGGTGCCGTACCTGTTCAGAACAGCGACTATATTGTAATAAACGGCTTTAACCTTTCAACTTCGTTCTACCGCCAGCTTGAGGCAAACAAGTCAGCTGTTTCAACATTGACTGATACAATTACAGGAACTGCAATTACAGCAAATGAAAGCTACTATATTTCAGCTCCAACTTATTCAGGCTACATTATCGCTAAAACAAACGGAATCTACTCGCTCAACAACATGAACGCCGACACTGCATACAGTTACGAGTCTTCTAGTACAAACACTTATGACACCGAAAGCGACAGCTCGCTTGACCATTACTTTGACGACAGATATGTGTGGGTATGGCGAACAGACTACCTGTTTGCAGATTCTGCTCAGGCAATCAGCCCTACAATGGAAGTCTTCCCGAGCAGTGGAACTTACTACACGACGGCAACTTCTTCATCAACCACAGCTGCTGGAACAGTTTACGGCTCATGGAGCAGTGATGCGGCAATGTTCTATACCGAAAAACTTGGAGGAAGCCGTGGAAATCCTCTTGGAACAACTTCATGGAAGGATTCTCCGGACGATGCCGACATGTGCATCATCAACGGAATACCATTCCATGTGATTCTGGATAACTGGCAGGGAAGCGGTTCAGATTGGTCTTCAAACGGATTATTTATCACCCGCGATGGAAAGTCATTCAGCACCGGAACTGCAAGTGGAGCAACTGCAGCCCTTACAGCAGGAACACTTGAAATTCAAGGAAATGCCACATCTGCAAGTCCCGATTCTTCCGATGGCGCTGATGAGATGATGTTCCAGTTCAAGAATCCGAAAATTGCAGGCACATACAGCGGAAACACATACTACACCTACGCCTGTTATTTTGATAACTACGCAAAGTGCCTGAAATACGGAAAAATCACTTGGAGCGGAACAACACCGACAGCTGTAGTTCGCACAGCCGTAAATCATGTTACGGACGGTTATGCTGTCGTAGACGGATATGACACAACTGTTACAGGCTACAGTGACTATGCCGCAAATGTCGGAAAATATTCTGATATCGTTCTGGATACTGTAAACGGCGGAAGTGCAGCAAGCCCGATTCCGGTAATTGCTTACTGTGTTACAAATGTCTCAAACGGTGATGTTTCACTGAGAATTGCCCGCGGAAAATCAACTGCACCGAGTACAACGGGAGCCGTAGTCACAAGCGAGGGCACTACTCCGACAGGCGTTACCCGCGGCTGGTATTACACAGATGTTACTGCTTCAAACTCAAGCCTGATTCCGAGCGGCGTTCAGCTTGGAAACTATGTAAGCATGGCAATTGATGCGACTGGAAACCTTCACATTGCAACCCAGGACGCAGAAGACGGAGATTTGTACTATATTTACCTTACTTACTCTTCAGCAGCAGACTCTGGCTATACTGTTGCTGCCTGCTGCAAGGTTGACAGCGCAAACTCAGTCGGAAAATGGACAGACATCAAACTTGAATCCAGCTCTGGTTCAGGCTCTGTATATGGACTTAAATGCGCTCCTGTAATCAGCTATCTTGACGCAACTAACATCGAGAACAAAAAAGCCGTAAAGACTGCCTTTGTTTCATCATCAACGAGTGCGACAAGCGGTATCTGGGAGCACATGACTTCACCTGCAACTTATGCGGCAAACGACGAAAAATCATCTCTTGTACTGAGCGCGCTTGATTCAGGAAGTGTAAGTTGTAAACTTGGAATCGGCTATCAGTCGGCTTCATTTGCAACCGCCTTCCTCCGCGGAGAACAATAGCTTTTAATCTTAATGGCACCTGATTTTCGTAGTCAGGTGCTTCTTTTATAATTTTCCTTCACTAAATCTCCAAAATCTAAAATTTTGCTGAGAATCCTGCACCCATGAATAAGAAAAAATTTATTTTTCTTATTCAATACTTATCACATTTACAAAAATGCAATAGAATGTTCCCCAAATAAAATTGTAATTTTTGTCATTTGCTTAAAAAGCAGGGGTGCAAAATGATTAAAAAAGTTCTTCAAAAAAAATTAATTTCATTGGCAAAGGTGTTCGCACTTGGTCTTGCGACAGTTTTTCTTACCACTTGTGGTGAAGATGCCGGTTTAGGTTCTTCAGTTGATACGGAAGCACCAAGCGCAACAATTTCTTATCCGCCGGACGGTTCAGTTATCCGTGACTGGTTTTATATTGCCGGAACCTGTAATGATGATAAACAGGTTTCAAAAGTAACTGTAGCTTTTACAAATACTTCTACAAATTCTCAGTATGGACCCTATACTGCTGATGTTTCTGATGGAACTTCATGGATTTATAAAGCAAATGAAGCTGATTCAGAAGGAAACTATATTCTTCCTGACGGTTCTTATTCTGCAAAAGTCTATGTATATGATAATGCCGGCCGTTCAACAGGCCCTTACAGTCTTGCTCTTGAAATCGATAATACTGCACCTGTTTTTATAGTATCTGCACCAAATTCTTTGACATCTAATTACGCATACGGTACAACTCTTCGGGTTCAGGGAACTGTTTGTGAAAGTCACTCTGTTTCGCAGATGACTCTTGAAGTGTATGATGGTGAAAATTTAAACGGAACTTATAAAATTGACGAAGGAATTGACGTTTCTGACGGTTGTGCAATAGATTTTGCCCGCTTCACTGTAAATGGAACTGACACACTTTATTCTAACTATACAAATATTTATGGAACTGTAACTCTTAATGATACACAGACAGCTGCTGCAGCTACAAACGAAACAAAATCGTTTAAGACATCAATAACACTTGCTGATACAGCATATCTCTGGCAGGATGCAGGTAAAACTACTGCAAGTGAAGAAACCGGTAATACAACTTCAACTGCTTATCTGTACGATGATGTTTATAATGTTCTTATGGGAAGTGGAACAACCAGCCTTGGTCTTACTCCTTCCCGTGTTATTGGAAACATGAACGGAAAGTACACAGACAGATATGCAATTCTTGATACAACAGCACAGTCTTTAGGTTTTGCAAACCCGTATACCGACGATACAAACTTGAGCGTAAAAGAATTTCTTGATTTGTGCGGAAAGGATACGCTTTCAAATCATCTTGCATTCTCACTTAACCCTGCAGCACGACCGACTTATACCTTCCTGAGCGTTAATGCTTTGACAAGCGGCACAGGTGCAAGCAGTACGAAACCTGTTTATAATGATTTTGTTACTTCAAAGGCCAGTACAAGCAGTGAATTGTCAGCAACTATAACTGCATTTGACAGCAATACTCTTGTTGCCCCAAAAGATTTTACAATGTGGATGTACAAAGTTGATGAAGATAATGACTACAAGGAAGGACTTGAAAGTATTGTTTCAAAACTTGAATCATCTGTATATGGAGCTTCTGCTGCTGCACCATCCGGCTGGACACAAATAGGCAGTGATTCTTCTGAAAATTCTGTTACAAGTTTCAGTCTTACAAGTAATGCTTTAGGATCTACTGTAAAATCAGGAAGCTGTTATATTGTTGCAGTCACAGGAAACGACGTTGCAGGTTCTAATATTTATCATAATAATGTTTACGCATTTATAGGAACAACAAGCGGTACTCCTCCAAGTATTACAATCGAAACTCCGGAAAAATCTCAATTCTTTAAAACTTCAGCAGATACCAATTTAAAAATAAAAGGCTCTGTTACAAGTGAAAATGAACTTGTTTCTTTGAAGGCAACTATTACTGTCCTTGATGAAGATAACGACGAAACAGTTACAGACGGCACAACAAATGAACTTACCTATGAAAAAACAATAAACGGCGGCACTTCAGATACATTCGATTTTAAATTATCTGACTGTAACGGCTGGAGTTCAAAATTTGCGGCAACTGCTAATTCAGAACGAACTTACAAATACTCTTTAACTGTTGATGTTACTGATGAAGGCGGAAATACAGGTTCTATAAGCCGTGATTTCTATGTTGATACAGTATCTCCTTCAGTTGAAATTACTTCTGTTCTGCCTGGTGTAGAAGGTTCTGATTTTGACGGAGATTCTTCAAGTGTAAATACTTATGTAAATGGTACAATCATTGTAAAAGCTGGTATTGACGATACTCATCTTGCTTCCGTTTACTACCGTATTCTTGTTAATGGAACTTCAGCAAAGATTTATAAAAAAGGAACTTCAGATGAACTTGAAACTGACTCAGACGGCTGGTATACACCTGGAAAAGGCACAAGTCAGAAAATTTATGTAGATACAACCAAATATGAAGACGGCAAATCTTTCAAAGTTGAAGTAAAGGCAGTTGATTCTGCAGGAAATGAAACAATATATACAACAGATGATTATTGTAAATCGCAGTATTTCAGCGATGATACAACGAATACCATCTATACATACACAATAAAACAGGAAACAGATGCTCCAATTATAACTGTAACAAATGCTGATTCTACAGTTTCTACAGAATCTGCTGTTACTGATGAAAATCTTTTTGATTTAACGACAAAGAAAGCTTTGACAGCAACTATCAAAGATGATGATTCAATTTCTTCGCTGGTTTTGAATATCGATGGGGAAGACAAACTGACTGAAACAATAACAGGTACAAAAACAAGTTATCCTCTTAATTATGATTTGTCTTTACTTAATGAAGGAGTTTATCCGGTTTATATCATTGCACAGGACAGTACATATACAGAAACAACTGATAGTTCAATTCAGGCATTACGAAAAACTACTTCTGACACATTCTATATTTCAATTGATGAGAGTGTGCCTGTATTAACAGAAACTTCTATTGGTACTAGTACTCAGTATAAAAATGATTCATTTATTTTGTCTGGAACAGCAAGTGATACCAATGGTTTCTATGGTGAAAGTTCAAACACTGCAGTTGGAGCAGTTACAATTTCTTATACAGGAACTCTTGCAGATTCAAATTCAACGGCTGTATCCGGTGAATTTAGTGCTGTAAATTTAACTTCAATTACTACAAGCAATGGAACAAAGACAGGTTCATGGTCTAAAGAAATTATCTGCGGTACTGGAACTGATGAATTAAAAGACGGTTCATACACTTTTGTTATAACTGTTAAAGATGCCGCAAACCGTGAAACTGGTCTTACCAGAACAGTTGTAATTGATACAACTGAACCTGTAATTTCAACTCCAGCAGTTGTAACAGCTTCAACTACAGATTCTGCCGGCAATATCTGGTATAAATCAAGTGAACTTAAAATTTCAGGAACTTCATCTGATACATATGGCACTGGAATTAAACAGGTTTATTATCAGACAAGTTCAGATGGTTCTAACTGGTCTAATTCAAATGATTTTGCTGGAACTGAAACCTGGTCTGGTAATGTTTCAAATCTTGTATCTGCAACAACTACAATTAAAATCACTGCTGTTGATAATGCAGGAAACACAAATACTGTAAGCTGCGGACCATATTATATTGATGCAAAGGAACCGGAACTTACAGATAATTCTGTAAAAGCAGGAACTTCAAGTTCTGATGCAGAAACTACGTCTTCTTATCTTGCAAACGGTAAATCTGATATTTATGTTTCATTTGAAGTTACAGATGAAGATGGTGGCAGTGGAATCAGTAGAATTTATGTTCTTCCTTATGAAAAAATTACAGATTCAACAGCAACAGATTCAAATAAAGCAGATTATTCAAATGGTACAGCTTCATTTACAATTGCAAAAGAAAAGGTAACGCAGTCTGGAGCAGTTTATGCCCGCATTTACGATTATGCCGGAAATTATACAGATGTAAATCTGTTTACGGTTACAGTTGATACGACTGCTCCGACAATTACACTTAACACACCAACAGACGCACTCAAATCGACAGATGCAGTTGATATTAACAAGACAATCAATTTGAGCGGAAACGCAGAAGACGGAAATACTCTCCCTTCAGACACGATTACTGCTCTCCAGTATTCGAAAGACCAGTCTGCATGGACAGATGCCGCAGTTTCAATCAGCGGAAACTACTCATTCAATATGACGGGCCTTGATACAACTGCCCTTACAGACGAGACAACTTATTACCTCCGTGCTGTGGGAACTGATGCGGCAGGAAATACAGGATATTCAAATATCGTTACAGTATTTGTTAATCAGAAATCTGACCGCCCGATTTTGAACTTTACTACACTTACTACAAATGCAAATGATGAGTATATCTTAAAACTCAACGATGCCGGCACTGTTGATGTTACAGTAAGTGATGACGATTCAACTTCTTCTGCTGTTGTAAAATCTGTTTCAATTCAGGAACTTGATGCAAGCGGAAACGCCGTTGGAAGTGTCATAACACCAGCAATTTCTGCTTCCGGAGACTTTACATTTGCTTCTTCTTCAACAGATGATGGTGCTAAATACTTTAAGTTCACTGTAGTTGATAACGAAGACACGGAATTTACTTCGGCTTCTTCAACAAGTGATTACACGACAATTCCTGTATTGAGCGTTAAGACTGTGGCAATTTCTGATTCTGCTGTAGCTTCAAGTTCATTCACTTACAAATCAGACAATGAATCTCCTGTTGTAGATAACATTACGGCTGTAACTTATAAATCTTCAGGTGATGAATCAGTAACTTCTGAAGGAATTTCTGCAGCCTTTGTAACTGGCGGAACAGAACGGGAGAACATTGCACTTACAATTCATGCAAGTGATGCAAACGGTGTTGCAGGTATGCTCGTTACAATCGCAAAGACTGACGGCACAACACTCAAATACAAGACAACTTCTGAAACGACTATTGCAGGAAAAACAATTGCAGACGGATACACCAGTGCCGGCACATTCACAGCCACAAGTACAACCGGCGATTCAACCTGGGTATTGCCTTCGCTTTCTGTCGCTGGACTTGATTCTGGTTCTGTTAAAATTACTGTAATTCCGTACGATAATTCTGGTCTTACAGGAAACGGCACGTTCACATTCACTGTTGATAATGACGGACCGGCTGTTAATATTACAAGCCCTAAATCTTATGCAGCTGATTCTTCAACTCAAAACAACGGCAGCGTAACACTTACCGGAACAACTACTGACTCTAATGACGTTACTTCTGTAAGCTGGTTTATCCCAACTTTAACACAGCAGACAGGCTGGCCTTCTCTTAATAAAGAAAGTCTTGAATGGAATGATGAAAGTGACACTGTTAACTTCACATTCACTGGAAATACACTTCTGGATAATTATGCAAATTCAACTTATACAGAAACCTCAGGTACATACTCTGATCCAAGTTCTACTTACTATGTAATTCCGGTTTACTTCAGGGCTGTTGATGAATTCGGTAATATTGCCTATTCAACCGATTATAAGATTCTGTATAACCCGGATGTAGATAAAATTACTACAACAATTACAAACCCAAGCAATGAAGATGCTTTGGGTGGAACTGTCCGCATGATTGGAAGCACTTCAATTTCTTCTTATGCTTCTGTAAGCCTGAATTCTGTTTACATTCAGCTTGGTTCTTCTGCTTCATTCTCTGATACTGATAAAACAAAAGCCGGAACAGGTACTGGAAATTACGGTTATACTGTAGTTTCAGCTTACGATGTAATTAATGAAATTGCAGGTACTTCTTACACTTCAAGTACAATGACAGATGCAATTGCCAAAAGGTACGGCTTTACAGGCAAAACATCACTTGATTCATGGTGGGGTATTAAAACTACAACAAACGCATGGAAACTCAATCTTAACGAAAATAAAGAGCTTGATCCGACTGGAGACGGCGTAAATACAGTTTACCTGCGTGCATCAGCAGTTAACTCAAACGGTAAATTTGGAGACTGGACAGACAGCATTTATGTTACAATCAACAACAAAGCTCCAGCTTTAACAGAACAGCTTTACCAGTTCAAAACTTCGCCAACAGCATCTAATCTTTCTACAATTACGGCTTCTTCAAATGTTACCGGCGAAAAATCATATTCGTCAGACATGTATGTAAAAGGTCAGTGGTATCTTGAAGTAACTGCAGCAGAGGCAGAGGGTGCTTCTGGTTCTTATGTAAAGGTTGAAAGTGTTACAAAGGATAATGCAAATCTTACAAAAGGTACTGATTATTTTACAACTGCAACGAGCGGTGATGATACAAGTGTAAAGATTTATATTCCAGTTGATAAAGATTCAGCTGATACCGTTGTTTATAAAGTAACTGCAATGAGTAAAGATGGATTATTCTCTTCAGCTAAAACATATTCAATCAATGTTGATAACACTGCACCGACAATTAAGCCTCTTTACAGCGATAAAGACAGAACGAATGAAATTTCTATGACAAAAGTAGAAAATTCAAACTATAAGTACAGTGTTTACAGTACTGCCATTGATGAAGGTTCTAAACCGGACTTTATGGCTGTTTACTTTATGCGTGACGGACAGCTTGAACTTCCTCTTCCAACAATAAATTCTTATACTGCAAATGACAGTTCTAAAGTTGAAGCAGGAACTGCTTATACCGCAACTACGGGAACATCAGGAACCCTTAAGCAGATAACAAGCACCGAAGCCGGTGAAGTTCTTTATGGTGTAAGCGGAACTGTAAGCTGTGCTGCAAGCGGTGAAAACACAGTAATTACTTCTTCTTCTCTTATTACAACTGCAAACTCATTTATCCGCCGCGGAAGCCTTGTAAAACTTTCAGGCAGTTATTATGCAATTACAGAAGTTAATACAACTGAACATACAGCAACTGTTAATGCAACATTTGCTACACTGCCAACATCCGCATTCTTTGCAGCTGCAATCGCTGTAGATTCTGATAGAGAAGGCGGTACTACATCTTCAGGTGTTACAACAATTACAAATGATGACGGTGACGGTTTTGCAGAAACTTTTGATTTGTCCGGTACAACTCTTTCATGGGCTCTTGACTTCTTCTCAGACGAACTTGACGACGGTCAGATTGATATTGTTGTAGTAGCAGCCGATAAAGCCGGAAACTACAGCACAGAAACAACAACAGTAATGCTCACAAACCACAAGCCTCGCGTTTCTAAGGTATTCCTTGCAACTGACCTGAACGGGGACGGCAAATATACCGACAACGAACTTGGTGGTCAGGCAATTACTTCAAGCGAAGGTGGAACTTTGAGTCAGAAGTATTACTCGGCACTTTCAGGTTCTGTAATCAATTCTTCTGGCGAACTTGAAGGAAGTGCACAGGAAATTTCTACACTTTCTTACAAATCAACAGAAAAAGATTCTGACGGCAATTATTATGGCGTTGGATTTACAATGCGAAACAAACTTGGTGTTGCCCTCGAATTTGTCGGCGGTAAAGAAGGTAACGGCGACCTTAAGTATCAGCTTGCTGTAGCCTCTTCAACTGACGGAATCTTAACGGAACCTACAGCAGGCACAAAGGGAAGCGTAACAGCACGCACATCTTCTCTCTATGACACAACATCAGATACAACAACAACTGCTTCAATTGTTTCAAGTTCCCTTAAAGGCTTTGAAATTGCAACAGGTGACATTTCTGGTCATACAGAATGGGTTGAAGCAACTGAAAGCACACATAAACTCAGCAACATCGGAATTACAATCTGGGATTCTACAAATGGAACAACTGCCGGTACTGGTGACTCAGTTGACGCTGAAGGAAATACTGTATTCGGCTCTCAGTACACTGTAATCAATGTGCCGCTTTATATTGACCTTACAGATGACAAATTCCCTGTTCCGTCAATTCAGGATCCTGCTGCTGTAGAAAATGCAGGTCACGTTGAATTAAGTTCTACTTTACCTTCTGTATTTACAGACGGAAATGCAACAAAGTATCTTGATAGAGATACAAAAATTTCAGGTGAAGTTACATTTACTGGAACTGTAACTGATGAAAAGCGTGTAAGTGAGATTTATCTTACAACAAGCAAAAACTTCGACAGCACAGCCGTAAGTACAAAAAAAGTTGCAGCATACAGCACTACAACAGGTGGATTTACAATCACGCAGCCTGCAACAGGATTAACATTTGCAATTACAGGCAATGAATTCAGTACAACAGACGGTCATACAGTAACCTGGAGCCTTACTGTAGATTCAAGCTATGTTGCAGGAATTGCAGCAACAGACGTTGTATTTACTGTAGCCGCAAACGACGGAACAAATACTAATGGTGCTGCAACAACTGTGCCTTATGCTACATATCAGGTGGATGTTGTGCCGTATATCACGGGAATAACTCGTACAGATACAACTAAGAGTCGCTACAAGTCAACATCAGGTACAAATATTACTAACCGCTCAACATATGGAAGCTATCCGGTGGCAATAGGTGACCAGCTTACTGTAACAGGTTATAACTTCCCTTTAAGTACAGATACTACTAATTATGTTTCTGTCGGCGGAACAACACTTACAGCAACTGAAGCTTCAACAGATTCGGATAAACTTTTGGGAACAAAGAATGCACTTGTTTTAAGTAATAATAAGACAATGACTTTCTATGTTCCATCTAACTCTGGAGAGTTGACCGTAACTGTTAACGGTATACTTAGTTTGAATCATAAAAATGATAACTCTCAAACTGATAACCATGAAACCAGCGGTTCATACACCTATTATGACAATCGTTATCTTGATGTTTATGATGTTGGACACAGCTTTGTAAGTACAGATTCTTTAAGCCACATGCCTACAATGGCAGCTGATGCAAGTGGTAATTTGTTCTCAACATGGTCTCTTAAAGGTTCTGCTTCTATTCAGCTTGAAAAAGGTCTTACTGTAGCAAGTAAATCAATCTTCCTGAATTATGACCAGCCTCAGGACCCGTCATTTATTGCAATTGATAAAAAGGCTACTTCAGAAACTGGTACAGCTGCAAATTATTACGGATATCAGGGGGCTAACTCAGTTGCTGTAATGTTATTCCCAGCACATGTAGGTAACGCCGGTCGAATCAATTCAACAGGTTATGCAGCTTACAATAACTGTGGTGGTGCATTCGGTATCGCATTGAGTAATGAAGCTGCAATGGAATCTTCAACTGATACAACCGCCTCAATTCTGTATAACCGATATTATCTGGCTGATAAAAAATATACATCAGGATATCAGCTTTCTAGTTATGCAATGACTCGTGAAGTTGAGCATTTTGATGTTCCTCGTTCTGCCCGGTTTGGCAATAACATGCATTTTGCATACTATGATATTAAGAATCAGGCTTTGCGTTATACCTATCAGCCAGTAGAAAATATTTCAGCACTTCCAACTGCTAATGCTAATCAATTTGATATTACAGGCTGGGTTTTAATTGATGGTACCAGTGATGGTCTTGACAGAGTTCATAGCCGTGGAACTTATGATTATGCAAATAATGATGAAAAAGTTGGCTATTCAATAACTTATAATGAAAAGCCTGGAAATACAGCTGCTTATTTGGGTACTAATTCTGCACGTTTAAGTACGACAGATTTCCCTAACACTGACAAAATCAAAAGTGGTTCAACAGTTACATTTGCAATTATGTATACAAACACTCAGGGACTGTATGTTACAGAACTGCATACAGCAACATGCACATGGTACACAAGTGGTTATTATCTGACATGGACAGATAGCAAATTTGATAACAGTAAAGTTTCAACTTCAGCAACAAACGCTGGTCCTCATGTTGCAATGTACTTTGGTGAAGCTAATGTCGTTTCTACTGGCTCAACACAGTCAAGTATGGCGGGTAGTGCAATCAGTATGGATGTAACTTCAACCGGCTGTCCTGTTATTGCATACTACGATTCTGCAAATGAATGTGTTCGCATAGCTTATGCTAATAGTGATTCTCCATCTCTTGCTTCTGCATGGCGCCGTCAGGATGTGGCTGCGGGTGGTTCAGATGTTGCAATGAAGATTGATTCAAACGATGTACTTCATATTGTCTATGTTGATGATGAAGGCAATTTGAAGTACATAAAAAGTACAGCCGGTGTAAAAACACCTGGAGTTACTGCCGATGCATATTCTTTTGAAACTGACGAGACAATTGATACAACAGGTACTTATCCTACTTTGTCATTAATTGGCACAGACAACACTCCATGTGTTTCTTATCTTAACAAGGCTAAGACTTACAATGGTATTAAGTATGCAGTTAAGCGAATTGTTGACAGCACAGAATCTTCTGCTGTCTGGGATACAGAAATTATACCTGCTGTTGTTGAAGATTCGACAAACCACTATGCTGTTGGAGGAAACCTTACTTACGTAGAAGGTAACTATCAGGGCAAATGGTCTTCCTCTGTAAGCGAAGACGGCGTTACCGTAAGTGACTGCGATGCTGCAATCGGTTTCCAGACAGACCGAATGGATGTTGTATTCTTGAAGAGCGAGAAGTAAGCTGCCCTCTCCCGCGCAGGCGCAAGACCGCAGGGAAAATCTCAAAATTTTCCCTGTTTATCACTTGACGGTAAATCAATCTACCTTTAATATATAAATGATTTATTTTTTTTGACGGAGTATATTATGGCTTCAAATACAGTTTCTACAAAAAAAACTTCAGGTTTTGATTCGCTTCCAATTTCAATTCAGATGCTTATTGGTGTTGCACTTCTTTTGCTTATTGCAGTAATTGGTTTTGCTGTTTTCTTTGCAATTGATGTACTTCTTCTTGATTTTGATCCAATCGGCAAACTTGCAGGTTTGATTTTTGGTGGCAAATAATTAAGCAGGCCGGTCGCTAGACCGGTTTTTTTATTATGAATACAGAATTACTCATCAGCATAAACAATTGTCGTGTTCAGGATTTACACGGAACTAAAATTCAAAACATAAGCTGGAGCATGAACTCTGGCGAAGCATGGCTTGTTATTGGTGCAAACGGCAGCGGAAAGGCAGAATTTCTACAGGCTTTAGCCGGCGAAAAACAAATTATACCAAATGAGGCAGTTCAATCTGCATATAAAAATTCATTCTCAGATTCAGTTGAAATTGTTTCTCTGGAAAAGGCAGCTGCTTTAATTCAGGAAGAGCGGGATTTAGACGAATCTGAATATATGGACAAAATCGATGAAGGCAGAACAGGTCGGCGTTTTATATCAGAAGTTTTAGGCGGTCCTGATGCAAAGCATAGAAATCTTCCACTGCCTCCAATTGCTTCGCGCCTGGAAACAATGCCGGAAGTTAAATTATGCGGAGTTGAAACAATACTTGAACGCGGGCTTAAATTCATGTCTACGGGAGAAATCAGGCGTACTCTTTTATGCCGTGCCCTTCTTTCCGGAAAAAAACTGCTTATTTTAAGCGATCCGTTTGCCGGTCTTGATGCTCAAAGCCGTTCCATTTTACTGGAATTTTTTGCGACTATTGTTGGTAAAAGTGTTCCTTCAGTAATTCTGTCAATGGAGCGCTATCATGAAATTCCTGAAACTATAACAAATGTCCTGGAATTTTCAAAAGGTGAAATTTCTTTTTGCGGTACTAAAAAAGAATATGAAAATCTTCTTTCAGAAAGAAATGCAGAAAAATCAAAATCCCGTGAATCAGAAAAATCAAAATTCGTAAATGAATTAAAAGAGATTCAAAAAGATACAACACTCGTTACAGATATTCATACAGAAAGTTCTCAAACTCTCATTCAGATGAACAATGTAAATGTCGGCTGGGGTGAAAAACAGATCCTTGTTGATTTTAACTGGCAGGTCTTACCGGGTGAACACTGGCTTATCCGTGGTCCAAATGGTTCTGGTAAAACAACTCTCCTTGAACTTATAACAGGTGATAATCATCAGGTTTTCTGTAATGATGTATATCTGTTTGGTAAAAAACGAGGAAGCGGCGAAACAATCTGGGATATTAAAAAACAGCTTGGTATTGTAAGTTACCGCTGGCATGTTGAATACCGCATGGTTGGCAGCACAGATCTGGAAAGTGTAATTATTTCAGGTTTTAAAGATTCCATAGGGTTGTATGAGCAGAAAACTGACGTAGAAACTGCAACTGCCCGCAAATGGCTTAAACTTGGCGGATTTGAAGGCAGGGAACATGATTCTTTCAATTCATTGAGTTATGGAGAGCAGCGTGCCGTTTTAATTCTGCGTGCAGCCGTAAAAAGTCCTAAAATTCTTATTCTGGATGAACCGTGTCATGGTCTTGATGAAAATTATCGTCAGAAAATTCTGGATTTACTGGAAACTGTTGCAGAAACAGGTACAACAACGCTTTTACATGTAACTCACGATCCAGGCGAAGCTCTTCCCTGTGAAAAGCACATACTTGAGCTTCATCCCGGTGAGAACCCAATGTATAAGCTGATTTCCTGTACGGATTAAACCAGCTTTGCATTAAACCTTAAACAAATCTATCTGGCTTCCAATCTGATGAATTGAATTCTGCATTGTGCCTGAAATATCAGAAAGGGTCGAACCATTTTTTTCAATCTGGTTTGCACCTTCATACATTCTCTCAATGCTTTCAGTAATGGCTTTTGTAGCTTCCTGCAGATTTTTAATTTCATCAAGAATAGTTTTGTTGCCTTCTGACATTTCCTGTGAAGACGTACGGACTTCAGTGGTGGAATCATTCATCATTTTGAGGGCATCTGTAATCTGATGGCTTCCTGCTTCGCTTTCTTCCATTGCACCGCGAATCTGGCGCACAAGCTGGTCTGTCTGCTGAATATTTTCACTTACAGAGTTAAAGGCTGCTTTTGCTTCTTCTGAAGATGCAACAACTGTTGTAATTGAATCCTGAATTTTTTTGAGCTCGGCGCCGATTGTCTTTGACTGATTTGCAGAAGTTTCTGACAGATTTCTGATTTCATCGGCAACAACACTAAATCCCTGACCGGCTTCACCAGCATGTGCTGCTTCAATTGCTGCATTCATGGCAAGCAGGTTTGTTTCGCTTGCAATTTTACTGATTGTGGTATTTGCCCGGAGCAGAGTTAAGCTCTGTTCTTCGATTGTTGCAAGCTGCTGATTTACGATATTCTGCTTTTCAATTCCGTTTCTTGTAAATTCTTCAAGCTTTGAAAAGGCATTTGCCATTTTTTCTGTGCTTTGAGAAACAGAAATTATATTTCCAAGCATCTGCTCAACTGCCGCACTTGCCTGATTAACTCCGCTTGACTGGCTTTCAATCATCTGATTAAGGCTCTCGATATTCTTTGCAATTTGAGTTACTGAGCCGACTGTCTGTTCAACACTTGCCCTCTGGCTTTCAATCTGAGCAGAAACATCATTCATATTTGCAGAAATCTGGGCTATTGAGTTTCCTGTAGCTTTTGTGGTGTTCTGGAGATCATTATCAATTTCCTGAAGAGCATTTTTAGAATTTTTTACTTCACTGATAATGTTACGAAGATTTTCAATGAAGGTATTAAATCCTCCGACAACACCGCCGATTTCATCTTTTGATTTTATTTCGATTCGTTTTGTGAGGTCTGCATCGCCTTTTGCGATTTCTTTGATTGAATAATTAAGCCGTAAAAGTGGTTTAAGAAGAATCTTCATGTATATCGCAATAAAAATGATAAGCAGAATTGCAATTACGAAACTGCAGCCAGCAATATTCATGCCGTTACGGTGAGCTGAAGCAAGAACTTCGTTTTCGGGCAGAGAAAGTCCTAAAGACCAGTTTGTATCATAAATCGGGTAGTAATAAACATAGTCTGTTTTGCCTGTGTTTTGATTCTGGATTGTAGCAACGTCATTATTTCCCATGACCATTTCATAGGCAAGGTCTTTAAATCCTATAAGGCCGGTAGTTTCATCTTCCATGTTGGAAATGTTTTTCATAAGTTCGCCTTCATCCGGATAGGCAATTGTTGTGCCGTGTCCGTCCAAAATAAAGGCAAATCCCTGTTCACCGACATTTATTTTTGAGATTTCAATCTGAACATTGTCAATTTTAAGTGCACCCATGAACAGACCAAATAAAGTGCCGTTTTCGTTTAATGCCGGTAATGCGACATAAAAAAGATATTCGCCTGTTTCAAGAGATTTTTCAGGATTTGTGATACTGCTTCCCTGACCATTTTCGATTACATCTTTGTAATATTCAGTGTGTTTAACGCTGAATTGAGTTCCGTTGGATGTATAAAGAATACCGTCGTGACCGCATATTCCTACATATTCAAAATCGTCGCCGATAAGGCTTGGGTTATCGAGTATGTACTGATAAATTTCATCGATATTGCCTTCAAGAAAGATTTCGTTTTTTGTAAAAACCCGAAGGTCTTTAAAATAGCCTTCCAGCCAGTAGGTGAGGGCTGTAGAACTTCTTTCAGAAAGTGTACTGAACAATGCGGAATAAGATTTTATGCTGTCCCGGCCGATAGAGAAATTTAAAACAGCGACCAGAACTGAAAAAAATACAACGAGAAGAACAAAAATTGCTGCTACAAATTTAAATGCGAGCGATTTTGTAAATTTATTTTTTGCGAGCGGTTCTTTTACTTTTACAGGTTTTTGCTTTTTAATCTTTTCTTTTTTTAGTTTCATATTAGTACCTATAATAATTGATTATCATTTAAAATGTCTAAAATGTCAAAATAATAACAGATTTTTAGTTATTTTTTTGAAAACTGCGTTATAATATTAAGACCATTTAATAAAAAGGAGGAAAAAATGGCAAAAAAATCAGGAACACTGAGTTTATATCTTATAGGAATGGCACTTGTTGTAATCGGTTGTTTTCTTCCGCTTACTGCCAGCAAATTTTTTGGCGGCGGCTCATCAGCAATCAATGCAATTACAGACGGTTCCGGTGATTTAAAAATCGGCTCAATTCTTGCACTTGGCGGGGCTGTTGCAGGTATCGTATTCTGTTTTGTTTCAGCTGGAACTAAACTTCCTGTAAAATTGATTTCACTTGTTGTTTCAATTGTTGGCGGTGTATATGTTCTTATGAGTTATCTCAATCTTGCACCATGGGCAAAGAATTTAACAAAACTTGGCTTTAAAGCTACTGGTACAGGTGTCGGAATTGGTCTGATTGTAATTGTAATTGGCTGGGCTATTGCACTGTTCGCGTATTTCACCAAAAAGGACTAATAATGAGGGGGCTTCCGGTTAGGAATCTCCAGATTCTCTGATAAGTCCTGAATCCGCCCTGCTAAGATTTGATTTTCTTCACGCAGAAGGCGGATTTCTTTTTGGTTTTTGATAGTTTCAGTCTGAAGTTTTGAAATAAAATCGTCCATGTATGCGATTTTTGTTTCCAAAGCTATAAATTTTTCTTCAAGTTCTTTATCCATTTATTTGCCTGCATTAGCCTTTTGTTTTTCGATATTCTGCTTTACTCTGTCTGCAAAAAGTTTATTCTGATCATCACGTTCAGGAACACTGAAGGCAGGAGCACCGTCAGCAGGATTTATTCTATAAATGTGTGTCGAATCAGAAGAATAAGCCGGGCTTGAAGGATTATTTACCCACCAGTCAAGAACAGAAATTATGAGCAGAGAATATTTTATAAGATTAGCATTAGTTGCAGCAGAATCTGTCATACGTTTTGCACCTAAAAGCACATCCATTCGTCTTGACATTACGTTTGGAATATCAAAATGATATTTATCCCATGGATTTTGAATGCCTAAAGCCATGCCCTGTCCTTTTGCAGCATCGATATTCTTTGATAATGCTGTAAAAAATTTCAGAAGGAAGCTTAATCTGATACACAAAGGTCTGTACTGACTGTCATTTTTCGGCTTTTCAAGAAGAAGCTGCTCAAATTCAAAATACGGCAAAAAGTTATATTTTGTCTGCCAGAGCATGGTTGTAATGAGCTTTTTACCGAAAAGGGTAGATTTAAAATCCCCCTGCGAATATTCACTGTTAACGAAATTTTTAAGCTGGTCGCAGTAATATTTTTCAAAAAGTACTTCACGATACAAAGACCATTCACTCAAAACGACAGAAAGTTTTTCTGACTGAGTGCCTGTGCCGTCATCTTCATTTTCTTCAGTGAAAATAATATTTCGGCAGCCCTGGAATAAATCTTCGATAATTTTTAATAATGTGACAGTTACCTGAAGCGGGTTATCTGGTGAAAGCATATTATAACCGTCGCGGAACTGATACATCGGCTGGAAATACGGGAACATGTCCGGCATAGTTTCGAGTTTTAAGAATCCGGCTTCAGGGAATAAATTGTCCAGAAGTTTTAAACCTGCTTCGACAAGATCAGATTTCTTTTCTTCCTGTTTTGTATTTTCTTCCTTTTTTTCTTCGGTTTTCTGTTCTTCTTTTTTTTCTTCTTCGACTGCTTTTTTTGCACCTTTTTTGTTCGGTAAAAGCAGGTCAAATTTTGTCAGTTCAAGGAAAGAAAGAATATTTGATGTCTGAACAAGGAAGAAATCCTGGAAATAGTCAAATTTTGTTGAAGACATCCGCATTAAAAGCGGGTAAAGCCCTTTAATTACCTGACTGTAGACATAAAACCACTCGGTAATTCCAGTTTTAGAAAGCATCTGGGCTTTTTTTAAATCAAATTTCGGATATTTTGCCAGATCTGAATAAATGTCTTTGAAATAGCCGGATATTTTTGTCTCTCCAAGATAGTAAATTTTTATTAAATCCCGGTAAATTGTTTTTACAAAAGGAATCATCATGGCGACAGTACATTCGTCCTGAACATCCTGTAAATCAAAATATCGTGCTTTAATGTCTTTCATTGTCCAGGAACCGACTGTTTTTAAAAAGCGGAAACGGTCTTCTGATGCCGTAAGTATTTTTGATTTGTATGTATCAGGTGAAATCTGGATTATTGATTTTACTGTTGTTATAAATTCCTGAAGATGTTCAATATGTTTCTGTAAATTGTATTCGATGAAATTTTTGCGGACCAGTTCATTGCCGTTTTTCTTGAATCGTCTGACAAAATTGAAAAGTCCGTAATTTGGTTTGATTTTATAATCATCGCTCATCATTATTCTGTCCATGAGCTGACGTTCTCTGGAAGTTAATTCTGGAAGCGAACCACCAAGCCTTACTTTTTTTTCTTTAACGGCAAAACCGATTTTACCGCCGGCCGGAATTGAAGTTTGTCTGGCATTTTGAGAAGCTACACTTGAAGCAGATTTTCCTACAACACGTTTTGAATATTCTTTTGCTTTTGGAAAGGCAGAATAATCGATTGGTGCAGATTTTTCAGCAAATACTTCACCGCCAAGTTTCTGCATCATTTTTTTTGCTTCGTCCTGGTCAATCGGTCCGATATTTCGTCTTGTGTTGTCGAGAGTTCCAGGTTCCCATTTTGCTTCTGGTTTATCTGCCATATAAATCCCCGTTTATTAAATAAGAAATAGACTACAGCCTGAGAAGATGATTTTTTGCAATACCTTCAAAATTGTGCAGAACTATATCATCGCCGTTTTTTGTTTTTATTACACCTTCAAAAGTTCCGAAAATTGTGCGCATCTGACTTTTCATTACCAGAAACGAAACATCCCGATGATTATCTGAGACTGGTGTGAATGTCAAATCGACCATATTTTCAAAATCCTGAATAATCCATTTTTTTGATAAGCCGAATGGATGTGTAATTGTTACTGGAGGTAAAAGTGTTGTTTCTCCATTAACATATAAAATATTACTGTTTATATTTTCGGTATCTACGGCGTTTTCTTGCGTAGTAAAAATTTGAAAAGTGATTTTTTTTCCTTCAACTTCGCCGGTTGCAATAATAAATTCTGAATTTGAGTGAAAATTGTAGTAAGCCCGGTTGATGCATAATACTGCCTGTCCGTCTGCATTTTGCTGAACTGTTTCTTCAGAATTTCTGGTTTTCTCTAAAGATAATGTGCCGTGAATCAAAGGATTTGCTATGTACGTGGCAGAACAACGCCTTTTTGAAGGATAAGGAATAACTGTTGCCATTTCCCTGAAATTTGAATTTGAATAATGTGCGATAAAGGCTGCCTGTGCAGAAGGACGGGAAGAATCGCCTTTTAAATTAAAAATCATTGAAAGTTTATCACGGGGATGATCCCAGCTTACCCGTATATAGCGTTTTTTGTTAAAACTTGCACAGAATCCTGTTTCCATATTATGTGGAATAAATCTGCGTCTTGGTCCCATAAATGAACGGTAAGCAATCTTCCTGCCATTTTCTTTGTTCCAGAAAACAACATCTGCATGACCAAAAATTTTATGATCCAGAAAATCGACAGTTCCAATGTATGAACCAATATTGAACATAAATAAAAGAGAGCTTTGAATACGAAAATTTGTTATAAGAGCAGGAAATGGAAAACCTGCAAATGGTGCCTTAACGCCGCGAATGTCGAGTTTTCGCAAAAGACCGTCAAAAGTGCCGAATTCAATTTTACCATTATGGATAATTTTTTCTGGCGGCGTTCTGATTTCTCTAGTGTACAAAATATCCTCTAAAATTTTTTCTATAATTGTAAAAGCAAAATCATTAAAAGTCTAGCCGAAAATTTGACATCTCAAAAAAAGCGGATTATAGTTAAAGAATACTTTTTTCATAATAAATTGGAGGATTTTAAAATATGAAAAAAACATTACTTGCTGCAACATGTGCAATTCTTGCTGCAGGATTAGCAGTTACCGGTTGTAACAAAGACAAAAAAGCTGCTCCTGAAGCAAAAAAAATGGTTCTTCGCTATGCTGAAAATCAGGCTCAGGATTACCCTACAACACAGGCTGCTTACAAATTTGCCGAAATGGTAGAGCAGAAAACAAACGGACGCATCCATATTGATGTTTATCACGGTGGTCAGCTTGGTGATGAAAAGTCTGTTATTGAACAGCTTCAGTTTGGTGCAATTGACTTCACCCGAGTTTCAATTTCACCACTTTCAGAATTTGAAAAATCACTTAACGTTCTTCAGCTTCCGTATCTTTACAAAGATGCTGCTCAGATGTGGCGCGTTCTTGACGGAGAAATCGGAGAAAACTTCCTTAAGTCTGTTTCAAGTGCTAACCTTGTAGGTCTTTCATGGTTCGATGCAGGCGCACGCAACTTCTACAACAGCAAAAAGCCTGTTACAAAACTCGAAGATTTGAAAGGTCTTAAAATCCGTGTTCAGGAATCTCAGATGATGATGGGTATGGTTGCTGCTCTTGGTGCAAGTGCAACTCCAATGGCTTACGGTGAAGTTTATTCAGGTCTTCAGACTGGCGTTATCGACGGTGCAGAAAACAACTGGCCTTCATATGATTCAGTTTCTCACTACGAAGTTGCTAAATATTATGTTCTCGACGAACATACTCGCGTTCCTGAAATGCAGATGGTTTCAAAAATCACTTGGGACAAAATCTCTCCGGAAGATCAGGCAATCATCAAGGAATGTGCTCTTGAATCAGCAAAAATCGAACGTGAACTCTGGGCTGCTAAAGAAGGTGCTTCAGAAGCAAAAGTTAAAGAAGCTGGTTCTGTAATCACAGAACTTGAACCTGGCGAAAAAGAAAAATTCCAGGCAGCTATGGCTCCACTCTATACACAGTTTGGTGCAGGCTACGAAGAATTGATTTCTCAGATTCAGTCTAAATAATTAATTAAAGCCCCGTATTCAGAAAAAACTGAAGCGGGGTATTTTTAATCATGGAACACTGATATTTTAGTATATTAGTGTTATTAATAAATTAATAAGCGGGCATTAAATGAATATTATCGAAAAGATAAAAAACTTTTTTAAATCTGCACCGGCTGAAATCTGTAAACCGGGTTTTAATGCAGTAGAAAAAGTTATTTCAGCATTTACATTTGTGTTTGACTGCATTTACAGAATCCTTCTTGAGTTTTCAAAACTTGTAATTCTTGTAATTGTAATTATTGTAAGCTGCGAAGTTTTTGGACGACTTGTTCTTCATAAGTCTATTATGTGGTCTGAAGAACTTGCGCTGCTTCTTATGGTATGGACAGCCTTTATTGCAATGGCAATTGGTGTTGAAAAAGGACTTCATATTTCAATTTCGCTGTTTTTCAATATGTTTCCAAAAGTCGTTCGAATTATAATCACAAAAATCAATACTCTTGCAACGCTTTTCTTTGGATACATTCTCGTTGTTTATGGTATTAAACTTGCCACAATGACAATGAACAGCACTCTTCCGGCAACTCAGTGGCCTGCCGGTACAAAATATATGATGATGCCGGTTGGCGGTGTTTTCATTATTTATTTTGCTCTTCTTGATTTGTTCGAGGCAAAAAAATACCGTCATCTTGCAATTGAAGGTGAGGCTGGAGCTGACAAAACTGACCAGCAGATTATCGAAGAAATGAGGGCAAGTAAAAATGAAGCTGCTGTAAGTGAAGTTTCAGAAGGGGGCGAGAATGTTTGATCCGACTATTGCAATCTGGCTCCTGCTGGGGTCTTTTGTTGTTTTTATTTTGTGTAAAATGCCTGTTACTTTTGCACTGGCTGTTTCTTCATGCATAGCACTTGTTTATTGCCATATTCCGCTTATGGCATTTATTCAGCAGATGGCAAAAAGCGTCGATTCGTTTAGTCTGATGGCTATTCCGTTTTTCATTCTTTCCGGTGAAATTATGGGAGCAGGCGGCATTTCTGACCGTCTTTTAAAGGCAGCTGATGCTGTTGTCGGCCGGTTCCGGGGCGGTTTTTCTTATGTAAACGTTCTTGGTTCAATGTTCTTCGGTCATCTTTCTGGTTCAGCTGTTGCAGATGTTTCTTCACTCGGGTCAATCGAAATCCCGATGATGGTTAAAGCCGGCTTTGACAGGGACTTCTCTGTTGCTGTAACTGTTGCAACCAGCTGTCAGGGCGTTTTGATTCCGCCGAGCCACAACATGATTATTTATTCAGTTGCTGCAGGCGGTGTTTCAGTCGGTGCTCTTTTTATGGCAGGCCTTGTTCCTGGCGTTACACTCGGTATTCTTTTCCTTGTAGTCTGTGCTGTTATGAGTATTGTCCGACACTATCCGAAAGGGGACGCAATCGGTTTCTTCGAAGCCTGCAAAATCTGTTTTGATGCAATTCTTGCGCTTTTTACTGCTGTAATTATTCTTGTTGGTGTTACTGCCGGCTGGTTTACAGCAACTGAATCTGCTGCAATTGCATGTATTTATTCGTTCATCATTTCAGTGTTTGTCTACAAAGAACTTAAAATTTCTCAGATGCCGCGTCTTCTGATGAATACTGTAAAAACACTTGCAATGGTATTCTCTCTGATTGCGGCAGCCGGCGGATTCGGATATCTGCTTGCTCTGCTCAAAGTACCGACAATGATTACCAACGGACTTCTTGCAGTTTCAAGCAATAAAATTGTTCTTCTTCTTTTGATAAACGTAATGCTTCTTTTCCTTGGCTGTATTATGGATATGGCACCACTTATTCTGATTGTAACTCCAATTCTTGCTCCGGTTGTTCAGCAGACTTGTGGAATGAGCCTTGTTCAGTTTGGTGTCATGCTGATTTTTAACCTTGCAATTGGTTTGTGTACTCCGCCTGTAGGTTCGGCTCTGTTTGTCGGCTGCGGTGTCGGTAAAATCAGTATCGAAAAAACAACAAAGGCAATGATTCCGTTCTATCTTACTATGATTGCAGGTCTTCTGATTGTAACATTTGTTCCTCAGGTTTCTCTCTTCCTGCCAAGACTTCTGGGATTTGCGGTGTAAAAAATGTCACACTTTGAATCGAAAGTATCCGTGTATGATACATTGCGGCATTCGATTACAAATCTCGTGTATAAACCAGGGCAGGAACTTGATATTAATGCACTTTCCGAACAGCTGGGAGTTTCCCGCTCCCCTGTCCGGGATGCGCTTTTGAGGCTTTCTGGTGACAGACTTGTGGATATTTTTCCGCAGAAAGGTACCCGTGTATCGCTTTTAAATAAGGAAATTCTGCGTCAGGAGCGCTTCATGCGGATCAGTCTGGAACTTGGAGTGCTTGAAGAATGTATGAAAACACTTTCTGATTCTTCAAAGCGCGAGATTTTTGTTACAAAAATGCAGGCAATGCTTGTTTCGCAGCATGCAAGCCTGCTTGATAATGATACATCCAGTTTTCTCAGGCTTGATGATGCACTTCATCATCTTCTGTATACGCAGGCAAATTGTGAGTGGGTCTGGGAAACACTGACTGCACACACTGGCAACGACCACAGAATCAGAATCCTGAGCTATAGTGCAAATGAAATTCCGAAACTTGTTGAGTCAGAACATGCACAGATTATCGAAGCAATTAAAAAAAATGACGCGAAAAGTCTTTTTAAGCTTGAAAAAGAACACCTTTCGCGTCTGTACGGTCAAATCACGGAATTGGAGCGGAGTTTTCCCGATTTTTTTGAATAAGTATAAAATTTACTGTAATTTGCAGAATTCAATCAGAGCTTTATGATAGCCCTCTTCGTCGATAAAATATGAAATCGCGTGGGGGGCTTTTTCGACTAAATACAGAAATTTTTCACTTGTACAGTACTGATAGTTTGCGATTGTCATTTCGATTGGAACAAAGGCATCTTCTGTGCCGTGAATAAAAAGTACAGGAATCTGATTATAGCGCAGACCTTTGAATGTATCGTATTCGTTAAAATCAAAATCAGCAAGAATTTGAGTCATAATGTTTCCGATGCCCAGAACAAGCCGTGGAAGAGGGACATTTTTGTCTTTCCGGGCAACTTTCCACATAATATCATAAGGTGAAGTGTAGCCGCAGTCAGCAACAACATAGCACAAGTTAGCCGGTAAATCAAAACTCAGGCTCATTAAAACTGTGGCACATCCCATTGAAATGCCTTCAAGATAAACAGGAAGTGTATCGCCGTAGATTTCGTTTACTTTTAAAAGCCAGTCCCGTACATCGTAGCGTTCCTTAACACCGAAAGTGATGTATTTTCCTTCGCTTTTTCCGTGAGCACGCTGATAAGGAAGAACTACATTATAACCCAGTTCGTGGAAAAACTTTGCAAGCCCGGCAAATTCCCGGAGCGGAGCAGAGTGATGACCATGAATTAAAAGCCAGGTTCCTTTTGCATTTTCGGCCGGAAGATTGTAGGCGGTAAGTTTGAGATTATCAAAAGATTCAACGGTGATTTCTTCCGGATTCTGGGAATAGAACCATTCTGTGTCGGCTTTATTTTTTTCTTCATTTTCTATTGTGAGAAAGTGGTTTTTATCCATTGGAGTTGGCTTCCCGTTCCCGCGCATAAAATTCGGCTTAAAGAGTGCAAAATAAATGCCAATAAAAAGCACGAGAATGATTCCGAAAAAAATTCCGACTGGAAGAGAAATCTGTTTGATAAGGGTTTTTGTTTCTTTTTTCATATTTTACTCAATTTCGTAAGATTCGCCGTATTTTACAATCTGCACGTTCGGGAAGCCGTTTTTCTCAAGATGAGCTTTGAAAAATTCCTGGGCCTCGTGTTCGCCGTGTACCATGAAGATTTTTTTGAGCCGGCTTGTATCGATTGATTTAAGCCATTTCGTCATTTCTTCATAATCGGCGTGTGCTGAAAAGGCATTAATCTGCTCGACATTTGCTTTTACGTCATATTCATCGCCCATGATTGTAACAACTTTTGCACCGTCCCGAATACGGCGGCCAAGTGTGTTTTCTGCCATGTAGCCTACGATAAGAATTGTATTGCGCGGGTCTGAAATATTATTGGCAATGTGATGAACAATTCTGCCGCTTTCACACATACCATCGGCAGAAATTATAATCATCGGTCCTTCTTTTTTGTTGAGATTTTTTGATTCTTCAAGACTGTTTACAAAAGAAAGGTTTCCGAAACCAAATGGATTTTTATGATGCTGTAAAAAAGCTTCATGAACATCATCTGAATAACATTCCTGATGAACCTGGAAAATTGATGTTGCATTTACAGCCATTGGTGAATCTACATAAATCGGAATATTCGGAATCTTTTTTTTGTCTACAAGAAGATGCAGATAATAGACGATTTCCTGAGTGCGTTCGATTGCAAATGATGGAATTATAATTTTGCCTTTTTTTTCAACTGCACGGTGAACAATTTTGCGGAGTTCGTCCATTGCAATTGCTGTATCTTCGTGCTTTCGGTTTCCGTAAGTGCTTTCGATAAAAATATAGTCCGGCGGGGGAAGTTTTGTTGAAGGGTCTCGGATAATAGGTTTTTGTTTACGGCCTAAATCGCCTGTGTACAAAATGCGGATTTCATCTTTGCCTTCGCGCCGGTCAAATCCGCTGCGTCGTTCAGGACCGGTGTACTGAGCCTGTTCTTCCGGAGTTGCCTTGCGGCGGTCTGGAGTTGAACGTTTGTCGTCCTTTTTCCAGCCGAAAAGTTTGTTCCAGATACGCAGTGCATTGTTTTCGTTTTCGCGGATTGGATTTCCGTTCTGGTCTCTCTGGCCTTTAATTGTAATGTAAGCAAAAGCTGAGCCTAAAATATGACCGGCATCAAAATATTCCAGCTGAACTTCCGGCGAAATGTACATTTTGCGGTTGTAAGAAAGAGTAATAATCTGATTTGCGGCTTTAAGACAGTCTTTTTCTGTGAACATCGGCTGCCAGTTAAATTTTTCGCCTTTTTTAACGGCCTGTTTCCGCAGGTATTCGGCATCACGTGCCTGAATACGCGCACTGTCCATCATGATAAGGTCAGTTAAATCGCGGGTTGCAGGAGTTGCATAAACATTGCCGTTGTAGCCTTTTTTTACAAGCAGCGGAAGAAGACCTACATGGTCATAATGTGCATGAGTTAAAATTACAGATTCGATTTTATCGACAGGAATTTCAAAATTCCTGTTTTTTTCGTCGGATTCGGCACGCTTACCCTGAAAGGCACCACAGTCAATCATATAAGAACGACCGTTTATTTCAAAGATGTGTTTTGAACCGGTAACTTCCTGAGCAGCTCCGAGAGAATATACAGTAACAGCCATAGTTGCTTCCTCCAAAAATCAGTTTTGTTCAGCAACTATAATTTTACTTCTCTTTGTGGCGTTTGTCCAATTCATTGTAAACATCCTGCCATGTAACACCTTCTTTGTACATGAGAACGCTTACAAAATAAAGCAAATCGGCTGCTTCCCAGATAACTTCGTCTTTTGAATCTGCATCGTCGCAAAGCTCTTCTGCTTCTTCCATGACCTTTTCGCGAACCCGTTTTGCATCTAAGGTTGCAGTGTAGCTGCCCGGTTTTGGATTTGCAAAGCGCTCGGCAATCGTGCCGTAAAGCCGTTCAAGATTTGATTTTGCATCAGCCTCGCTTCCAAAGCAGGTAAAGCTTCCTGTGTGGCAGACTCCACCATGAGGAAATACAGTTGCCAAAACCGTGTCTCTGTCGCAGTCAGCGCGCATTTTGATAAGCTCTAAGAAATGACCGCTTGTTTCGCCTTTTGTCCAAAGACAGTTTCGGGTGCGGCTAAAGAAAGTGAGTTTTCCGGTTTCAAATGATTTTTCGAATGCTTCTTTGTTGGAATAGCCCATCATCAAAACTTCGCCGCTCGGGCTCTGTGCGATTACAGGAATCATTCCATCGACTTTTTCAAAATTAAGGCAGCCGATGAAAGCATCTTTAAGATTAACTTTTCCTGTGTACAAAGCCATTCCAAGCTGAACGTCACAGCCAAGTTTTTCAAGTTCAGTAATCTGCTCTAAAGTGTTGACTCCGCCTGCAACTACAACGCGACATTTTACTGCCTCTCGCAAAGCACGGCATGAATCCATGTCAGTTCCCTGCATGCAGCCTTCTTTTTCGACACAGGTGAACAAAAGCTCAGAACAGTATTTTTCTGCCTGTTTTGCTCCTTCGATTAAAGGAATGTCGACGGTCTCAGTCCAGCCTTTTACGGCAATTTTACCCTGAATTGAATCAACTGAAATAATTACCCGCTGCTTACCGATTGTATTGCAAAGTTCCTGTAAAAATTCTTCGTTTAAGACAGACTCACCGGCTTTTGGATTTGGATTCCATGCGGCTGACCCGATAATTACTTTTTCTGCACCGAGCGAAATGAGTTCACGGGCTTTTTTTGCAGTGCGGATACCGCCACCGACACGAACATTTCCTTTTCTGAGCAAAGACTTTAAAAGCGGTGTGTTTTTTGTGTTGCCCTTTTCGTCTGTGTTGCGCAACGCCTGGTCAAGGTCGATTACTGCAACTTCACCGTATTTGTTGAAATCAGAAATCAAAGAATCAGAATCATCTCTCTGGAGAACAAGATCCTTTCCGTTTTTGAGCTGGACGACGTGTCCGTCTTTCATGTCGATTGAAGCAATTACCATAAATGCAATTATATCGAAAAAAAGATTCCTGTACAAATAAAAAAACAGGCTTCCGGCGGGAACATGCCAAAAAAGTCGCGGTGAACAAGTTCAAGCGACTTTTTGTCATAACCCCGCCTATGCCTGTTTTTTTTGTGCGTAGTTAAAATTTCTTTTTGCTATAAGTGCAAACTCATAGGATTATTTAAATTGCTTGTCCAGCCAGTCGAAGCTTGAGTCCTGCTGTTCCGGAAGATATGCATGTTCGCCGCCTGCGATTAACTCTGTTTTGAGTTTGTCTTCGGCTTTGTTTGCTTTCCAGATGCTGTGAACTTTTTCGTAAGCTTCTTTTGTGCCTTCGGTCGGGTTTACTGCATCATCATCGCCGCCAATGAAGTACATTGGTTTTGGAGCGGCAAGACCTGCTACATCAGGATAATCGAGGAATTTTGCGATTGTCGGGTGAAGCATACTGAATGCAGAATTTCCTTTGAGCTGACCGTCACCGATTTTGATGTGGCCTTTCATTGTACCGAACCAGCAGACAGAAACGCCTGCCGTAATGTCGTCACTGATTGCCGCAAGCTGCCATGAACGGAAGCCGCCCATACTGAATCCTATGCAGGCAACCTTCTTTTTATCAACCTGTGGAAGTGAAGCTAAGAATTTTGCGGCACGGCAGTCTTCCTGAGCAATAATTCCTGCAAAACTTGTGCCCATGTTAAAGAGGTTTGAACCGAGTGACTGCTGGCTGTCTGTTTTGAATCCCTGGACAGAGCGGTCGCCCCAGCCGAGTGCATCAAAACTGAGAACAACGTAGCCGCGTTTTGCAAGTTCGTCTCCAGGGAAGCGCTCGCCAAAGTAGCGTGCTGACCAGTTTTCGGCTTCAGCAAGCTTTTTCTGGTCTTCTTCGGTCGTGCCAAAAGGCCGGACCATTTTTTCTTTACCGATAGTGAATTTTGAGCCGTGGTCGTGCAGCATTAATGCAGCCGGATGTTTTTTGCCTGTGTCCGGAATTAAAAGATAGGCAAGAACCCGGCTTTCTGCACTGATATTGAAAACAACTTTCTGAGCTTTGTAGCCTTCGCGCTGTTCTTCTTCAAAAACGACCATATCGAAAGGTGTTTTGTCTTCGTTTTGGATGATAAGCTCACGGGCTTTTTCAAGACCGGCCTGCTTCCATTTTTTTGGATTTGAACCTTCTTTCCAGCCCATAGAGAATTCCCATTTTTTGAGAATTGATTCGTAGAAAGTCGGCAGACAGCGGTCCTTTGCGTTGATTTCCTGTTTTACATATTCTTTGCTTCCTTCTGCGAAAAGCGAAAATGAAAGCAAAGCGGCTGTGATTAGAAAAAGTGATTTTTTGAATAATTTTTTCATGTTTATTCTCCTTTTTATTAAATCATAAATTATATTTTGTAAAATAATATCTAAAATATAATCAAAAAGATGTAAAATAAAGGGAGATGATTTGAATGAAGTAAGATTTTAAAAAATCACTTTAAATCCTTCCTGAATTTCCTTAATTGAATCGGGATTTTTTTCTGCATAAGCAGTTATTTTTTCGCCAAGGCCCGATTTTACAAGATTTTCTACATTTTTAAACGGCTGCTTATTGATTGCAGGGCATGTATTTTCAAGCATAACGTGTACTTTTCCGTTGATTTTTGCTGCACGAAGCGGCCAGATTGAGCAGTCAAAAGGCTTTTCGTCGGCTGTAAGTACACAACCGCTTTCGCCTAAAAAAGGACATGCAGCTTCTTCTTCAGAACCGTCTGTTTTGTAAAGATGAAGTAAATCTACTGTAAAACTTTCGTTTCCGGCAGTTTTGAATTTTGCTTCAGGATATTTTTTTTCGAGCGATTCTTTTGTTTTTTTATCAAAAAGTGGAGTTTCCCAAAGACTCTGCCGTCTGAACGAACAGCAGAACCGGCAGACAGCACAGTCTTTTGAAGATAAAATTGATTTCAGCATTAAAACTTCCTATAAAGAATAAAATTTTTCGAGAAGATTCTGCGGATGATAGCTCAGTTTTGCTTTTCGAAGGCCTTCAACTCCCATATCTTCTTCCCTGTTTAAAAATTCGTATGAATCGCAGGAATTTGCAAAGCACCAGTTGATTGCAGCATAAGCTCCACCATCGGCAGCTTCCGAAAGACATTTTTCAAAATGAACGTCCAGTATTTTTTCTGAAATGCGCGAAGCCAGTGTCATTGCGACAGGATTTCCGCTTATGTACAAAACGCCTCCCTCTAAAGAAAATGCATCTTTATTTTTGAGGGCTGTTTTTATCATTTCGTGCTCAAGATTCAGAATATTTTTTTCTGATTCAGAAAGATTTATTTCACCACTAGAAGCAAGTTTAAACCGTTCTTCAAGCCATTTCTGTGCAACAAAAATCATGTCGTCATCAATGGAACACAAATTAAGAGAGCGGAATTCCCAGTTTCCTTCATAATTGCGCAAAAAACGGGAAACATGATTCTTTTTTTTGTGATAAGTCTTTCCTGAAAGGGCAGCAAGTTTTTCTCGTGAATAAATATAATCGCAGTCATCACGATTTGTCTGCCATTCAATACTGATTTCTGGAAAATCGGTTTTTAAGACATTGTCCAGCTGAATTTTCTGTTTTTCTGTCAGCAGACAGAATTTGACTTTTCTGCCGTTTGTTACGGCATCTTCAATAATTAATGAAACTGCCTTACTTAAAGAATGAGCTTTATCAGCGTCGGAAAGTTTTTTGTCACACAGCTTCAACGGAAATCCGTATCCTGTGCGGTTTTCGCTTCCTTCGTAATATCTGAATAAAAATCCTTTGTGAACTGCGGTTTTTGTATCGTATTTTTTTTGAAGAAGATAGATATTTACAAGTGAAGAATCGCTGCCCTCTAATTCTGAAGAAACAAGGCAGTCATTAAGAAAAAGAAAATCCTGAAGTGTTAAAATTGACCAATTCATTTACAGAAAAATATAGCAAAATTATCAAAAATCGTCAAAATCAGAGCGGAAATTTAAAAATATTTGTATGTTTTTTATTTTAGCGAAATCATATACTTATACTGCACAAAAATTTATACAGATTTTTGTAACATAAATATAATAAAAAGGTTCTAAAATTTAAGAACGTTTAATGGAGGTAATTCCTATGAAAAAAATTCTTGCTGTTCTTGCAGCTACATTTATGTTCGGAGCTTTCTCTTTTGCAGAAGGCTATATTTGCGGTAACGATCTTGAAAAAGGTCAGATTACAGATGAAAAACAGGAAGAAGATGGATTCGTTCTTATCGGTTCTGTAGAAAAGGCAATGGAAGTTAAAAAGTGTGATACACGCACAGTCGGTGATGACACTTTCACACAGTGTATTTCTACAAAAGGTTCAGGAAATGCTAAGAAACGCGAGCGTCTTATTACTTTCCCTGTAAAAGCTGGTGAAACTGTAAAGATTCTCTGCAATAACTCAGGTTCAGGCTCACGTCCTCTTCACCTTGTAAATGTTGATACAAACGAAGAAGTTAAAGTTATTGCCGCTGGTTCTTACAAAGAAGGCGATGTTCATATTGATTCAACTAAAATTGATGCTGATGGAACATACGGTGTTTACAGCACTTCAGGCGGTATGTACATTTACAAAATCGAAATCAGCAAATAAAATTTCTGTTATAATGTAAATAATTCGGGAGGCAGACTGAAAACAGGTCTGCCTTTTTTATAGATATTGTGATATACTGCAATATTATTAAAGTTAAGGAGTTCGTATGAAAAAATCTCTCTTAAAACTTTTGTGTTCAGCAGCAGTTCTGCTTACTGCAAGTGTAAGCGCTTTTGCTGATAAAAAGCCATGGGCTGAAGTTGCTGCTCCAGCAATTACAAAAGTTGAACAGACTGGACCAAACGAAATAAAAGTTTCATTTAACTCAGTCACATCAAATGACGGTGCTGATAAAGGTTCCGTTGCTTTCAAATCAGATACAGGTGCTTCTGGAAGCGAGGCTTATGGCCGTACACGAAAAGAAGCAAAATCAGCTGTTTTTACAGTGAATAAATCAGGAACATATACTTTCACTGTTTATGCAGAACGCAACGGCGAAAAAGTAAAGCATGAATCAGCACCAGCTTCATTTAAATATACACTTCCCCTGGTAAAAAGTGCTGTAATGGTCAGAAACCTTGGCGAAGGAAAGATGGCTGTAACATGGAGCTCTGTTCCGGAAGCAGACGGCTACATTCTTTCTTATACCGATGCAGCCGGAAAAAAAGTTTCTCTTCCAAAAACAACTACTCTTAAAGGCGAAGTTGCCCTTCCTGTAGGAACTGTTTCAAACTTTGTTGTTGCAGCAACCCGCGGTTCAGAGTCACTCGATTCTGATCCGATTAAAAAAACTGCACGCAAAGAGGCAGAACGAGTCTGGAACTTTACAGAATTCGGTACATCAACAAACCCGAAACGCAACAACTTCCAGCTTTTGGATTCAGATAACCTCAAAGTTAAACTCAATTCATGTACATTCGATCCAAAAACAGGCAATATCATCGACAAGGGCGGTAAATTCGAAACCTTCTTCGACGGTATTTCTTTCTACTACACAGAAATCGATCCTAAAAAAGAGAATTTTGAGCTTACTGCAACAATCACTGTTGACTATCACAACCCGATGGCAGACGGCCAGGAAGGTTTTGGTGTTCTTGCAATCGACCGGCTCGGTGTTGAAGGCGACCCGATGATTATCGCTTATAACAATTCGGCTGGTATCATTACACGAAAATTCACAACTCATGTAAACGGTGTTAAAAAAGAAATCAAAAATGGTATCGGTGCACGATTTGTTTCTGGAATTACAGACGCAATCATTGCAGAAGGCGATGCAGCAATTTCTCAGAAATGTATCAACAAGAGCACGGCTTACAGCTATGATCAGGCATCTGACGCAATCAAAACAGGTGACGTTTACCGCGTAACACTCAAAAAAGACAACACAGGTTATCACGCAATCTACAAGAAAGACATTGAATCAGAAGGTTATATCAACACATTCACAATGTACGACAACGAAAATGAAAAGCTCGTTCAGCTCGATAAAGACCACATTTATGTTGGTTTTGCAGTAGCTCGTGGTGTTAACGCTACATTCAGCGATGTTGATTTCAAAGTAACTGATCCTAAAAAAGATCCTCCGGCAATTCCGGAGCCTCCGGAGCTTGTTCCTCTCAAAACAACTATCGACTGCCCTGTTACATGGTATGATTCAAAATATCCGTTCGTATTCACGTCAAATGCTAACGGTACAATCCATATCGAAGACAAAGACGGAAAAGTCCTTGTTAAGGCAGACAAAGTTACAGCTGACGTTGATTACAAAAAAGTCCTCAAACTCAAGCTTGACGGCGGACGAGGAATCACAGACCTTAACGTAACATTTGATCCTGAAGACGGCTGGCGACCTGGCAAAAAACAGGTAATTGCACAGTTTAATTCAGATCCTAAAGTTAACGACTACGAAGAAAACTACAAACCTGTAACATATATGCACTCAATCGCAGTAGTTACATTCAAGGGTAAAGAACTTCACGTTTCTCAGACTGGTGACATTTTCGGAACTGGTGCAAAAGATTCCCCAATCGATTTGGATTCAGCTATCAAGTATGCAAAACCAGGTCAGACAATCCTGCTTGCAGGCGGAAAATATTACCCGACAAAGAGTCTCTGGATTGAACGCGGCAACGACGGTACAGCAAAAGCTCGCAAAGTCCTTAAATCAGCTGACCCTGCAAACCGTGCAGTTCTTGACTTTAACGGCTCAAAAGCAACTGTAACTGCATTCAACCTTTACGGTAACTACTGGACAATCGAAAACATCGACATTACAGGAACTCCGGACGACTGTAAGGCACTCCAGATTGCTGGTAACTACAACGAAATCCGCATGGTAGATACTTACTTAAACGGTGATACCGGTATTCAGATTGCAGGCCGCTCTGCTGAACCTCCTGCAAAATGGCCAAGCCACAACCTTATTTACGGATGTGAATCATTCGGAAACTGCGACCCGGCTCAGAACAATGCTGACGGTTTTGCTTCAAAACTCACCAGTGGCGAAGGAAACATCTTCCGTAACTGTGTTGCTCACCATAACGTTGATGACGGATGGGACTTGTACGCAAAAATCGAGACAGGCCCAATCGGTGCCGTACTGCTTGAAAACTGTATTGCTTACAACAACGGACGCAAAATCGACAACACAGGTAAGGGCGACGGAAACGGCTTTAAGCTCGGTGGCGACGGTATTGCTGTAAAACACGTAATCCGAAACTCAGTTTCTTTCAACAACGACTTGAACGGTATTACAACAAACTCTAACCCGGCTCTTATTGTTGAAAACTGTACACTTTATGCAAATAAAGAAACAAACCTTAACCTTTACGGAAAAGGTGATGCTAAACAGTATCCTAGAACTGCTTCTGCAAAGGGTGTTCTTTCAATGGCTGGAAACGGACGCGATAAATTTGATGACGACAAAGACCCGGATATGCGTAAACGTCTTGCAGATGATTCAAACTACTTCTATGATGGAGCACAGGCTGTAAACAAAGCTGGAAGTAAGCTTGATAAAGCAGCTTTCGTAAGCGTAGATTTTGAAAACATTGCAAACGGCCTTAAAGAAGACGGAAAAACATTCAACCGCCTTCCACGAAGCGCTGACGGTGTATTTGACTTGGGTAACTTGTTCAAACTTACAGACAAAGTGCCGGCTGGAGTTGCAGCAGATTACAACTATGTAGTCCGCGGTAACGGAAAGAAAAAATAATTAATAAAACGAATCTTAAATTTTCCCCGCTTCGGCGGGGTTTTTATTTTCTTTACAAACTGTTTATATGAGTTATAATTATCTTTATGAAGAAGATAATTTTCCTGCTTACCATTTTTTGTATATTTTCCTTTTCCGGCTGTAAAAATAAAATTCCAGAATTGCATCCAACAGCCGACAATCCGGTTACCATTACTTTCTGGTACGATGCCTCGGTTACAGAAGCAGGAGCCCCTCCTGAAGACTGGATTGCATATAAAATTATCCGCGAAAAACTTGGAATTGATTTAAAACTCACTATGCTTCCCTTAAATGCTTCTGACCGTAATGTAAAAGTAAATGCAGCGGCAGAAGGAAATATGCTGCCTGATATGGTTGTTGTAAACAGAGAACCGCTTATGAACCTTGTAAAAAAGGGTCTTATCATGCAGGTTGATGATTTGTATCCCCTTATGCCGGAACGGACTCAGAAGATGTACAACGAATCTTCACGCCACTTTGCAACATTTAAGGGAAAGTGTTACGGCTTTTCGACTCCCGGCGGTAAAATCCAGAAAAATGAAGGGGTTTTAATCCGTAAAGACTGGCTGGACAATTTAAATCTCAGTGTTCCAAAAACAATTGAAGAATATTTAAATGTCATGAGGGCATTTACTTTTGATGATCCTGACGGTAATGGCAAAAATGATACTTATGGATACGGTGCATTTCTGGAAATTAATACTTATGAAGAAGGTTTAGGACGCCGTCTGGATCCAATCTTTGGTGCTTTTGGTGTATGCGGTACCTGGAATATGACAGAAAGTGCGCCCGGCTTAAATGTGCGTAAGACAGAATATTATGATGCTTTAAATACAGTTGCAATTATGCAGAGAGAGGGAATTATTGACCCTAACTGGCTTGGTTACAAAAAAGACGATTTCAGGGCAGCATGGAAAAGCGGCAGATTTGGAATTATGCGTGAACAGAACAGTGCTTATGCTTCAGAATCAAATTATGCTCCTTTTGACAGAAAATTTCCGAACGGCGAGTGGATTGTAATTGATCCTCCGACAGGGCCTGAGGGAAAAAGTGCAGTCGGCGTTTATACAATTCCATATACAACACTTGTTATTTCAAAACGGGCAGAACAGGAAGGAAAAGCACCTTTAATTGCTGCACTTTTGGAATGGATGGTAAGCGATGAAGGCTATTATCTTTTGGGCTGGGGTGAAGAAGGCGTTAATTTCGTTTTTGATGAAAATCATGTTCCTGTAGCCGAAGGAATTCCTGACCCTTCAAAAAGTTTTGCAAAAAGTGCACAGCAGTCACTCACTCAGCTTAGAAACATGGTTTTCTACCACAGTGATGCAGAACTTGTGAGCCGCTATCCTACATATATAACAGAAGTAAGTAAAAAGCAGATGAGTGCCCTTAAAGTTCTAAGAGAAATGCAGCAGAAATCCTGGGTTAATGCAACCGGCTCTGATACACTTCCGGTTCCTGATACAGATTTGAAGCGTTTTTATGAGCAGGGCGTGCTGGATTTTGTTACAGGTAAAAACACGCTTACTAAAAATAACTGGCTGATCTGGGTTGAAGAATTCGATAAACTTGGCGGCCTTCAATGGGAAAAAGACGGTGTTGCAAAGGCAATGCAGTCTAATTATCTGTACTAACTTTGCAGGTTTGATGACTCTATGGCAGTAAAATCAATAAGGACAAAACTAACTTTTCTGCTTTTTTTTATAGCACTTATTCCTCTTCTGCTTGTAATAACGTTTTATCTCGTAAACAATATTTCAAGCTCTATTGATAATGCAAAATCAGAAGGGCTTTTAAGAAATTCTATCGTTAATGAACATATTACAGAGCATTTTGAACGGAATTTAGTTGTCCTCCGTACAGTTGCAAGAAATCCAATGACACTCCATTATATTCTTGCGAAGCCGGAAAAACGTGATCCTCTAACAAATCAGACTTTGCAGCGGGCTAATGAAGTTTTTAATGATACTGATAATATGATTATTACTGACAGAAATGGAGACCAGATAGCCAGAACAGATGAATACCCGCTTATAAATGTTGAACACCGTCAGTATTTTCATGAAGCAATGCACGCCAAAGAATATATTTCTGATGTTCTTATAAGCCTGGCAAACAACCGGATGATTACAGTTCTTGAGGTTCCTGTTCTTGATGAAGAAAATAATGCAGTCGGTATGGTTCAGCGTGATTATGATCTTCTGGCTCTTCAGGAATATATTCAGAAACTTTCTTCCCCTGAAACACATGTTATGATTACAGACAGTGTAGGAAATATAGTTGCTTATTCTGAAGAAAAATTTGAAAGTAATCAGTTAATCGGAGTAAGCATGAATCCTGCAGTAGCTGCGGCTCTTGCAGGAAAGACCGGCACAATTGATGTTCATCAGTCAATTCCGGGAAAGTCTAAAAAAGAACGTATGCTTGTAAGTTATTCCCGAAATGATGTTTCCGGCTGGGTTATCATAACAGAGCATCCTTACCACTATATCTGGCAGGAAGTTGTTATTGATGCTTTAACTGCTGTTGTTTTAGGCGGTATCATGCTGTTTGCAATTGCAGTAATTGCTGCCTTTGTTGCAGAAAAAGCCACACGAAAAATCCGTGCTGTTTCAAGTCTTGCAAGTAAGGCTGCGAGTGGTTCCATCGATTCACCTTCATTCTCGGAACTTGGGGATGATGAACTCGGTCAAATGGCAATGGCAATCCGGAAAATTCAATCGTCACGGGATCATTATCAGAAAGATGCAGAAGTCGATAAACTTACGGGGCTTTTAAATAAGGCAACATTTGAACGGTTATGCAGAAAAGCTTTAACGGCAAACCAGGAAGGCATTTATTCTGTTTTGTTTGTAATTGACCTCGATCATTTTAAGGAAGTAAATGATACAATGGGACATCAAACCGGGGATGCTGTTCTTCATGATTTTGCTGAAGCCCTTCGCCGCCTGTTCCGTCCGTCAGATTTATTAGGCCGCTTTGGCGGAGACGAATTTGTTGTGTTCTTAAATGATATTCCAGGAAAAGAAATTGCAGTCCGTAAAGCTATGAGTATTCTTGAAGCTGCAAGAAATGTGCTTGTCAGTTCAGGGGACTTAAAAGTCAGTGCCAGTATAGGACTCAGTTCTGCACCTCAGCACGGAACGGACTATGATACGCTTTTCTCAGTCGCAGACAAATCTGTCTATGTTGTGAAAGAAAGCGGACGAAACGGAGTCAGCTTTGGTCAGGACGAACCAGTCCGCACAGAATAAAAATTTTTTATTACAAAGTTATTGACATAAAACTCTAATTAGCATATTCTAACAAGTGAAAGTTAGCTAATCCTAACTCTTTTAGTACCTCTTTAGCGGGTCAGACTATTTTGACTGTTTCTTGTCTGTCCCGCTTTTTTTTTGGAATTGCTTATGAGTTTTGATGAAACAATAATTCATGGTGGGGCACCGGCTCTTTGCGGTATTAAACCTGCATGTCTTTTTTCAATGGATGCCAGAAATTATGAAGAAAATGCAGCTCAGCTTCAAAAATGGCGTGCACAGTTTGCTAAAGAAAAAAAATATCTTATTTCATTAAAAAAGTCAGACGGACGATTCCTGTTTTTTGTGTTTGATAAAAATCTTCTGGAAACTGTCTGTAATAATACCAAAAATCTTTCTTATCTTTCTTCAAAAGGTTATTCAGTTTCAAAAGGATTTAATGTCATTCTGGCAGAACTTTTACACAGACTTGCTTTTTATAATAATTTCCCGCATGAAGTCGGCTTATTCTTAGGATATCCGCTTGAAGATGTTATCGGCTTTGAAAAATTCGGGGCAGCAAATTACAAATATTCTGGAATCTGGAAGGTTTATGGCGAGGTAAAATCTGCTGTCCGTCGTATGAATCTGTATAAATCATGCACAGAAAGCTGCATGAAATGGCTGTATGAAGGACTTTCCGTTCCTTCAGCAGCAAAAAAATATACTGTAACTTGCACTGAGGAGGCAAAAAAATGAAAGTAGCGATTGTATACGCTTCAACAACAGGGAACACAGAAAATCTTGCAAATGCAGCAGCAGAGGCAGTAAAAGCAGCAGGAAATGAAGTAAACATTTCAACTGCTGATTCCGCTGATGCAAATGAAACACTTGGAGCAGATTTGATTCTGCTTGGAAGTCCTGCTATGGGTGCAGAACAGCTTGAAGATTCAATGGAATCTTTCTTTTCTGGAATTGAAGGAAGCCTTTCCGGAAAGAAACTCGGTTTGTTCGGCTCATATGACTGGGGAGACGGTCAGTGGATTTCTGACTGGGCAGACCGTGTTACTTCAGCAGGCGCTACTCTTACAGGAACTGTTAAGGCTCATCTTGCACCGGAAGATGCAGATTTAGAGGAAGTAAAAAAACTTGCTTCAAACTCATAAAAAATCCTTATTGCAGATTTTATTGTTATAGAATATAATTTTAATATTATTTTGCAAAATACCGCTTCGGGCGGAAAAATAAGGAGTTTTTAAATGGCAAAAGTAGTTACTTTTGGTGAATTGATGCTTCGCATCCAGCCTGCTGATTACTATCGTTTCGTTCAGGTTGACTCAATGACAACAACTTTCGGTGGTGGAGAAGCTAACGTTTCTGTTTCTTTGGCTAACTATGGCAACGAATCTTACTTCGTTACAAAGCTTCCAACTCACGAAATCGGTCAGGCAGCTGTTAACAGCCTCCGCAAATATGGCGTTCACACAGAATATATCGTTCGTGGCGGTCCACGTGTAGGTATCTACTACAACGAAAAAGGCGCTTCACAGCGTGGTTCAAAATGTGTTTATGACCGTGCAGGTTCATCAATCCAGCTCGCTAAACCAGAAGAATTCAACTGGAAAGAAATCCTTAAGGACGCAAAATGGTTCCACATCACAGGTATCACACCGGCTTTGGGACCAAATATGGTAACTGCTTGTATCGAAGCTTGTAAAACAGCACGCGAAATGGGCATCACAACATCTTGTGACCTTAACTACCGCGGAAAACTCTGGACAAAAGACGAAGCACGCAAAGCTATGACAGAAATCTGTAAATACGTTGATGTTTGTATCTCTAACGAAGACGATGCTAACGACGTATTCGGAATCAAATCTGAAGGTACAGATACAACTAAGGGCGAACTCAACAACGACGGATACGTTTCAGTTGCACGCCAGCTCAAAGAGAAATTCGGCTTCAAGAAAGTTGCAATTACTCTCCGCTCTTCAATCAATGCTAACCGCAACGACTGGCAGGCTCTCCTCTACGTTGACGACAAAGACTACGCATTCTCAAAGAAATACGAAATGTGGATTGTTGACCGCGTAGGTGGTGGTGACTCATTCGGTGGTGGTCTTATCCACTCACAGCTCAAAGGCATGAACACACAGGATTCTATCAACTGGGCAGTTGCTGCATCTTGCTTGAAGCACTCAATCATCGGAGACTACAACATGGTTTCTGAAGACGAAGTTAACAAGCTCGCAGGCGGCGACGGATCTGGACGAATCCAAAGATAAAAAATTACCTTCTGCAGGTAACAAAAAAACTCCACTCTTTCGGGTGGAGTTTTTTGTTTCCGGCGCATGAGCCGGTGAAAACATGTAGCGAAGCGGAATGTTTTCACAATAAACCACCTGCTATGCGGGTGGTGGGCAAAAGCTTATAGCAAAAAAAACTTTCCTCGAAGGTGTACAATAGGTTGTTCAAGTCTATT
>NZ_JAZOUG010000041.1:0-8792 GCF_045657965.1 Treponema sp. | reverse complement strand
AGAAAAGGCCCTTCCATTCAGGGTAATCGTACCCGCTGGTGCCTATTAATATATTGCTCATAATTCTATTAAAGGGGGCGTTACGGGGGATTTCCCCCGTAGAAGGGGTAGCACGCAACGACGTGCGGGCGCAGGGGTTCTCGCAACGAGCATGAATGTGCGAAGTTTCTAGCGAGGCTTTCCCCTACCTTTGATACTTCCCAAGAATCTTTTTGGCACTCTCGCTCAAGAATGTAATTTGCCATGCTTTTATCAAACAAAAGCTCATAAGTCTCGGCGGCATCCTTGTTGTGCCAGATACCAAAGCTCAAATCAACTTCCTTGCTGATGTCAAAACCTTCCGGCACAGTAAACTTTTCATCCGTAATCTTGATATTGCGGAAGCGCGACAAAGCATATATGCGGTTCTCGCCTGCCACGTGGTCATATCCAAAAGCGTACCAGTTCCCTTTCTGACACAGAACATGGTAGGCATCAAAAACTCTGGCTTTATATTCCTGACTGCTCACCGAACGATATTCAAAGTTCAAAACGCGGTGAGTCTTAATAGCATCAAAAATGTTTTCAAAAACCCCTTCTTCAATAGAAGGAAGCGGATCGCTTATAAAACTTACATCCTTGTTCAAAAAGCCTGAATCCACACTCACCTTCTCAGGCAAAAGTTCGCTGATTTTTCCCATCATGTGGCGGAACTGATTTTCAAGCGGAGTATTCTTGTACTGCTCCATCAAAGGCATAACCGTGCTCACAGTAAAAAGGTCGCCCTCTGTCAAAAGCACATTCTTAATCGCAAAAGTCGGGTCAGTATAATAGTAGCCGCCTCTGGTACGGTCATTTTCCACCGGAGCCTGATACCTGTCGCGCAAAAACTCAATATCACGCAAAATGGTTCTGCGGCTTACCCCGTGCTTTGTCATCAAAAACTGAATGCCCGTATAATCACCGGACCTTATGTCTTCATCTATCTGAATAATACGATGTGTCCTGAATCTGTCTTCTCTTTCTGCCATATCTATATTGTACCATAAAATTTCAATTTAACCCGTAAATACTCTTCCGGTTCTTTCAGATAATTCTTTGCAATTTATAACTTTTCTTTGATTCAGAATATGTATTTATTCTTTTCTCAATTATTTTAATTGCTGCTTCGATAAAACAACTGCATGAAAGTTGCATTCCAATGAGCATAGGAATATGTTTATTAAGTTCTGGATTATTCTCCAGGCTTTTCTTATGGAAATATGATTTATCAATGTTAGAAGATTTTAAAGGAAAATAATAAATATCATAGTTTTCAATAAAAATACCCAAGTACAATGTGAGCAGTTCTAATCATTTTATTAATTATCTGCTATAATAATAAAATAAAAAACTCCATAAGGAGCCCTCACATGAACGAAATCATCAAAGCAATGAAAGAACGCAGAAGTATACGCAAGTTTAAGGCAGAACTTCCATCAAAAGCTGACCTCGAACAGATGGTTGAAGCTGGTCTCTATGCTGCAAACGGCATGGGAAAGCAGGCTACAAAAATCATCGTTGTGACAAATAGAGAACTTCGCGACAAAATCAGCGAAATGAACCGTAAAATCGGTGGCTGGGACGAAGGCTTTGATCCGTCCTACGGAGCTCCGGCAATGCTCATCGTGCTTTCAGAAAAAGACTGGCGCAACAAAGTTTACGACGGCTCTCTCGTAATGGGAAACCTCATGCTCGCATCTCACTCACTCGGACTCGGCAGCATCTGGATTCACCGCGCAAAAGAAGAGTTTGAAAGCGACGAAGGAAAAGATATCCTAAAGCAGCTCGGCATCGAAGGCGAATGGGAAGGAATCGGCCACTGCGCACTCGGCTACATGGACGGCGAACTTCCAAAGCCAGCCCCACGCAAAGAAGACCGCGTTGTCTGGGCGGAATAAATGACCATCCCTACCCTCAAAAACGGCGACCTGATTTTTATGCGCGACAGCTCAGATTTCTCAGAGGCAATTATCGAAACCACAGCCACCTACAGCCATGTGGGCATTTATTTTGATGGGCTGCTCTATCACGCATCCCGAAAACTTGGAGTTGCAAAGCAGAATCTTGAAGAATACCTTGCCGAAGAAAAGAAGGAAGTTTTTGTTTACCGCTACACGCAGATTGATGCCGAAATCATAAAGGAACGTGCAGAAAAATATCTGGGCGCAGCCTACAATCACAGCTTTTACCCGGACAACGGCACTTTTTACTGCTCCCAGTACATCGCAGAAATCCTCCCGATTTTTGACCTGATCCCCATGAAGTTCGGCGACGGCGAAAAGGAAGTTTCTGATTATTGGAAGAAGTATTATGAAGAACTCGGAGTACCGGTTCCGTTCAATCAGCCTGGAACAAATCCGGGTCAATTGGCGGAATGTAAGAAGCTCAAGTTTATTGGAAGAATAGAATAGGAGCATATCCTTCCTTCCACTTTGCTTTCTTTTTTCAGAACAATCGCAAAATTAAGCTAAATACTTCTTAACCTCTTCCACGCTTAAAACCTTGCCGCTGGAAACAGTTTTTCCATCCACAGAAAGGGCTGGCATACTCATCACTCCGGCCAGCATGATTTTCTTTAGATCTGTGATGTATTCTACATCTGCCGCAATATTCAATTCAGCTAGTGCATCAATTACATTCTGATGAAGGGTCTGGCATCCCTTACAGCCGCTACCATAAACAATTACTTTCATATCAACCTCTTTTACAACAACACCGACTGAACGGCATTGAAAAAATATCCTGTCAGAATAATTCCCAGAACACAAATCGCAACAAACACAAAAAGCAGTTTTGATTTGATAACATTTTTAAGCATCACAAGAGACGGAAGACTCAAAGTTGTAACTCCCATCATAAAGCTCAAAATCACTCCAAGCATTGCACCCTTTGACAAAAGACTTTCCGCAATCGGAATGCAGCCAAAAATATCTGAATACATAGGAGCTCCAAGGATTGTAGCAAGCACCACGCCAAACGGATTTTTTTCTCCAAGCACAGTTTCAATCCACTCCTGCGGAATCCAGTTATGAATGAAGGCTCCAATCGCAACTCCAGCCAGAATATAAGGAATGACTTTTTTGAGTGTGGACTTCACCGAATCCTCTGCTGATTTTAAGCGTTCTTTTTGAGAAGGTTTTTCAATAGTATTTTCGCTACAGCAGTTTTTTGAATTACGGATAAAATCTGCAACCTGATCTTCCATATGAAGATGTTCAATAATCGTTCCCCCGGCTACAGCAATCACAAGTCCCATAACAACATAAGCTAAAGCAACCTTCCAGCCAAAAATACTCATCAAAAGAACTAAAGAACCCAAATCAACCATTGGCGACGAAATTAAAAAACTAAAAGTGATGCCTAAAGGAAGCCCGGCCTGTGTAAATCCCATAAAGATTGGAATTGAAGAACACGAGCAGAAGGGTGTTACGGTTCCCATAAGAGCCGCAATAATACGGGCAGAAAATCCCTTAAACCGACCCATTATTTTTTTACTTCGCTCAGGCGGAAAGTACGACTGAATATACGAGATGATAAAAATCAGAACAAAAAGCAGAAGCGTGATTTTTATTACATCATAAACAAAAAATACAAGACTTCCGCCAAGACGAGTCTGTGTATCGATGCCGGTTTTCGTCAGCAGAAATGTTATCAGCGAATTAAGCCACGCCATTCCAAGAATCTGATTTTGAATGAAATTCCACATAGGCAATCCGTTTATTTTGCTGAACAGCAGCAGCCAGATTTACTTTCTGCACAACTGATATCAGAAATAACTGTCTTAAACTCAGAAAACTTTTCGCAGTTAATTGAATAATACGACCACTTACCTTCTTTACGAGCCGAAACAAGACCGCAGTCTGTCAGAAGCTTCATGTGATGCGACAAGGTTGGCTGGGTTATATTGAATGCCTCAAGAATTTTACAGGCACAAAGCTCGCCGCCAGTAAGCATCTTTATGATTTTTACACGGTTTTCATCCGAAAGAGCTTTGCAAAATTCTGCAATCTGGGAATCTGTCATAAGTTACCTCATATTGATAAGTATCTATGTGTAATATAGTAAGACATATAGATAAGTGTCAATATGTTCTTGTGCCGTATTTTAACACACAGTCTTTACTGCATCCAGAAACACTTCGCCCGCCCGCGTAAACTGCTGACCACGCCGCCAGACCACATACATGCTTGTAGTAAGTTCGGGCATAAGCGGCTTAAAGCAGAGCGGAGAATCTGAGCTCGTGTCGGTAAGGCCGTCAAAGGTCAAAAGATAGCCTACGCCTTCGCGGGCAAGCACGCTTCCGTTATAAGACAAATCAAGCGTTGCAACCACATTTAATTTTGAAACCTCATCGCCAAACCATTTTGGAAGGTCAGCAGCCAGTGCCTGACGCGACACCATCAGAGGCTTTCCGATTAAATCTTTTGGTTCAATAAAGTCCCGGTCAGCAAGTTCAGCATCCCTCCGCATTACAACGCCCCAGCGGTCAACGGCATGAACCGTAAGCGAATTGTATTTTTCAACATCGACATTTTCGACAATCACCGCAAAATCAAAAAGTCCCTTGTCCAGCTTTTCAAGAACGCGTTCGCTGTCTCCGGCATACAGATGGTAACGGATTTTCGGATGCTGCTTCTTGAGCCTCTGTATGCACTTTGCAAGAAAACTGATGTTGCGGGATTCCGCGCAGGCAATTGCAATGTCGCCGGTAATTTCATCTTCTTTTAGGGCTTTAAAATCGAGCACCGTTTTTTCGGACATGGCAAGAATGTCCTCTGCCCTCTCGCGCAAAAGCTCCCCGGCAGGTGTCAGGCGGATTGCATAGTTCGTGCGCTCAAAAAGCTTTTCGCCAAGCTCATATTCCAAGTCCTTAATCTGACGGCTCATCGTTGGCTGAGTCACATTCAAAAGTTCCGCCGCCTTTGTGATGTTTCCAAGCTGTGCGGCTGTGAGGAAATATTTTAATACCCGAAGTTCCATGAAATCAGTATAGCATGGTTTGTTAATTCAGTCATTCATAAAAAGCATATCTAGTGATAGAAACAAAATATTGGTAATATCCTGCAAACTGTTGTATTTTAAAATCATCAGGAGGCACTATGAAACTCACAAAATCACTTTTAATCACAGGCGTTGCACTGACACTCAGCGCAACTTCATGCACAAACTCGAAAGGAGCAGTTATGGCAGATTCAACATCAGCAAAAATCGAAAAGACAGAACATTACACATTTACACTCGCAGAAAACGTGACCCGCACAAAGGTCACTTTCCGCAATCACTTTGGAATTGAACTTGCAGGCGACTTGTACGCGCCAAAAGACGCACCGTCACAGGGAAACGCAGCCCTCGCAATCTCAGGCCCGTTCGGAGCGGTAAAGGAACAGTCATCAGGCTTCTATGCAAATCAGATGGCAAGCCGCGGTTTTATCGCACTCGCATTTGACCCTTCCTTCACAGGCGAATCTGGCGGCCAGTCACGCTACATGAACAGCCCTGACATCAACACCGAAGACTTTATGGCAGCAGTAGACTACCTTTCAACCCGCGGGAACATCGACCCGGAAAAAATCGGCATCATCGGAATCTGCGGATGGGGCGGAATGGCAATCAATGCGGCCGCAATCGACACCCGTGTAAAGGCAACCGTTGCAAGCACAATGTACGACATGAGCCGCGTTACTGCAAACGGATATTTCGAAAGTGCAAACACAGCAGATGCACGTAACGAAGCGCGCAAGGCTCTCATGGCTCAGAGAACCTGCGACTTTAAGGCAATCCAGGCAGGCGGAACTTACAAGCTTGGAGGCGGCGTTGTGGATCCTCTTCCTGCAGACGCACCTTATTTCGTTAAAGATTATCACGCATACTACAAAACTCCACGCGGATACCACGAGAGAAGCCTTAATTCAAACGGCGGCTGGAATGTTACTGCATCGACCTCGCTTTTGAACACAAAGCTACTCGCCTACGCAGACGAAATCCGCAGTGCCGTTATGGTACTTCACGGCGAAAAAGCCCACAGCCGTTATTTTGGCGAAGATGCCTTTAAGCGTCTGACCGGCGACAACAAGGAACTGGTCATCGTACCGGGAGCAAGCCATACCGATTTGTACGACGGCGGCGAAAACAATGCCATTCCGTTTGATAAGCTGGTGGAATTCTACAAGAAGTATTTGAAATAGAAATATTTGGGTGTTCAAATAACGCCGAAAACGATGGGCGTTACCCCGCGCAAGCGCGGGGTCGCTATGTCCGCCCTTCGCTAACGCTCATACCTGCCATTCGGCAGGTACTTCGGGGCTACCAGCGCTAACACAAGGAGTTTTCCATGAAAAAAATAATCCTGCTTTTCACAACCCTTTTGTTTTTTACAATGACCGCCTGTGCAAACGGGAATTCGGGCCCAGCCATTGCATCAGCGGAATCCACCGAAGACTCAGGAGCTACCATGAACATCACCATAACAATCGGAACAAAGACTTTTTCCGCCACACTTGCAGACAACTCAACCACACACGCGCTTGTATCACAATTTCCTATTACCCTCGACATGAACGAACTGAACGGAAACGAATACTACGTTTATCTGGACAATTCACTTCCAACCGCAGGCAAAAATCCACGGACAATTAATGCAGGGGACATAAAGCTATACGGCTCCAGCTGTCTTGTAATTTTCTACAAATCCTTTTCCACAAGCTACAGCTATACCGACCTTGGCACAATCAGCGATACAACAGGATTACTGGACGCACTCAAAAAAAGCGGCGGAAAAGTCACTTTCACTCTTGCTGAATAGGACAGATATGAAAAAACTAATCACTCTTATAACGGCGGTATGTATGGCAGCATTTGCTTTTGCGGAAACTCCGCGCTCGGTAAAACTCAATTCTGGATACGAAATGCCCACGCTTGGACTAGGCACATGGACACTCACCGGCGAAACCTGCGAGAATGCAGTGTATGCAGCCCTCAAAACCGGTTATCGTCTGATTGACACTGCAAGATATTACGGAAACGAAAAAGAAGTTGGAAACGCAATCGCCCGTGCCATTACAGACGGAATCTGTAAGCGTGAGGAAGTTTTTATCACCACAAAACTCGTTCCGTGGACCAGTACACCCGACAAAGATATTGATGATTCCTTGCAAAAACTTGGTGTATCGTACATCGACCTGGTTCTCCTCCATCAGCATGGTGGAAATGATGATACAGTGTATAAGGCGATGTGCCGTGCCGTCAAAGCAGAAAAAATCCGTTCAATCGGAATCTCGAACTTCTACACAGAAAAAACTGTCAGTCACTTTATTAAGGATTTTGATATTCCGCCAGCAGTCGTACAGAATGAAAATCACCTTTTCTTCCAAAACAATGCCCTGCGAGACTGGGCAGCAAAACAAAATATCTATATTGAAAGTTATTATCCGTTCGGAGGCCGCGGTCACACAAAAGAACACCTGCAGAACAAAACCGTTCTGGAAATCGCAAAAGCACACGGAAAGACCGCAGCACAGATTATTGTCCGCTGGCACATACAGGCAGGCTTTCTCACCATTCCGGGAAGCAGTAATCCTGCACACATTGCAGAAAATTTTGACATTTGGGATTTTGAACTTACAGACAGCGAGATGAAAAAACTTTCTGCGCTCGACACTGGCAGAAGATACGAGAACTGGTAATCTGCTTGTTGGTGCGACAGGGGTCTTGCCGGCTTTTTCTATATCATCAAAAAAGTGCCCACACCAATGAGCACGCAGCCTATCAAAGACTTTACCGTAAACTGCTCATGCAGGAAAACAAAAGCGAGAATCAGAGTGAGGACAACGCTCAACTTATCGATTGGAACAACCTTGCTCGCCTCGCCCATCTGAAGCGCCTTGTAATAGCAGAGCCAGCTCGCCCCTGTCGCAAGCCCGGAAAGAATACGTCTGGTCAAGGCACGCTTCGCTTAAAGCCTTGACTCAGCCGTTTTCCAAGCTGCTCATTTCATTATCAGCTTGGAATCAGAAATATCCAGTTCTTTCTGCCGATTTGAGTAAGACCAGTTTGCGCATGAGTCAAAAACACCATTCCCCACGCCATAACCACGACCACAACAGTACGGATAGCCGTAGCAAGATTTGAGTTCACATTTTCAATGCCGATTTTTGCAAGAATCGAAGTAAGGGCCGCAAATACAGCCGAACCAATCGCAAATAAAAGCCACATAATTCCAACATAATGAATAAAACCTGATGATTCAATAAATTTCAAAAAAATTTTACTTGTTCTATTGACATTACAACTCTCTCTGTATTATATTACTTATTGTAAGATGATTAGAACTACGAAATAAAAATACATCCTTGTATTTTTATTTCGTACGAGAAAATTCTGTTCACCTGAAGGCAAACAGAATTTTCTCTCTTTGCTTTCACCGTGCATCCGTGCACGGCATTATCGCCTTACAAATCTACAAATGGGGGATAAATACTCCCCGAGGAGACACACATGAAAGTAGCAGTTGTATGCTCAAATGGAAAGGTTGGAAAGCTGGTTGTTGCAGAAGCTCAGGCAGCTGGTCTTGAAGTTACAGGATTCGCACGCGGCGAAAACAAAAGCGGTGCAAAGAACTTTGTTCAGAAGGATTTGTTTGCACTCACAAAAGATGACCTTGCTGGTTTTGATGTTGTGGTAGATGCATTCGGTGCATGGGCAGAAGCAGAATTGCCGAATCATCCTAAGTCACTCGCTCACCTCTGTGACCTTCTTTCTGGAACTGAAGCCCG
>NZ_JAZOUG010000040.1:0-8527 GCF_045657965.1 Treponema sp. | reverse complement strand
CTGACGGAACTGTAATTGCGGCTGATGTTCTTGAAACTGACATACTTAGCGTAAAACTAGAAAATCCAGATTTCTTTTCTACAGCAAAAATCGCTTATGAAATCGGAAACTGCCACGCTCCCCTTTTTGCAGGGAAAACCTCAGGTGAACTGATTACGATTTTTAATGAGCCGATAAAAAGACTTCTGGAGAATTTTCACGAAATCAAAGTGACTGTCGAAAAACGCCATGAAAAGCTGGATTTTTCAAGACAGATTTCTTCGATTGTTGGACACGGTCACTCTCATGGAAATTCGGAGCACACGCACGAGCACTCTCACGAGCACGAGCATGTTCATGGCTGACATCGATTTTGAGCTTTTGCAGCTGAATGACTCAACTTTTCCAATCGGCTCCTACACGCTTTCATGGGGACTGGAGACTTTTGTGCAGCAGAAAATCATTCATGATAGTCAGAGCGCGCTTGAATATCTTGAATCTGAAATCAGTTCCAATTTTTTGACCAGTGAACTTCTGACAGCCAGACTTTCTTATGAACAGACGGCTTCAGGTTCATGGAACAAAGTTCTGGAAATCGATTCAATTTACAACGCCTCAAAGCCTGCAAAGGAAATCAGAGTCGGAAGCAAAAAAATTACGGCAAGATTTTTCAAGACGGTGAGCTTGTGGCAAGATGAAGCCGGTTCTGACGAGATTTCGGCTCGCCTTTCAGAGTTGAATCATTTTCCGGTGATTTACGGCTCTTACTGCGCGCTGAGAAAAATCAAGGAAGAAGATGCCTTGAAGACTTTTTTGTACAGCCAGTTTTCCGCGCGGGTTACGACACTGGTAAAACTGATTCCGCTGAGCCAGAACGAGGGGCAGAAAATCCTTCATTCGCTGTTCGCTGATTTTGAAAGAATTCTTTCGAAAGTCCTGACACTGACAGAAGATGATTTGTGCCGTTCGTCCCCTTCGTGTGAGATACGTTCAATGCAGCACGAATTTTTGTACACGAGATTGTATATGAGTTAAAAAGTGCAAAACGGTCTTACATCGGGAACCTGCCACAAAACTCGCGGTGAACAAGTTCAAGCGATTTTTTGTCAGAAGCCCGATTCCGGCCGTTTTGCACCGTCTGCCTTAATACAAGCTCGCGTCGCAAAGTAAACATAGGAGAAAAAAAGGAAATGAAATTTACTAAAATTGGAGTTGCCGGTCCGGTCGGCTCTGGAAAGACAGCTTTAGTTGAAGCTTTGACACGAAGGCTTGCTTCAAAATATTCAATCGGCGTGATTACTAACGACATTTACACAAAAGAAGATGCTGAATTTCTGGCGGCTCATTCGGTTCTTCCAAAAGAGCGGATTATCGGAGTTGAAACTGGCGGATGTCCACACACTGCAATCCGTGAGGACGCTTCGATGAATCTTGAGGCTGTCGAGGAACTGAAAGAGCGCTTTCCTGACATTGAACTCATGTTCATTGAAAGTGGCGGCGACAACCTTTCCGCGACTTTTTCGCCTGAGCTTGTGGACGCGACAATATTTGTAATCGATGTTGCAGAAGGTGACAAAATCCCGCGCAAAGGCGGACCGGGAATCATGCGGAGCAATCTTCTGGTAATCAATAAAATTGACCTTGCCCCACTTGTCGGAGCCAGCCTTGAAGTCATGGCACGGGATTCAAAAAAAATGCGGGGAGAAAAACCTTTTGTCTTTACGAACATCAGAAGCGGCCAAGGAATCGATGAGGTGATTGCGTTCTTGGATAAATATGTTTTCTTCACGGATTTGCAGTAAGAAAAATGAATCAGTTTTCCGCTCCCTCAAGATTTGAGATTACCGCTGCCCGCTCAAAATCGGGAAAGACTTTCATTGAAGACAGTTTTTTTACTTCTCCCTTTAAGATTATGAAGCCCTTTGAAAAAGAAGATGGTGGAATTTCCGTCTTTCTTCAAAGCGCGAGTCCCGGAATTCTTGCGGGCGACATTCAGGAACACAAAATCAATGTGAAAAAAGGTGCGAAACTTGAAATCCGAGGCCAGTCCTTTGAAAAAATCTTCAAAATGAAAGAAAATCAAAAAGCAGAACGAAAGATTTTCGGAAAAGTTGAAGATGAAGCTACATTGATTTATTCTCCGCTACCCTGCATTCCCTTTTCTCAGAGCAATTTTTCTTCAACGACGGAAATCAATATTTCAAAATCTTCCCGCTTAATTTACGAGGACTGCATTTGTGCCGGGAGATGCGCCTGCGGAGAAGTTTTTGATTTTACACTCTACAAAAACCTGATAAAAATCTATCGCGAAGAAAAACTCATTTTCTGCGATAACGCTTTTTTTGAAGGAAGCTGCGGCGGAAAAAATCTAAAGGCTAAAGAACTCCTTCAAAGCCCATCAATGTTCGGACGCTTTACCCATTGCGGAAGCCTTTTTTTGTTCGGATATGAAAAATCTGTCCTGGAAATCCGTAGGATTCTTAATCTTGAAGAAAAACTTTTGTACACGGAAGATTTGATTTCACGCTTCAATAAACCAGGCCAGGTTCTTATTGAGGCGAGTGAAACTGATTTTGGCGACATCGTCGTGCGCGCGCTGGGAAACAGTGCGGAAAACATTCAGAGGATATTTGAAAGAGTGAAAGAACTGGTGAGATAAATCAAAATCTAAAAATGCCGCAGCACAGTCATTCAGGAGGTAATTCAGACCATGCCACGGCAGAAAATGCCTGCTTTTTTGACGATGTCTTAGCCAATCGCCATTTTTGACTGAATCAGGGAAGAGTCAGCTTCTTTTGTAAGACCGCTCAAGGTGATTTCTCCTTTATCCATGACATAATAGCTGTCACTTACTTCAAGAACAAAATCAAGATACTGCTCGACTATTAGAATCGTAATTCCAAGTTCACGGTTGACGCGCTGAATTGCCGTTGCGATGTCTTCGATGATTGAAGGCTGGATTCCTTCGGTCGGTTCGTCGAGAATCAGAAGTTTCGGGTGTGATACCAGTGCCCTTGCGATTGCAAGCTGCTGCTGCTGTCCGCCGCTCAAATTTCCGCCCTTTCTCTTCAAAAAATCCTTTATGATCGGGAAAAGCTCAAAAATTTCCTCGCCGATTTTACCTTTACAGCCTTTTACTTCAAGACCAAGTTCAAGATTTTCTTCAACCGTAAGCTGAGGAAAAATCTCTCGTCCCTGCGGAACATAACCGATTCCAAGAGCAGCCCTTTCATAAATCTTTTTATTTCTGAGTTCTTCTCCTTCAAGCAGAATGCTTCCGGCCGTCGTTTTTACAATACCCATGATACTTTTTAAGGTTGTACTCTTCCCTACACCATTTCGCCCGATAAGACAGGCAATTTTTCCGTCAGGAACAGACATTGTCAAATCTGGAATTATATTGCTTTCTCCATACCAGGAACTTAGATTTTTAATTTCAAGCATTTTTTCTTTCCTCCAATTCAGAAGACTGCACAGTTCCGCTCTTATGGAATTTTCCGCGTCCAAGATAAACTGCGCGCACTTTTTCATCAGCAAGAACTGAATCCGCCGTTCCCTCGACAAGAATCTTTCCTTCATGCATTACAGTCACACGGTCTGCAACTGCCCGCACGAACTCCATGTCATGCTCAACGACTACGACGGAATATTTTTCAGCGATTTTTCTGATTAACTGTCCTGTCTTCATGGTTTCTTCTTTTCCCATTCCCGCGACCGGCTCATCAAGAAGAAGCACGGAAGGTTCCTGAACAAGAAGCATTCCGATTTCAAGCCACTGTTTCTGCCCGTGTGAAAGGGAGGCAGCCTTATCATCTTTTTTATCAAGGAGACTTACAAAATTCAGAACCGACTCAATCCTCTCCTTTTGCTTGGGTGAAATCTTAAATAAGAGGGATGAAAAAACATCTTTGTTGCCTTTCAGGGAGATTTCCATGTTTTCCCAGACCGTAAGGCTCGTAAAGACCGACGGGGCCTGAAATTTCCGGCCGATTCCTTCCTCGACGATTTCCGCTTCCGAAAGTTTTGTCAGTTCAATGTTTACCGTTTTTCGCGCACCGATGTCCGTTCCGCCGCGATAGAAGATTTTTCCGGCAGAAGGGCGGGTCTTTCCGCAGATGATGTCGAGCAGAGTCGTCTTTCCGGCACCGTTCGGCCCGATGAAAAAATGAACGCTGTGCGGCAAAATTGATGTCGTGACATCAGTAAGCGCCTTAAAACCTTCAAAACTTACTGAAATATTGTTGATTTCGATTACCGGAGTTACAAATGATTTTTCTTCACTCATGATACTGCCTCCTCCTTAACAAGGCTCTTTCCAGCCAGCTTTTTTGATATGATTGCCTTTGCGTCCGTGAATACGCCTGTAAGTCCGCGCGGTAAGAACAATACGACTACAACGAAAATCGCGCCGATGAAGTACGACCAGATTTCAGGCAGGCTTTCGCTTATCAAGGTTTTCGTGATGTTTACAATAAATGCTCCGATGACGGCTCCGATTAAAGTTCCACGGCCACCGACTGCAACCCAGATTGCCATGTCGATTGAGTTTGAAATGCTCATCTCTGACGGTGAAATGATTCCAGAAAACGGCACGAAAAGTGCTCCTGCAATTCCCGTGAAAAGCGCGCTTAAAACATAAACGAAGGTCTTGTAGCCCGCCGTCTGATAGCCGGAAAATCTTGCCCGGTTTTCGCCGTCCCTGATTGCAACGAGAACCCGTCCGCATTTTGTGCGCATAATCGAAGCAAAGCAGAAATATGTGGTCACCAAAAACATGAGCGCGACATAGTACCAGATCAGTTTTGCCTTGATTCCGGCGATTGGAAGACCGAAAAGCGTTGAGAATTCAGTGATTCCGTTCGTTCCGCCAGTGTACTGCTGAAGTCCGACAAATAAAGTTACGAAGACAAGGGCAAGTGCCTGTGAAAGAATCGAAAAGTAAACACCCTTGATTCTGTTAAGGAATGTCAGAAGACCGAGGACGAAAGCCAGAAGCGACGGAACAAGGATAATCATCATGACGGCCTCTGGTGCCGATTTGTAGAATTCCCAGAACCACGGAAGACTCGTTCTTCCGCTCCAGCTCATAAAGTCAGGAAGATTTCCGCGGCTTGCGACAAGCTTTAAGTACATTCCCATTCCATACCCGCCGAGTCCGAAAAAAACACCGTGACCGAGGCTTAAAATTCCTGTGTAACCCCAGATTAAGTCGATGCTCAGGGCGACGATTGCGTAAGTGATGAATTTTCCGACAAGGCTTACCCTGAACGGAGAAAGGAAAAGCGGAAGAAGGGCGATGACGAGCACGACGACAGCGAAAGCAATGTTCTTGCGTTTTGGATTCAAGCCGTCTATCGAAGATTCACTTCCATACACCACGGATTTATATAAATCAGATATTTTAGTTTTGAAAGTCATAGTTCCTCCTTACTCGTCCAAAGCCCGCGAATGAATCGTGAACAATCCCTGCGGCTTTTTCTGAAGGAACAGAATTACGAGAATCAGAACAATTGCCTTTGCAATGTTCGCCGAAGTTCCGAACTGAATTGCGGCATTGCTCATTCCGATTAAAAGGGCTCCGGCAATCGCACCGGAAAGTTTTCCGACACCACCAAGAACTACGACCATGAAAGTGTCGATGATGTAATTCTGACCGAGGGAAGGGCCGACCGAGCCAAGCAAGCACAGGGCACAGCCGGCAACACCTGCAAGACCCGAGCCGACTGCAAAGGTGAAAGTGTCGATGCGGTTGGTTTTGATTCCGAGGCACTGAGCCATCGCACGGTTCTGCATGGTCGCACGCACTTTTTTTCCATAGGAAGTTTTGTACATAAGAATGTACATAAAGACCAGACAGAAAATCACAAGCAGAATTATGAAAAGTCTTTTATATGTCATAGCCACTCCAAAAACTTCAATATTTCCGTTAAGGACAGATGGCGAACTGACATTCACATTCGGAGCTCCAAAAATTGAGCGTGCAAGCTGCTGAAGGAAAAGACTTACGCCCCAGGTTGCAAGAAGCGAGTCGATTTCACGGCCGTAAAGCCGTTTTATTACAAGCCGTTCAAGAATGCAGCCAAAAAGTGCTGAAACCAGAAAGGAAAATAGTATTGCAACCGGATAATACAAATCAAAAGCGGGCTTCGGTATAAAATCAATGAAAAAATTCTGAACAAGGAATGTAGTGTACGACCCAATCATTATGAACTCACCGTGAGCCATATTGATGACGCGCATCAGTCCAAAAGTAACCGAAAGCCCGATTGCCGCCAGGAGAAGAATTGAACTGAGACTTATTCCGTTAAATAAAATCGTAAAAATTGTTTCCATAAGTTTAAACCACAGATTACGCAGATGCGCAAGGGATTGAAGTGGCGCGAAGCATTGCGTAGCAATGAAGCGATAGCGGAATCCAAACGAGCACAACAACGATGGTGCTCGCACAAAGCCCGACCGCCGTACCACGAAGCGTAGCGTAGTAGCGGCGGATGCGCCCCTTTAATTTTCAATTTTCAATTTACTACAGCCCTTTTGCCCAGTCGTAAGTTGAAAGATATGGATCAGGCTTTACAGCACCGCTTGTTGCCCAGACTTCATCAATCAAACCGGTTTCATTAATCTTTCCGATTCGGACTGGCTTAAAGATGTGCTGGTTGTCTCCGTCGAGAGTGACTTTTCCTTCAGGAGCGTCGAAACTGATTCCCTTTGCAGCGGCCTTAACTTTTTCTACATCGAATGAACCTGCCTTTTCAGCCGCCATTGCCCACAGGTAAACTCCGATGTAACCTGCTTCAATCGGGTCGTCTGTCACGCGCTTTTCACCGTAAGCCTTTTTATAAGCGGCAACGAATGCGTCGTTCTGCGGAGTTTTTGTAGTCTGATAGTAGTTCCATGCAACATAGTGTCCTTTAAGGTTTTCGATTCCGACACCGCCGACTTCTTCTTCCGCGATTGAGAAACTCATTACAGGAATTGAGTCTGCCTTAATACCGGCATCAGTAAGCTGCTTGAAAAATGCAACATTTGAATCCCCGTTGAGGGTGTTGATGATGCAGTCAGGTCTTGCCGCCTTGATTTTTGAAACGATTGTTGCGTAATCCGTGTGTCCCATCGGAGTGTATTCTTCACCGACAGCTGTTCCGCCAATGTGAGCAAGCTGAGCCTTGATGATTTTGTTTGCCGTGCGCGGGAAAACATAGTCGCTTCCAACGAGGAAGATGTTCTTTCCGAATTTTTCTGCACAGAAATCGACCGCAGGAACTGCCTGCTGGTTTGGAGCCGCCCCCATGTACATGATGTTAGGACTTGCTTCCATACCCTCGTACTGAACAGGATACCAGAGAAGAGCCCCTGTTTCTTCAACAACCGGCTTTACAGCCTTTCGGGAAGCACTTGTCCAGCAGCCAAAGATTGTCGCAACCTTGTCGCTTTGAATCAATTTCCTTGCCCGCTCAGCAAAAATCTGCGGTTCACTGGCTCCGTCTTCCTGAACGACTTCAATCATTTTTCCGAGAACACCGCCCTTTGCATTGATTTCACTTATTGCAAGAAGTTCTGCATCACGGACAGAAGTTTCTGAAATTGCCATGGTTCCGCTCAGAGAATGAAGGATTCCGACTTTGACAGTTTTTGAGTCTTCCTTTTTATTACATGAAGAAAGTGTGACTGTAGCACACAAAACAGCACCTGCCGCTAAAACTGTACCGATGATTCCACTAATTGTCTTTTTCATAATTTTGTCCTCCATAGGAAATTATTTTTTTATAAAAAAAGGCGTCCGTTTTCTTTGCCAGCATAAGAAAACAGACGCCTTTGTCTTATTTTTTTTATTTTGATTTTTATCTCACAAACTTCCTTTTTTGAAGCAAAGAATGTGCCGCAAAAACAAGAATTCCGCTTATAAGGATTATTGCTCCAAGAATTGTATCTTCTACACTCAGATCAAAAAATCCTTCCCCTTCAAGAACTGAAGCGATTCCATCCATGCTCCACATCAAACCGGCTGCCCAGAACATGAGCATTGCCATGAAGATGCTTTTTGTATTTTTTCCGCTCTTTTTATTCAGAACGAATGCAGTTGTGAATCCGACAGCCGCGCAAATCGTAATTACCAAACACATCAGAAAGCCCCTGACAGATTAATATTTTTGCTTTTTCTGCTTATAAACTGTGAAATTAGTTCGCCCACAGCCCAGACCGCCGTAACGACAAGAGCCATCGAAAAACCGACCGTTGCCATTTCATGAAGCATTTCAGGAATATCTTCCGGATTTTTCATTGCCGTAAGAAAAGGCGGATAAAGAACCACCTCACCATGGTATATATGCTCTATTGCAAGAAGAAAACTTCCGCCGTAAAGCATATTCTCAAGATGTCCGAGTTTTGCCTTGATTACGGAGTCAGCATTCTTTTTGAACGCAATTTTTTTTGCCGCACTAAGAATAATTCCTTCGGTAAGAGGAACTAAAAAACAAGCCATAGATGCCTCCAAAACAAAAAAAATGGAGCCGACTTTTTATGTCAGCTCCATTGCTTAATCTTGAAT
>NZ_JAZOUG010000039.1:0-11920 GCF_045657965.1 Treponema sp. | reverse complement strand
CAACCTTATGTTCAAAACATATCAGGGACCAATCGCAGACGAAAGCCACCTCATCTACCTGCGCCCGGAAACCTGTCAGGGTATTTTCACTGACTTCAAGAGCATTGTTCAGTCAAACCGCATGAAGGTTCCATTCGGTGTTGCTCAGGTCGGTAAATCATTCCGAAACGAAATCATCTTCAAGAACTTCATTTTCCGTACCTGCGAATTTGAGCAGATGGAAATGGAATATTTCTGTAAACCGGGCACTGAAGACGAAACCTTCGAGCGCTGGAGAAAAGACCGCTGGAATTTCTATCTCAAATACGGTATTTCTGAAAAGAACTTAAAGTGGCATCACCACGACAAGCTTGCTCACTACGCAAAAGACGCTTACGACGTAACATACAACTTCCCGATTGGCTTTGAAGAGGTTGAGGGTATCCACAGCCGTACTGACTTCGATTTGAGCCAGCATCAGGAATATTCTAAAAAGGACATGAGCTACATCGATCAGGAAGACGGAAACAAAAAGTTCATTCCTTACGTAATCGAAACTTCTGCAGGTCTTAACCGCAACTTCCTCATGTTCCTCTGTGAAGCTTACGAAGAAGAAAATGTCGGAAAAGACGGAAAAGATGATTACCGCACAGTTTTGCATCTTCATCCGAAATTAGCTCCAATCACAGTTGCAGTTCTTCCTTTGATGAAAAAAGACGGACTTGCAGAAAAAGCAAAGGAAATCCAGCATGCCCTCAAAGAAGATTTCGTAACTGACTATGATTTGAGCGGCACTGTCGGAAAACGCTACCGCCGTCAGGATGAAGTCGGAACTCCGTTCTGCGTTACTGTTGATTACGATACAATCAACGAAAAGAACGATGACGGTTCAGTAAACAATAACTTCGGCACAGTTACAGTCCGATTCCGCGACAGCATGGCCCAGGAGCGCGTAAAAATCGAAGACCTTCACGCATTCCTCACGGCTGCCATTAAAAACTACAAACCTGTAGAACGATAATGGAATATGTAGCATTGGGTAAATCTAATCTTCTCGTCTCTCGCACGGCTTTTGGTGCCCAGGCACTCGAAAAAATTAGTGACCCCGATGAGGCATTTCAGATGGTTCGTATGGCTTACGAAGATGGTGTAAACTTTTTTGACACTTCAACCCGTGCTCCTGAAAGTGAACGCCGTCTTGGTTCAGCAATTTCTGATGTGCGTGAGAATGTAATTATCGCCACAAAAAGTTCTCCACGAAATGGTGGAGAACTTGCAATTGATGTGGATGTAAGTCTCCGGACGCTGGGAACAAGTTATATTGATTTATATCAGCTGGAAAATCCGGAAGTGCTTCCAAAAATCAATGACGGAAGTGAAATCCTTGAAAAGCTGATTGAATTGAAATCTTCGGGCGTAATCAGGCATTTTGGCATAGTTAGTGAATCAGCTGATATAGCAGAGCGTGTTTTGTATTCTGATGCAGGCTGGGAGACGATACAGTTTCCTTTCAACATGCTCTGTACAAATGAAATTGAAAATCTTACCCGCCGCTTTTATGAAAAGGACATTGGTTTTATTGCGATGCGCCCCTTGTGCGGTGGCGTTCTCACAAATCTACCGCTTGCGCTTGGCTATTTTTTACCTTTTGAAAATGTAGTGCCGTTGTGGGGAGCCAGAAATCTGGATGAACTGCAGCAGATTCTGTACTTTACAAAAAATCCACCCCGGCTGGATGAAGAATTCCGTACTGAAGCGGAACGAATCAGAGCTTTCTTTAATTAACAGAAATTATTTTAAATAAGCCAGTAAACCTTTCAGTTCTTCTTTATTAAGAACTCTGGCAATTCTGTATTTTTCTGTATCTGTCATTATTACTTTTGGTTTTCCAAGTTCATTTTTTTCGGTTATAAGTTCGACAATTGGAAGCCTTGGATCATTTGGATTGCTTTCTGTTACCTGTGCAACCTTTCCATTTGCCAGATAGACATAGCTTCCTATAGGAAATAATGAGACAGCAGAAACCAGAGCTTTAATCACAGTATCATCGTACTGTTTATTTTCATTTTTAAGCATTTCTAGTGTTGCTTCGAATGTTGTTCTTGCTTCTTTATACTGTCGTGGAGCTGTAATTGCTTCATAACTGCAGGCTACTGAAAGAATCTTTCCGTATGCAGAAATTTTGTTTCCCGTAAGTTTTCTTGGATAGCCCTGTCCGTTTTCTCTTTCATGATGTTCAAGTACACCAAGCTGAATTGAAAGAGGAAAGTTGCTTTCTTTTAAAATGTTAAATCCTAAAACTGTGTGGGTTGCAAGCAAATTTCTTGCCTGTGGCAGAAGAGGTCTGTCTGTCAGGTATAACTGTGGGGGAAGTTTTATCTGACCGATTTCATGAATCAGTGCTGCAATTCCAAGTTCAATAATTTTAGGAACCGGCATATTGATTTGCAATGCAATTATTATTGAATATATAGTTGTACGTAAGCAGTGACTTATCAGAAAATTTTTGTCGGTCCGGCTGGTTTCTGACGGCTGAATTCTGAGTATAAATTTTTTATTTGCGCGTATAAACTCAATTAATAATCTTATAGAATCAGAGAGTTCATTTTGTTTTAATTCGGTATGAGTTACATATCTTGTAAAGACAGCCTGAGTATATTTTATAAATTCATTATAAACTTCAGTTACATCTTCCATTCTGTCTTTGTTTGGAAAATTTTTTATATTGGAATTTGCTTTTTCAATTACTGTTTTTAATGATGAATTAAGTTCAGAAGATTTTGAGCCAAATTCATTATTTAGTTCATCTAAATCTAAATCAACAGACTCAAAATTCTGCCTGGTCTGAACTGGTTCTTCAATTTTTGCTTCTCCATCGCTGAAAACTTCTTTGAATCCCCATTCGATGAGACGGTTCTGGAGCTGACGGGAAAATGGAATATTACTGTCAAGAACTACAAATTGCTTATCGAGAACAACCCGGCTTGAGAAGCGTTTACCCTCATTTAATTCTGATACTTGAAAAGAAACCATTATGAAATCTCCATTCATATTATCGGCACAAATTCTGAAAATCTTTAAAGAATGGCAAAATGAAATAAAAAAAGACAAAAAGCCTTACACGCTCTTTGTCTTTCAAAATCATGGAGACCGAAAAATGTTACCCGGCCTGCATTTCACAGCTACAAGACGAGTTCATTTGAACAATACAGGGTGTCTGGATGTTCTGCCTGAAAAAAAGGCACATCCTGTACTGCACGGTACATTATTAATTTCGGAACAATTTCTGTAAGACTTTAGGAAAATCTGAAGGTTATCAGAAAGTTTTTTATAAATATTTCTGGTAAAATTTTATACCGTCTGCTAATTCCTGATAAACTGTTCGGGACTTCAAAAGTGATGATTTTATTTCATCCGTGACTGGGGGAAGAGTTTTGAGTAATCTGTTAAGAATTTTTTCTGTTGGATAAACAAGCGAGAGAATTTCTGAAAACTCAGAATTTTTTATCTGAAAATCAATATTTTTTAATTCGAAAAGAGATTTTTGCGGGGTTTGAGATTTTAGTCCATTTTCAGCTGTTTCAATTCCACTTTTTATAATTTTATCAAGCTGTTTTAGTCCAGCTTTGAGATTTTCTACAGCCTGATAATAATCTTTTGAAACAGAATTTTGTGAATGTTTTTTTGTTTCTTTAAGAAAATGCTCTTTAATTTTAGATTTTTCACACTGCTCAAGAAATTCCTGAAGTGTTTTTGTTTCGAAGCCAGGGATTCTTAGTGATTTTGATGAAAGTGAGTAAGATTTCACCGAATTTTTATATTCTTCCTGTTTGCTTTCAAACCACCAGGCAAACATTTTCATTTTTGTATCAGTTAAGATTTTTGTACCGTCATATGCTTCTGCCTGCTGTATATCTGCTCCAAATAGAATTTTTGACCCCAAAACTTCCGCTGTATTTAATCTGTTTGAAAATGTATGGATATTTTCTTCAAATGATGAGCCTTTTATATGTGTCTGGAATTCAGGAAATCCTAAATCAAGGCCTGCACAGAAAATCTTTTTTGCTCCGATAAAGCGGGCTGTTTCCCATGCAGTCGTTGAAACTGAACCTCCGGCGACTAATTCTCCTTTGCTGCCTGTTATGGACTCAATGTATTTTCCGATTGGAAAAAGTGAAGAAATTAAAATTATTTTTCTGCAGTTAAACCTGAAAACTGCCGGATAAGCGGCACTTTCGGTAATCAGTATACTTGAAGGGGAAGAAAGTCCGGCAATGTGACGATATGCATAATACTGCGGGTCTGTTAAAACGATGAAATCTGGTTCAACTTTTGTCTTTAAAACTGCTCTCAAAGCAGTGTCAACACAAATTAAAACGGCGTGTTTTTTAATTTTATCAAGGTATGGTAAAACTTCCTGCAGTGTAGGACCTGCTGCCAGTACTACACAGGGAACGTCAGCCGGGCATTTATCTTTAAAAACAGAAATACCGTCTAATTCTGAAAGATAGTGAAGATTCCTGCATGAATTTCTTATCCAGAGCTTTGAGAATTTTTCGAGAGTGGATTCATTTAGTTCGATTTTGCGTTTATTCCGTTCAATTAGCAGATGAAGAGCGGAATAATAATCTGCAGAATGTGCGGACTGTGCTAAATTTTCTGAAATGGCAGTGTGTTTTAATCCGCTTGTATTTTCAATAAGCGGTATAACAAAATCAATCCCTGCTCCTAGCGCTATGATGCAGCTTTTATGTGAAAAAATATCACTCCAGTCAACAAGAGAAAGAGCGGTAAAAAAATATCTCGGGTCACTTTCGATTATTATGATTGTATCTTCAGGGTAATGCTTTGCATAAGAAATGGCAGTGTATCCAAGACCGGCTGAAAAAAAAGCACAGCCGTGACATTCTGTATCTTTTAAGGAGTTCTTTGCAGAAACGGCTGCCTGTTCTGCTTCTCTAAGCGGATTATAAAATGAGTGCAGAAATTTTCCGCCGTCTTTTGCCGTTACAGCACCCTGCTTTGAAAGTAATATTTCAAGTGGAGCAAGAAAATCCGGCGGAAGCCCTTCAGGAATATCACTTTCTTTTTCTAATGAGAACATTTTTGCCAGTTCAGGAAAGCGAGCAATAAAGGAAATTAAATTTTTATTCCAGATAGAGTTCAATTTCCATATTCTCCGAAAGCGGTGTGCCGGCAGGCGGGTTTTGTGACTGAACATAACCATCGCCGTTAATTTTTATGCGGATATTCTGATATTCAAGAAGTGGTAAAAGCTGTCTTTTTGAAACCCCTGTAAAATCAGGAACTGTTTCTTCAAGAATTATAGGTTTAGGCCCGGAAATTGAAACTAAACCGGAGTGAGCAAGACTTGAAGCATTTTCGCGGCTCATACCTAAATGATCAACGATTGTATCTGCTGCTTTTCCGATAACAGGGGCTACAATTCTTCCTGCGTATTGTTCACCTTTTGCTTTTTCGATAACAATGTAGAGAATTATCTCTGGGTTTTCAATTGGAAAAATTGCCATACAGTTAGATACATAGTCGGTTTTTGAGTAGGCACCTGTTGCAGGGTCTGCCATTTGAGCAGTTCCTGTTTTGATACCCATCGAAATACCTTTGATTTTACCCCTTGTACCTGTACCGCTTGTCGCAACTGTTTCCATGCAGTCAAGAATATAGTCAGTTGTATTTTTTTTGAAAACTCTGTCTTTTAATACAGGTTTATGAATAAATTCTTCATGACCTTCATAATCAGTAACTTTGCTTACAAATGTGAGCTGAACAGGTACACCGCCATTTGCAATTGCTGTTGCGGCCTGAACCATTTGCAGTGCGCTTACGGTAATTTCCTGCCCGATAGCAATTGTAGGTTTAGATCGTGCAGACCAGAATCTGTCATTTGGATTTCTGACTAAGCCGGCTGTTTCGCCAGAGAGTTCGGTTCCCGGCTTTTCCCCAAATCCCAGTGCATGTAGTTTTAACAGAAAAGGTTCAGAATCAATTTTTTCACTCATTTGAGCAAGAGCATCGTTACAGGAAAATTTGAGTGCTTCACGGGCTGTTTCCCAGCCATGGTGATCAAGACATGTGATTCTGATTCTTTCTCCGGACTGAACCCGTTTTTCATAAATTCCATCGCAAAGAAAAATATCTTTTGCAGTAATTGAATTAGTGTCTAAAAAAGCCGCAACGGAGAAAATTTTAAAAACGGAACCCGGTTCATAACTGTCTGTTGCCGGTTTGCTTTTTAATTCGGTTTTTGAAGCACTTGAAAAATCATTCAGATTTGCAGATGGAAGACTGATGTAGGAAAGAATTTCGCCGGTTTTTGCTTCTGCGGCAATCAGCATCATAGATTCTGCCTGTGTTGTTATCATTGCTTCGTTTGCAATTTTTTCAAGATTTGACTGTAAATTTGCATCGATTGTCAGATATATTGTTTTCCCCTGTACAGGAATTTCATCATCTTTCTGAGGCGGAAAAAGTGTTGACTCCATGGAATATTCAATGCCGGCCAGGCCCTGACCTTTGTAGCCGACAAAACCAATCAGTTGAGAAGCCAGTTCGTTTTCCGGATATACACGCCCTGAAAGTTTGTCAAATTTTACAGCAGCAGAAAATCCATTGTGAGCACACACTTTACGCAGTTCTTCATAAGTGTCGGCATCAATTTTTTTCTTAAGGTAAATAAAAGCTGCATTTTCTGATTTTTCAAGTGTTGCAAGAATTGAAGCGTCTGATTCATTAATTATTGGAGAAATAATTTTTGAAAATAACGATTTATTTTTAATTGTCTGAGGGGAAACGCCGAAATCATAAAAACTTGTCGGAACCGCCAGTGCTTTTCCGTTTCTGTCCAGTATGGAGCCGCGCTGAATTTCGGATTTTTCAATAAATGATGCTGACGGTTCTGTAAAGGCGAAAATTCCGTATTCAATAATCACATAGCCTGAAAAGAGTATTGCGGCAATAATCAAAAAAATTAATGGAGCTTTTTTTATGTGATTATTCATTTGCATAAAACTTTTCCCAAAATATTTCGTTCCGGCACAAAACCGTAAGTCCGTGAGTCTACCGAAACAGAATAATTATCTCCGACGGCAAGAATATAACCTTCTGGAACAGCACTGGAATCTTTTAGATTCAGATACTGATTTTCCGAAAGAGTTATTGTTTGATTTCCGGTCATCAGAAAATAATTATAGTCATTATCAGTGGAATATTCCAGCAAATCTCCGCTAATTGCCAAACATCTTTTTACGACTATTTTGTTATTATACAGGTAAATGACAATATCTCCACGTTTTGGTTTATTCCACTGGACAAGAAGGGTTTCTCCATAAGGTTTTACCAGTCCGTATTTTAATTTGTTTACAAAAATATGTTCTCCGTTATTTATTGCGGGAGTCATGGAATCGCCTGAAACTGTAAGAATTTCAAAGATGAATAATTTAATTAAAAGACCGGCTAAAAGCCCGATACAGATTATCAGGTAGAGAAATTTATTAGAATTTTCTTTTTTTTCATAAAATAGAAATTTTTTCACAGCTTTTACTTTATCATTTTTATGCTTTTGAAAAAAGCCTGTTTTTGCTATACTTTCATTTATGGAAAACTACGATGTAACTGAAGACTTTATTAATAAACCTTCTTCAGATGAACAAAAAAAGCTTTCTGCTTTTTCAAAACATTTTATTCTTTTCTGCGTTTCTCTGCTTGTACTTGCTGTCCTTTTTATTTCTTTACTTTCCTATTCGGCAGATTTTAAAAATCCGCAGAATATAAAGCCGCTTTCACCCCAGCAGTCAGATGAACTTGCTTCCATGCTGGATTCTCTTTATTCAGAGCAGCGTACTTCAATCTTACATGAACTTCCTTATGCTGTTACAAAAGCAAATCTTGATGTGTGGGCTGGTTCTGCAATTTTGATTGATGCTTCAAACGGCTGCGTTCTTTTTGAAAAAAATGCTGATGAAGTAATACCGCCTGCTTCAATTGCAAAATTATTTGTTATGTATATTGTTTTTAAGGATGTAGCTGCCGGAAAGATTTCACTTGATGATGTCGTTACTCTGCCTGAACGAAGCTGGGCTGTTAATCTTCCTTCTGATGCTTCACTTATGTTTTTAGGGCAGGGGCAGATAGTGACTTTGCGTGAGTTATTAAAGGGATTAGCCGTAGCTTCAGGAAACGATGCAGCATTGGCTGTTGCAGATTACATTTCCGGAAGTACACAGGCTTTTGTTGAGCGGATGAATGAAGAATGCAGAGTCCTTGGTCTTAATAAAACACATTTTGTTGAACCAAGCGGCTACGATGAGAATAATTTGACAACTTCCCGTGAACTTGCAGCTTTCTGCAGGGAATATATATCAAAATTCCCGCAGGCTGTTGAAGAGTTTCATTCAGCACCAAGTATAAAATATCCTCTTGAAAAAAACCTTCCGTCCTGGCAAAAAAAATCCGGTGACCAGAAAGCAGTTTATCAGAAAAATACAAATCCTCTTTTAGGTGTTCTGGAAGGCTGTGATGGAATTAAGACCGGTTTTATTTATGAAAGCCGTTATAATCTTGCCCTTACCGCTAAACGTAACGGAGTAAGATTTATCTCAGTTACAATGAAAGGAAGCGGAACGGGAACAAAGCAGGGAAATGCAGGCCGTGTTCATGATGGAACTGAAATGATGGAGTGGGCTTTCCAGAGTTTTGCCGATTATAATCCTGAAGCAGAACTTCCTTCTTCGTTTAGTGTTGCATCTCTTGCTTCTAAAAAAACTAACGGAAAATTCGTAAATCTTATTCCTGCCTGGAAAAATACAATTACAGTACCTCATATCATTGGAGAAACAGCCTTAGATGATGCCAAAAATGTCAAAATTACAGTGAATATTCCAAAATTTCTTTATGGAGAAGTACAGGCCGGAAAGCAATACGGTCAGATTCAATATAAGCTCGGAGATGCTACCCTTGAAACAGTACCTCTTGTGGCTGACAGAACATATGAAAAGGCCGGTTTATTTATTACGGTACTTGATACACTGATAAGCAAAGGAATGTGATTTTAAAGGTCAGCCATAAAAAAATGAAAGATAATACAGAACCGTTTAAGATTTTTACTCACAATAAGTCATTTTCTGGAAGCATAAAGGAAAATGAATCTCTTTCCATTCACACAACTATGAATGTCGGCGGAAAAGCCGGTTTGTTTTTAGAACCGGAAGATACAGAAAGCCTTGTTTTTGCTGTAAAAACCTTAACAGAAAATAAAATGCCTTTTTTTATTCTTGGAGGCGGTTCTAATGTAATCATAAGCAGTTACGGACTTGATACTGTAATATCTACCAGAAAAATAAATAAAATTTCTTCTGATTCTTCTGAAAGAATAAAAATCGAATGCGGAGCTTCATGGGGTTCTGTAATTTCCTTCTGCAAAAACCATAATTATGGCGGTTTTGAAGCTTTTACGGGGCTAAGCGGAACCTGCGGCGGTGCTTTATACATGAATGCAACATGTTTTAATCTCAGCGCCTGTGACAATCTCGTTTCTGCTGAGTATTTTGATATGCAGGATATGCAGCTTCACATCTATGAAAAAAAATCTTCTGACTGGGGATATAAAAAATCGCCGTTTCAGTGTTCAGATTATCATCAGATATCACAGTTAAAAATTATTCTTTCGGCTGTTTTTTGTATTCATAACGGTTTTGATTCAGCATTTTCAGAAAAATGCCTTGCTTTTAGAAAAGAAAAAGGACATTTTCGTTCACCCAGTGCCGGATCTGTTTTTAAAAATGATGCAGATAAAGGAATAATTGCCGGAAAATTAATTGATGAATGCGGATTAAAAGGCTTGTCTTCAGGAGGTGCTCAAATTGCACCATGGCACGGGAATTTTATTATTAATCCTGAAAGAAAAGCTTCTGCAGAAGATATTAAAAATTTAGTTGAAAAAATTAAAAAGATTGTCCTTGAGAAAAAAGAAATTCTTCTTGAAAATGAAATTATTTTTGTCGAAAAATAAGTAAAGACATCTTTTAGATTATGCGTTATAATTTTTAAAAAGCGATTTTCAGGGCGGAAGTTAAAAGTGCTGCAGTTATCATTTGTAAACTTTAGAAAAGATAATTATATTCTTGTTGAAGGAAAAGAAGATTTTGAACTTTTTTACATTATCCAGAGCGGTCATGTAAAACTTTCTTCTGCCACTTCTAAAAGTCAGCCAACTGTGCTGGGGCCGGGTGACTTCATCGGAGTTATCGCCTGTATGTCGCAGCATCCTCAAATGGAAACCTGCGTTGCAATGTCTGACGTTGTCTGTATTGTTGTACGCCGCGATCAATACATTGAATTAATCGAAAAAAATACTCCTGTTGCAATGAAGATTATCCGCACATTTGCCCAGCGAATGCGTCTTCTCAATGAAACTCTTATGCAGCAGACCCTTTCTAATGCTCCTTCAGAAAATTTTGTACAGATGTTTAATGTTGCAGAATATTTTGACGGACAGCAGCAGTTTGATATAGCTTTTTTTGCTTATTATCAGTATTTAAAAGTTCAGAAGGATGGACCTTTAGCACAAAAAGCCCTCAAACGAATTGCTGTTTTACAAAAAAGAACACACGCTGTTTACATCGAACCGAGTCAGGATATGCTGCGAAGTTATCCTGCTAATACAATGATTTTCTCTGAGTCACAGTCTGGTGCTGATATGTTTGTAATTCAGTCTGGCTCAGTAAAAATTTCTAAAATTGTTGACGGCACCGAAGTTACACTTGCTGTTCTTAAAAAGGGTGATATGTTCGGGGAAATGGCCTTGCTGGAAAACAAACCTCGTTCTGCTTCTGCAATTGCAAAAGAAGACTGCATGCTTATGACAATCAACAAATCAAACTTTGAGCAGATGGTTTCAAGTCAGCCGCAGTTGATTGCACGGTTAACAAATACCCTTGCAGAACGCCTGTGGTCAATGCACCGTCAGCTTGCAAATACACTGCTTTCGGGAAATCATCTTGCAAAAATGACAGATATGCTTGCCCTTCAGGTAGAAAAAAACCGTATTGTAATCTCAAAAAATACTCAGTATCAGACAAATCTTACTGTAGAAGATCTCGCAACAATGTGCGGTTTTACAAAAGATGAACAGGCCCGTGCTATATATGATTTTACACACAGCCCGCTTATTAAGCTCGAAAAAGGTAAAATCTTTATACCGGACTGCCTCGAACTTCTTAAACAGGCTGCTTTTTACCGGAAGCAGGTAGCAAAAGCAAACGGAACTTTATAAATTATGAGAAATATAATTTCCTTTGCCGCAGTTTTTTTTATAAATTTTCTTGCTTTTTCACTTCCAAACGGATATTCAGCTGCAAAACTGGGTATGTCTGTAGATTCATTAAAAGAAGCCCTTAAAAAAGATCATCAGTTTGGTTATCGGGGAGACAGGGATGTTTCTCTTTCTCCTTCCGACGGTCAGTTTATAATCGAAACGGACGCTACTCAGTCAGGTTATTCTTTTTTGGAGCGGTGCTGGTTTCAGTTTGCAGATGAAAAACTTTACATAATCACATTAAATCTTGACCGCAGTAAAATTGACCATTATTCCATTTTTTCAAAATTATGTGAGAAATACGGCAATCCTGATGAACTTTCACCCAAAAAATCTGTCTGGAAAGACGGAAACGTTATTATGTCCCTTGAAAAACCTTTGACTTTAAAATATGTTGATGCAAAAGTTTTTGACAGCAAAAAAGATTCGTCAAATGTTCAAAAAACAACCGCGGAAAATGCCCGTGATGAATTCCTTGATTCGCTGTAGTATGAAAAAAGTATCTTTTTTATTTTTATTTATTTTTCTTATTCTTGTTTCTTCCTCATGTTCTTCAAAATCAAAACTGCCTGTAAAAAAACTGATACTTGTTAATTCTGAAGGAAAGGA
>NZ_JAZOUG010000038.1:0-7801 GCF_045657965.1 Treponema sp. | reverse complement strand
TTCAACTTCTGCAACTTTTGTAAGATATCCCGTGCGTACACAGCTTTCAAAAAGGGCTTTGCTGATGTAGTCGGTTGTTACATCATCGTAACCGTCTTTGTCGCGTACAATGCGAACGACATAGCCGTCATCCATTTCGCGCACAACTGTCATGTAATCTGAATTGCTTCCGATACTTTTAAGTGTATAAGTTCCCATAGTTATTCTCCCTAAAATCCAAAACTGGATAAACTTTTTTAGTTAGAAGAACCTTGTAAGTAAAGAAATATAAAGCTGTTCTTCCCAATACATTTATATTTTCGGTATAATTAAAATAGATTTTAGCTTTTTTTTAAGAAAAATGATTTTTTGTGATTCTCATATTCATCTTTCACATTCTCAAATTCCAAAATTTGCTGTTAATGAAAAATATTTCTGTGTTTCTTCATGTCATAATCTGAAAGACTTTTTATTTTTAGGGCGTTCCATGCCTTCGGCAACGTTTTTCGATACTCCTTCAATCGCTAGTTCATTTGCTTCTTATGGAATTCATCCGCAGGCTGTAAATGCTTCCTTCATGGAAAATCAATTTAATTCTGAACTTGTGCTAATTGAAAATCTCTTAAAATCAAAACAAATCACAGCAATCGGAGAGTGTGGGTTTGATTTTTTTACACAGGAATATAAATCTACGGCATTAGAGCAGGAAAAAGTCTTTGATGCGCAGTTAAATCTTGCACTTTGTTATAATATTCCGCTTGTGCTTCATCTTAGAAAATCAATCGAAAAAATTTTTTCCTATACAAAAGAGCTTAAAAAACTTCCTGCCGTTATTTTTCATTCTTTTCCTGGTACACTACATGAGGCTGTGTCGCTTAAAGCTCACGGAGTCAATACCTTTTTTTCTTTTGGAAAGCCTCTCTTAAATGGCAAAAAAAGTGCACTTGACTGTGTTTCTAATCTTCCTGCTGAATGTCTTCTGTTAGAAACAGATGCACCATATCAGACTTTAAAAGGAGAATCAGAAACCTTTCCACATGAAATTAAGCGCGTTTATGAAAAAGTCTGTGAACTTCGAAAAATTCCCTTAGAAGAACTTTCTGAGCAGATTTTTCAAAATTTCTGCAAAGCTTTTTTAATTCAGGATTTTAAAACAGAAAGTGTTTCGGTATAATCATCCCACATTTCATTGACGAGAGACAGAATTTCTCCTGTTTTTTTGCCGCGAAGCACATCTTCAAGTTCCTGACCGGAGTTTTTTAATTTTTCCATGCAAAGCTGTCGTGCTGCACCTTTTGTGGCGTGAACATAGCTTGCCGCTTCGCTCAATTTTTCTTCTCGAATCAGGTTTTCAAGTACCGATTTTTCAAATTTGTTTTCTTCAAGAAATGAATCAATTAAAATTTGAAGAAGCTCTTCGTCATTATCTACAAGATCCAGTGCAGCCTGTCTATTAAAAATTTCGTTCATAAAAATCTTCTCCGTTTTTATTAGTAATTATAAAACATGGAAGGTTTTTAACTTCTACAAGACGTACTGCTTCCATTCCAAGATCTTCATAATCTAAAATCTTCTGATCTGTTATGTATTGACTTGCAATTAATGCTGCAATTCCGCCGGGAGTTCCTAAATAAAAAGCTCCGTATTTTTTGCAGGATTCAGTCCATGTTTTGCTTCTGTTGCCTTTTGCAAGGGTTACAAGTGCTGCTTTACGGCTCATTAATGTTTCTGCGTAAGAATCCATTCTTCCTGCGGTTGTCGGTCCAAAACTTCCGATTATTTTTCCTTCAGGAGTTCTGGCAGGACCAGCATAGCAGACAGGATATTTCGTGCAGTATTCTGGAAGTGGTTTTCCCTCATCAATCAGTTTTTGCCAGCGTGCGTGGGCAGCATCGCGGGCAACTAGAATTTTCCCGTTTAATATGACTCGCTGTCCTGGTTTTGATTCTGAAAGGGAATCAAGAATGGCAGACATATCACCGGTGCTTTCGATACAGATTTCTGAATCCTGTTTTGTACTGTGCTGAGAACAGGCTGTTTCAAATCCTTTCAGGTCAGCTGGATTTGAGACTGTTTTTTCTAAATAGAGTCCTTCTTTTGTTAAAACAGCCCGTAAATTTCTGTGTGCTGAGCATGAAACTCCAAATGAAACAGGGCAGCTTGCTCCATGACGGGGAAGACGGATAACAACTGCACTAAGGGCAAATTTACTTCCCCCAAACTGGGCTCCATATCCGCATTCAGAAGCAATTTTCATAGTCAGCTCTTCAAGTTCTTTATCACGAAACCCCTGATCATTTGGTTCATAAGTCATTGAATCATAAGCGCCCATAGAAGCAAGTTTTAGTGTTAAAAGATTTTGTTCAGGGCTCAAACCGCCGGCAACAATTGCTATTGTGTATGGAGGACAGGCACTTGTTCCAAAATGTTCAAGCTCGTTTTTCATGAGGGCAGAAAATTTTTCTTTGGTAAGAAAGGCCTTTGTTCCCTGAATAAAAGTTGTTTTGTTTGAAGAACCTCCGCCTTTTGCACAGAATACAAAACTTACAGAATCTTCTGGCGCATCTTTTACAAATGAAGGTTCAGGTGCTAAAGAGCAGCCTTCATCAAAAATTGATATTTGGGCAGGAAGATTGTTTTTTGGATCTTTTTCTTCATAAAATGATTCTGGGACTGTGGTCGAAAAACGTAATTTTCTTTCGTTGTAGACTTTTTTAACACCTTCAGTTATTTCTGAATATGCATTTCGTAAATTAAAATTTCCTTTTTTCCAGCCGAAAATGTTTGCAATTCCAGTATCCTGGCAGATAGGGTAAATGCCTTTTGAAGCAACTTCAGCATTTTTTAGCATACAAGATAGAACATAACGGTCATTTTCACTGGCTTCGGGTGAAAGAGCTGCTTTAATAAGATTTTCTAAATGTTCCCGGGAAAATGTAAAAGAAAGCCGGGAAAAGGCAAGTTCAGCTGCACGGGAAAGTTCTGTTTCATTTTGAATAAAATCAAAATCTTTGAGACTGTTTTCTAATTTTCGCATATTAAAACTATATCACAATGACAATTTTTTCTCTATCTGATATAATTATTTTCATGAATATAAAAAAAATTCAAACACTTAGTTTTGCCTGCTGTATTTTTGCTGCACTCTTTTCTTTATCGCTTTTTTCTTTTAATGCTGATATTTCTTTAATAGCTTTTCCCGTATCAACTATTTTTACAGTTTTTCTGGCTTTCTTTATGCTTAAAAAACTTTTTTCTGATTCTAATCTGGCTTTTATTGCTGTTTCCAGAGAATTTTTGCAGTATCTGCCTTATGTTCTGCTTGTTTCTTTTGTATTCCGTCGGGCCGGTAATTCAGGTACGCCCTTTGTACTGGATTTAATATCTGTCATTTTATGGCTTTTTGCCTGTATTTTTTCACTGGTTATTCTTCATTATTTGAATCCAAAATATATTTCAAAAATTTCAAAAGAATGGTCGAATTATCTCGAATTAAAAAAGGCTGAGCGTAAAAATTCTGCTAATAAATCTTTTCTAAAGTCCGGAATAAGGGAGCTTTTGAGCTGGATTGATGCGCTGGTTCAGGCTGTTTTTATGGTTCTCCTTCTTAATATTTTTATAGTTCAGCTTTACGAAATTCCATCTGAATCAATGGTTCCGGAATTTTTAATCAAAGACAGAGTCGTAGTTTTTAAAACATTGAGCGGACCAAAATTTCCTCTTTCTGAAGTCGGCTTACCTTATATAAAAAAGTATAACCGCGGTGATATCGTGGTTTTCAGGAATCCTCATTATGCTGCTGACAGAAAATCTGAAGTAAGGACATTTTTATCACAGCTTGTGTATATGTGTACGCTTACAAAAGTAAATTTGAATGTTGATGAAAACGGCAATCAAAAGGCAGATCCTCTTGTAAAACGGGTTTGCGGAGTTGAAGGTGAACAGCTTATGATGCAGGATGGAATTTTGTATGCACGAACAAAAAAGTCTCCGGATTTTAAGGTCGTTGAATCTGATTCCAAATGGGCAACATGGAATTTAAATGCCGTAAAACCGTCTCTTAAAAAAGGCATCCGTGATTTACCGCTTACAGAAAGTGATTACGCTGATTTGCTTTCTGTAGAAGAAGAACGCCGGAATCTTAATCTTAAAGAAACATCTTCTGAATGTAAAAAAATCTCAGATAATTTTGCATCAATCTGGAAGCGCACTTCTAATACAAAAAGCGGAAAACTTTCATTTTCAGATGAACAGCTTTCAGTTTATTCACTTTTTATAAATTCAAATTATTTTACGGCTTCTCTTTTGTCCAGTCAAAACGGCTCAGACTGGTTTACAGCATTTATGACTGACTGGATTTTAAAAATTCCAGAATTTAATGGGGATTTATATTCAGAAGCAAATTACAGGCTTAATCTAATGATAAAACTCCTTGCCGGTAAAATGATTCTGCGTAATGCTGAACTTTACATATCCAGTCTTCAGAATGATGTATGGCAGCGGGATTCAATCCAGAATGAAAATCTTCAGAAAGCACAAAAACTTTACACTTATGTCATGCTTTTAGATTTACGTAATATGCCGGTTTTTCCAGCAAATGCTGATGACGGTTCCGCACGCTATATTCCGAAAAACTGTTATTTTATGATGGGAGACAATCGTTTTAATTCTCTGGATATGCGACATTCTTATGACCGCTGGAATACAAAACTTACAGTTTTTGATGCTTACAGTGTCACATATACCACTGATATGCAGCCTCAATATGTGAACCGTTCCCGAATGTTAGGTTCTACTTCATATCGTTTCTGGCCTGTTTCAAGAGCTGGAATACCGGGGAACACAGGAAGATGAAAAACAGTAAAATAAAATTAATTTTTGCTTTTCTTTTTTCTCTTGGCTTTCTTTATGCTTTGAACGCGCAGTCTGGAGAAGGTATTGTTTCTGTAAGAAATGAAAATGCTTTTCTTCCAGATGTTACAAAGCATGTTTTTTCTGAAAATGTACCTGAACTTTTACAGGGAATCTGGCAGGGAAGTGACAGACTTTTGATGTTTTCAAATCAGAATGAATTCGCTCTGGTACTGCGTGTTTTTTATCAGTGGTATGATGACAGAGCGGCAGAGCCTGCTTCTTTTGCGCAAATTAAAACAAGAGACCGTAATAATACCACAAAATCTCCGGCAGAAGACATTCAGATTCAATATACTACTATCTGCGAAAATCCGTCAAAAACTGCGGGCGTTTATGAACTTTCTGTAAAATATCCATATGAAAAGATTCCTGTTTTAATTCCTGTTTGTGTGATTGACGATAAAATATACCTTGATTTTTTGATTAAAGACAGTGCAAGCCTTACAGATTTTAATCTTCCTGAAAATTCTGCTAAAAATAGGAATCAATCTGTTGTTTCACTGCAAAATCGGGACGGCTTTTACAGGGCTGCTTCAACTGCAGACGGTATTACAATTTCACAACCGGTTTTTAAAAAGGAAGTTGTATCTTATTTCATTGAAAATAATGAAAGTGAAATCTATAAAATCCGTTACTGGCTTTCAGAAATGGAATATTCTTATGCAAAAGCGACATTCTCTGATGGTGAAAAAATTTTTTCTGTGGACAAATATTTAAGAATTGGAAGTAATGTTTATCAATGCACAACTGGAAGAAGTACAAAAATCAGGAATATTCAAAAGTCTTCAAAATTTGAAAAGGCTGTTTCATATGACTCAGACGGTGGAATAGTTGCATTCGGTGAACCTTACCTTATCAAAGTGCCGGAAGGAAATGATAGAACAGCCGTTCAGATTTCTCAGAGATTCTTAAATACAATAGAAACTGACAATAGCCGCAAAAAGCCGCTTCCAAAACCATTGTTCCCTCCGACATTTCCAAAGTATCGCTGGAAGGAAATTACAGAACTTGAACTTTTTAATCCTTCTACATGGAATAAACGTAATTTAGATATTCATAAGTGATTGACATAAGTCCTGAATATCAATAATATAAAGCTGCTGGTGGTCATAGTGAGGTGGTAATACCCGTTCCCGTTCCGAACACGGAAGTCAAGCACCTTTACGTCGATGATACTCCTAACTGGGGGAAAGTAGATAGTCGCCGGCTTTTTTTATTTTAAACAACAACATTTAAGGAAGGCTTTTATGGCACAATTAACCGGTTCTCAGATTATAATCAATCTTTTAAGACAGAACAAAATTGATGTCGTCTTTGGTCTTCCTGGTGGTATGATTCTGCCTCTTTACAATGAGCTTTTTGTTTCAAATTTTAAACATGTCCTGGTTCGTCAGGAACAGGCAGCCGGTTTTATGGCTCAGGGAGTTGCCCGTGTTTCTGGAAAAGCTGCTGTTTGTATGGCAACAAGCGGTCCTGGTGCAATGAATCTTCTTACAGCTGTTGCGGATGCACGCTGCGATTCAATTCCTCTTGTAGCAATTACGGGGCAGGTAAATACAAATTTAATAGGAACTGACGCTTTTCAGGAAGCAGACACTTTCGGACTTTCCTTTCCAATTACTAAACATTCAATAATGGTAAAATCGGCAAAAGAACTTTTAACAGCAGTTCCCTTAGCTTTTGCAATTGCAGAAAGTGGAAGACCAGGACCAGTTTTAATTGATGTACCACGAAATGTTCAGACTGAATTATGCGATGTTCCTGCTGATTTTGATACTTCATTTAAAAGAATTTACGATGATTATATTTCTAATTCATCACGAAATAAGACAAAAGATGAAGAAATTTCTGATATTGTAAAAAATATTATTGAAGCTTTAAAAAAAGCAAAAAAACCTGTTCTTTACATAGGCGGTGGCTGTAACTCTTTTGAATCCAGTGCTCAAATTCTTGAATTCTTAAAAGTTTACGATATTCCTGTCATTTCAAGTTTAATGGGACTTGGGGTTGTTCCTAGAAATGCTGAAAATTTTTTGGGAATGGTCGGTATGCACGGAACTTTCGCTGCAGGAAAAACAGCCTACGAAAGTGATTTAGTGATTGCTGCAGGTAGTCGTTTTGATGACAGGGCAGCAGGAGTTCCTGAAGGATTTTGTCCTGATGCTAAAATTATTCATATTGATATTGATGCAGCTGAAATTAATAAAATCCTGCCAAGTTACGTAAGTTTTATAAGTGACACAGCTACTGCTTTCAAAAAAATAAATTCTGAACTTAAAAATGCTGATTTATCTGTATTTAATGATGAGCGAAAATCATGGCTTTCTTCCTGCATTGAACAGAAAAATCTGGAAGAAGTTACTTTAGAAATGAGTTGTAAAGCAGCTGAATGTTGTGGAGCGAAAACCTGTGGTAAAAAGGGCGGTGCAAACTATAAAAATCCAAGGGAATTTATCAAAAATCTTCCTTCTGGTAAAGATATTATTGTTACTACGGATGTCGGTCAGCATCAGATGTGGGCAGCACAGTTTTTTAATATCCAGCGTCCACGACAGTTTTTAACATCGGGGTCTCTCGGTACAATGGGGTTTGGTCTGCCTGTTGCACTTGGAGCGGCTTTTGCAGAACCTGACAAAAAAATTATCTGTATTTCAGGTGACGGTTCAATCTTAATGAATATTCAGGAACTTGCTACAATGGCAGAAAACAATCTCAATGTTACTGTAATTGTACTTGAAAACGGTGCCTTGGGAATGGTAAGACAGCAGCAGGAATATCTTTTTAACAAAAATTATTCTGCAAGTACGTTTGCTTCAAATCCTGATCTTTTAAAAATTGCAGAAGGATTTGGTATAAAGAGTGTTGATGCAGATTCTGATGCAGACTGGCATAAAAAGGCATTTGAAGA
>NZ_JAZOUG010000037.1:0-6800 GCF_045657965.1 Treponema sp. | reverse complement strand
TTTTTTTATTTAAAAAAAAAGAGAAGAAACGCTTGAGAAACGTTTCTTCTCTTCGTTACGAGCAGTCTCATTAGTCCTGGATTATAATTTCAATCGGGCAGTGATCTGAACCTGTAATATCTTTTAGAATTGAAGTTGATTTGACTTTTTTCATAAAATTTTTGTTTACACAGGTATAATCAATACGCCATCCAATATTTTTTTCTCTTGCATGAAAACGGTAACTCCACCAGGTATACTGATTCGGTTCTTTACAGAATTCTCTGAAAACATCGATATAACCGTTTGCTGTGAAAAAATCCATCCAGGCACGCTCTTCAGGAAGATACCCTGCATTTCCTTCGTTTGCTTTCGGGTTTGCAAGGTCAATTGGCTTATGAGCAATATTATAGTCACCACAAAGAATAATGTTGTATTCCTTATCAACTAGTTTGTTCAGGTATTCAAAAATTGATTTACAGAATGAAAGTTTGTAATCAAGACGAGCACCTTGATTCTGACTGTTAGGAAAATAAGCTGAAATTATAACAGTTTTTCCAAAAAAAACTGAAAGTACCCGGCCTTCATCATCAAATTCTTGTTTTCCAAGAATTTCTACTTTGTCCGGTATTTTTTTAGAATAAATTGCTGTACTAGAATACCCCGGTTTTTTTGAAGAAGACCAGTACGATTTATATATTGAATTATCTGATTCAACTTTTACAGGAGAAACAGCGTCTTTTGAGGGAAATGGGAAAAGAATATTTTCTTCACTTCCTGGTGATAGTAATGACTGTGACAGTTGAGAAGGATGAGCTTTTGTTTCCTGAATACAGATTACATCTGCATCAGATTTTAATATCCAGTCTGTAAAACCTTTCTTTTCTACAGCTCTGATACCATTTACATTCCACGAAATTATTTTCATAAAACTAATATAACAGATATTTAATCAAAAGAGAATAACTTTAATTAAAAATGGTATTGACCTATACCCTGTATATGTATATCATTCATTAAAATATTACGGCGTTATTTATGAGTGTAAAAAGGTCTGAAAATAAAACAATTCGCACAGATGAAGAAAAAACAGCCTTAATTTTACGGTTAAACCGTATTGAGGGACAGGTTCGCGGTATTAAGCGAATGCTTGATGAAGATGCTTATTGTAATGACTTGCTTGTACAGGTTTCGGCTGTTTCATCCGCATTAAATTCACTTGGCGAACTTATGCTAATGAATCATTTGAAAAATTGTGTTGCTTCTGATTTAAAAGCTGGAAATACAGAAAAACTTGAAGAAGTGATTTCAATATTGCATAAAATGTTAAAATAAAGGAATTATATGGAAAAATTTAATATTTCAGGGATGAGCTGTGCTGCCTGTTCTGCACGTATTGAAAAAGCAGTAGGTTCCCTTAAAGGAGTTAATTCATGTTCTGTTTCTCTTTTGACGAATTCTCTTGTTACTGAAGGTTCTGCCGCACCCGAAGATATTATTCGTGCTGTAGAGAATGCCGGTTATGGTGCAAAGATTATGGGTAACAACTCATCTTTATCAGAGAAAGGCAGTTTTTATGAACAGGAAGAAAGTCTGCGTGATAAAGAAAGTCCTAAGCTTAAGAAACGTCTTTTTTCTTCACTTGGATTTCTTATCGTTTTAATGTATGTCTCTATGGGGCATGCAATGTTTAAGCTTCCTTTACCGTCTTTCTTAGAAGAAAATCTTCTTGCAATTGCAATATTAGAAATGCTTCTTTCAGCATGTGTAATGATTATAAACCAGAAGTTTTTCATAAGCGGATTTAAATCCATTATTTCTCTGGCACCCAACATGGACAGCCTTGTTGCACTTGGTTCCGGAGTGTCTTTTGTATACAGTACTTTTTCAGTTTTTAGTATGACAAAAGCGCTTTTATGGCAGGATACTGAAGTTCTTGAGTTAAAATTCGGAAATCTTTATTTTGAAAGTGCAGCTATGATTTTAACTTTAATCACAGTTGGTAAATTACTGGAGGCAATTTCAAAAGGAAAAACTACAGATGCACTCAAAAACCTTATTAAACTTGCTCCTCAAAATGCTGTTATTATTATTGACGGTGAAGAAAAAACTGTTCCAGTAGAAGAAGTACAAACCGATAGTATTTTTGTCGTACGCCCTGGTGAAAAAATTCCTGTTGACGGTATAGTAATCGAAGGCAGTTCTGCTGTAAATGAAAGTGCCCTTACTGGTGAAAGTGTTCCGGCAGAAAAAAATAAAGGAAGTTCTGTAAGTGCCGCGACAATTAATACATTCGGATTTTTAAAATGCCGTGCAACCAGAGTTGGTGAACATACCAGTCTTGCAAAAATCATTCAGATGGTAACTGATGCGGCAGGTACAAAAGCACCAGTTGCAAAAATTGCAGATAGAGTTTCCGGTATTTTCGTGCCAGCTGTTATTATTATATCTGTTTTAACAACTGTTATCTGGCTTTTCTGTGGTGCAGAAATTCCTTTTGCTCTTTCACGCGGAATTTCTGTCCTTGTAATTTCATGTCCCTGCGCTTTAGGACTTGCAACTCCGGTTGCAATTATGGCAGGAAGCGGTGTAGGGGCACGAAATGGTATTCTTTTTAAAAATGCTGTTTCACTTGAAGAAACTGGCCGGATAACTACAATTGCACTTGATAAAACCGGAACTGTTACAGTTTGCTTTTCATCTTGAAGTAAAAAGTGAGCATCCTCTTGCAAAAGCTGTATGCAGAAAGGCCGTTGAATTAAAACTAAACTCAAATAATGTTGAAAATTTTAAAATTCTTTCAGGGTACGGACTTGAAGCTGTTTTTAGCGCTCAAAAACTTTATGGTGGAAGCCTAAAATTTATTGCAAAAACCTTTGCTGATTCCTATTCAGCTGAGATTCCGGAAAAGTTTCTTGCCAGAGCCGATGAACTTTCTTTACAGGGAAAAACACCTCTTGCATTTGCACTAGAGGACAAATTCTTAGGTATTATTGCTGTTTCTGACACTTTAAAAGAAGATTCTGCCATGGCAATTCAAAATCTTCAGAAAATGGGACTTCAGGTTGTTCTTTTGACAGGCGATAATGAAGAAACTGCACAGGCTGTTGCAGACCAGACTGGAGTTAATGAAGTAATTTCCGGGGTTTTACCGGAGGGTAAGGAAAATATCATACGAAAGTTTAAACAGAAAGGAAAAGTTGCAATGGTTGGAGACGGAATTAATGATTCGCCTTCTCTTGTAAGCGCTGATATTGGAATTGCTGTCGGAAACGGCACTGATGTTGCTATTGATGCTGCGGATGTAGTGGTTATGAAAAGCAGTCTTTCTGATGTTGTAGCTGCTATTAATCTCAGCCGTTTTACGCTCAGAAATATCCATGAAAATCTATTTTGGGCGTTCTTTTATAATATAATTTTGATTCCGGTTGCAGCTGGGGCGTGGTATAAAGTTCTGGGACTTACTTTAAATCCTATGCTTGCTGCATTTGCAATGAGTCTTTCAAGTTTCTGTGTAGTAACAAACGCTTTAAGGCTTAATATTAAAAATATACATAAGATTAAAAAATCTAAAAAAATAAAAAATCTAAAGATGGAGGAAAAAATGGAAAAAACTATTAAAGTTGAAGGAATGATGTGCTCTCATTGTGAAAAGCACGTTAAGGATGCTCTTGAAAAAATTGATGGAGTAAAACTTGCTTTGCCCAGTCACGAACAAGGGGAAGTAAAACTTGAACTTTCAAAAGAAGTTGCTTCTTCTGAATTTGAAAAAGCAGTAACTGAAGCCGGATATAAGTTTATCGGATAAGTTTCACTGAAGTTTTGTTCCAATACATTCACCGATTCTGACTCTGTATTCTGAGCCTGAACCGGTGATTTTTGTAATTTCTTCATGAAGAGCTGCTGAGTCTTTTTGTAAAAGAAGAACGATTGTAGAGCCGTGAAGATCGAAATAGCCTTTTTCATCGCCTTTTTTGAATGAGCCTTCGTTAATGTTATTTTTGATACCGCCTACACTGAAAGCACCGACTTCAATCTGAGCGATTTTACCGAAATTCCGGGTTTCCATGATTGTCCATGAACGGCGGTTTTTTGTGTAAAGACGGAAATTTTCAGCTGCAAGCGGCTGAACTGAATAAAGCGAGCCCTGAATAAAATGGTTACCGTTCTGGCTTCCTGAATCAACATAGCAGTAACGGTGATAGTCGGTAGCGCAGAGACGGAAAACAAGACATAGACCGCCTTTGAATAAATCTGTTGTTTCTTCCTTAGTAAAACCGAATTTTTCTGGTTCAAAGAAATCTTCGAGTGTGTAGTCAAACCCTTTGATGTGAAATTTAGCATCATCTGTAATACTGTATACAGAAAGAAGTGAATCTGCGGGTGAAATTAAATGAGAACTTTCTGAATCGAATTTGATTTCTTTTTTACGGGTAAAAAAATCATTGAAGGATTTAAATCTTACACCTTCAAATCCTGTCATGTCGATTCTGTTCTTTTTAACAAAAGATGAAATGTAAAATCTTGAAAGAGGAGAACGCAATACAAATCCTAATAGTGCAGGAATGTGAAGTTTAAGAATCGCATGAAGTAGAATTCTGCCGGATTTTGTTCCGTATAAAAACTGTACTGATTTGTCATTTGCGTTTTCTGCCATTAAAAAGCCTCTTCAATTTTGGTTTCGATTTCCTGAATGGTGGCTTTATTTTCAAAAACAATCGACGGATCTTTTTCTGCAGTTGGAACACAGTAAGCTTTTCCAAGAAGAAGTAAAGCCAGTTCTACAAGGCCTATGAGGATAAGTACAAGTTTTCCAACCAGATGAGGCTTTAACATTTTAAATGGTGTGATAAAAGCAATTGCCATAATTAAAAGAAGGATTGCAGCTGCCTGAATTGGAGGACGTGAATTTCCAAGAAAATATGAAACAATAAATACTGCCGGAAGAACAACTGCAACACTTGTTACAGGTAATCCCCTGTATTCGTGACGGCTTTCTGCTGTCTGGTTCTGACGTTCCATTTCATCAACATTGAAGTATGAAAGTCGGATAAGTGCACTTAAGAGATAGAGTGCACAGATACAGATTACGATTCTTGCCTGCCAAGGGTGATCGACCGGATACTGTTTGTCACCGATTGCAAGTTTGTATACGATGAGTGAAGGAAATACACCATAACTGATAATATCAGCCATTGAGTCAATTTGAATACCGAAAAGTTTTTCCGATGGAGTTCGGTTTTTTTTGGTTGAAGCCACTTTTCCATCGAACATATCCATAACACCTGCAATCATGAGACAGAGAAGTGCCAGTACAAAACTTCTGTCACTGTTTGAGAAAACAAAATGGATGCCTGCAAATGCAAAAAGCATTCCTACATATGTGAGAATAACCGTGTAATTATAAACACCTAGTAAGTGTAGTTTTTGTTTTTTATCCATACTGTTTTACCTTCTTTTTATACTCTATTTTAAAGTTTAATTGAAACCATATCCAAAAATCAAGCCATAAACGATGATTGTGAATGGTTTTGATGTAAGAATTATTAGTGCAAATTTTTTGAATTTCATGTCCGTAAGACCAGTGAAATAACATAAAAAGTCATCAGGTGAAATCGGAAGAAAAATTGCAATCCATAAAAACACCGGATAGCTTTTCTTTTGTTTTTCAAGCCATTTCATACTTTTGTTGTATTTTTTTTCTGAGAAAATCTGTTTTACAAATGTTACACCAAAAGTGCGTGAAAGCCAGAATGCAACAAAAGAACCTGCACAGATTCCGATATAGTTGCAGATAATCCCAATCCATGGCCCGAAAAGCGTTGGTCCTACGATACAGCCAAGAGTACTGGGAATAACGGCATATACTGTTTTTACGCATTGAAACAAGGTGAGAAAAAGAGGACCGAAAATTCCGAATGAATTGATAAAATCTTTAAAAGAATCTGCGTCACGGAAAGTTCCGGTTTTATATTCATAGAAAAACCAGATTCCGATTCCTACGACAAAAACTGCGAGAGTAATGCAGAAAAGTTTTTTGAGGAAACTTGTTTTGGTTTCGAGAATATTTATTGTCTGTTCTTTTGTCTGCCCGAGAAGTTCAGCCGCTTTTTCTTTGTTATGTTCAATAATTTCGCTGGCTTTTTCCTGAAGCTTATGCTCAATTTTGTGTTCCATTTAAAATCAGAATTTTATTATAACAGATTATTTTATTTTATTCTATAATTGTAGAACAAATTGTTTTATGCTAGAATCTTCTCAATTATTTTTATCCGTCTGCTCCACGCCAGGGGCGGATGAAAGGAGATTTAATCATGGCAAAAGAAAAAAAAGTTCCTGTTGATGAGCACGCATGTACGCTCGACAAAATCATTTCGCTCTGTAAAAGACGCGGTTTTGTTTATCAGGCTTCAGAAATTTACGGCGGTCAGGCCGGTGCATGGGATTACGGTCCATTGGGTGTAGATTTCAAACGAAATATCCAGAACGCATGGTGGAAGGAAATGACTCAGCTCCACGACGATGTTGTTGGTCTTGACTCAGCAATTTTCCAGCATCACACAACATGGAAGGCTTCCGGTCATGTTGACCACTTTTCTGACCCTATGGTTGACTGTCTTGAATGTCAGGCACGCCACAGAGCCGACAAATTGATTGAAGATTTCGTTGCCGCAAATCCAGATAAAGACCCGGGAAAACCAGTTGATACAATGACTCACGAAGAAATGAAGGCTTACATCGATGCCAACATCAACTGTCCGACTTGTAAAAGCGAAAACAAAAAATATACGGCTGTCCGCGAGTTCAACCTTATGTTCAAA
>NZ_JAZOUG010000036.1:0-8250 GCF_045657965.1 Treponema sp. | reverse complement strand
AGACCCGCTTGGCCCTCCGACTTAGGCCGAGTTCTCCAGCCTTTAAGCCGCCTTCAGTAGCAGCGTCAAAAAGACGGATAGTGCTTTTATCGAAAAGATCCTGTTTAACCATTTAAGACTCCTTACTTCTGAGCTGCCTTGCGCTCTTCCTGATACTTCTTGATGAGTTCATCAGCAACATTGCCCGGAACTCGTCCGTATTTAAGGAATTCCATTGTGAATTCTGCTTTACCCTGAGTTGAAGAACGGAGGATTGTAGAGAATCCGAACATTTCTGAAAGTGGAACTTCAGCATTTACAACAGACATATTGTTTTCATCTGTTGTTTCGAGAATTACACCACGGCGCTGGTTGATAAGACCGAACATGTTACCCTGGAATTCTGTAGGTCCTTCGATAGAAACCTTCATGATTGGTTCAAGAATAACTGGTTTTGCCTTTTCGTAAGCTTCGCGGAATGCACCGATTGCTGCAGTCTGGAATGCGATATCAGAAGAGTCAACCGGGTGGTATTGACCATCGTTGATTGTACATTTGATACCTACAACAGGAGCACCGATAAGTGATCCTTTTTCCATTGCCTTTTTGAAACCTTTATCACAAGAAGGGATATATTCGTTAGGAATAGCACCACCCTTGATTGCATCTACGAATTCGTAGTCTTTGTCTGCCAGTGGTTCCATGAAACCTGCAACACGACCGTACTGACCAGAACCACCAGTCTGTTTTTTGTGTGTGTAGTTGAATGGAGCCTGAGTTGTGATAGATTCACGGTAAGCTACTTTTGGTGGAGTAACTTCAACTTCACATTTGTATTCACGCTTCATGCGTTCAACGTAAACTGCGAGGTGGAGCTCACCCATACCTTTGATGATTGTTTCGTTAGATTCCGGATCAAGTTCTGTCTGGAAGGTCGGGTCTTCTTTTGTAAAGCGGTTGAGAGCTTTAGCGAAGTTTGCAGCCATTGACTTGTCTTTTGGTTTAACAGCCTGTGAGATAACAGGTGTTGGAACGAACATAGATGTCATAGCAACATTGATGCCTTCGCCACAGAATGTATCGCCAGAAGCACAGTCAACACCGAAGAGAGCACAAATGTCTCCTGGTTCGCCGACTGAAATATCTTCCATTGCAGCTGAGTTCATGCGGACAAGACGACCGACCTTGAAACGTTTCTTTGTGCGGACGTTTGTGAGTTCTGCACCTTTTGGAAGACGTCCCTGATAGATACGGATGTATGTGAGCTGACCGAACTGACCGTCATCAAGTTTGAATGCGAGTGCAACACATGGTTTGTCAGCAACGTTGAAGAGTTCAACCTGCTCTTCGTTTTTGTCGAGGTCAAGACCATAGTTGTGTACTTCAGTTGGGTTTGGAAGATAGCGCTCAACACCGTCGAGAAGTGGCTGAATACCTTTGTTAACGTGAGCAGAACCACAGAATACGCCGACAAACTGTTCTGAAAGAGTACCTTTACGGATAGCAGCAATAATCTGTTCTTCTGTAGGTTCTTTTTCTTCGAGAAGAATTTCCATAAGTTCGTCATCGAAACTTGAAACAGCGTCAAGAAGTTCTGCACGATATTCTTCAGCCTGCTCTTTCATGTTTGCAGGGATTTCTGCAATACGCAAGTTTTCACCATTGTCACCGTCGAAGTAGATAGCTTTCATGCCTACCAGGTCAACAACACCTTCGAGTTTGTCTTCAAGACCGATTGGAAGTTCAACCATGTGTGAGTTAAGACCGAGCTTATCGCGGAGCTGATGGCATACGCGGATTGGGTTAGCACCCTGACGGTCACATTTGTTTACGAATGCGATTCGAGGTACATGGTAGCGTTTAAGCTGGCGGTCAACAGTGATAGACTGAGACTGAACACCTGCAACAGCACAAAGAATCATGATAGCACCGTCAAGAACGCGAAGTGAGCGTTCAACTTCGACTGTGAAGTCTACGTGTCCCGGTGTGTCGATAAGGTTGATAGTGATGTCCTTCCACTGAACCTGAGTTGCTGCTGACTGGATAGTAATACCGCGTTCGCGTTCCAGTTCCATGTTGTCCATTACAGCACCAACACCGTCTTTACCACGAACTTCATGAATTGCGTGAATCTTGTTACAGTAGAACAAGATGCGTTCAGATGTGGTAGTCTTACCAGAGTCAATGTGGGCACTGATACCGATATTACGTACTTTGGTAATATCAAAAGCCATATTGTTTACCTCTCAAAAAAGAATTTCCAAATATTTCTAGAATTATAAGATTATAGAGAAAATAGACTGTTTGTTCAATACTTCAGAATGGTATTACAAGAGAGGCTTTTATTGACGAACGAAAGTATTTTTTTATAAAAACATATTGTAAACCTGTTTCGATTTCACCGGAATACCTTCTGTCTGCTTTGTAAGTAAGATTAATACCTGTTTGTGCTGATATATTCACTTTAGGAAAGAATAAATTCAAATCTCCTGAATAAATTTCTTTTTCTGAGTAAGACTTTTTTTTGGGGGGATATAAACTGTAACCTGCTGAAAGAGAAATCTTTGTCAATTGTCCATAATAACTGGAAGAAAGGGTGTAAGAATAGAAATTGTCCGGGATTGAAGATTTTGTTGGTGGAGTTCCTGCAAGCAGAATATTTGCGTGAGTCCAGTCAAAACGGGTTGTGAAAAATTTGTTTTCATAAAGAAGAGCTGCCCTGAATTTTGCCGTATTTAACTGAACTGGTGTATTTGTTGCAGTGACTTTCCAGTTCTCTAAAGCTGAAAAACCAATTCTTATAGAAGACGAAAACTTATCATCAATAAAAAAAAGTAACTGGGAATTTGCACTTGCCTGTTCAATTATTCTACAGATTGCGGATGAACCGCCTATAAATGGTGCCGGTTTAGGAGAATCTTTGGTAGTTGGAATTGCGAAATAAGAAAAATTTAATAAAAGCCCCTTAAAAGAAGTTCTGCCGTCTATTTTAAACCATATTGAATCAACATCATAAGGACTTTCCTGTAATCCGGAATGAAAATTAATTTTAAAAAAGGGTGAGTGAAAACAGAATTCTGCAAGAGCTGAATTAAAAAAATCCGGCTCAAAAAGAGCATTGTTTGTTTTAAGATATGATGAATTATTTTCAATATAAAAACGGCCGAGAGAAAATTGGGACTGAATGAAAATAGTTTTTGTGAAATTGTATTTTGTTAAGATTGAAATAACTCCATTTTCGTTTTCATCAAAGAATCCTTCTGTAATGAATGTCAGATTTTTATTGTTTTTTGTTGAAAATGATAATGCATATGAAAAAGGCTGAACACTTCCTGTTAAAACCGGAAGATTTGCACCGATTCCGGTTGAAAATGAAAATGACTTTGTGAGCGGATTAGCTGTTGTTGAGGGAGAAGGATTTTTTATTTTAGAAACGGACTTTGAATAAGTATTTTGACCGATTTTTAAGGAAACAGGAAATGAATCCTTAAATAAAAAAATCCCTGCCCCGTACCGGACATCGTTAAGTAAGTCAATTTTTTCTTTTACATTATCACAGGAATTTATGGTTGAAAAATTTGTTTTAGGTAAAGTTACATAAGAGCGTAAATCTGCATGACTAAATAAGATTTTAAATCCTGTGTAAGCACTGACAGCTTTTTCTTTATCCGTGCTTTCTTCCGGAATTGTAAAACCGGCCAGAAATTTATAATCAATATATTTAAAAACCGGTTCAGAAAAAATATCTGTAGCCGGAACCAGCAGCATGCAGATAACCAGAAATCTGCGCCAATAAAAAAATGATAAAATTTTCATATCCTTTTATTGGCGTAATTTTTGATTCTTGGGCAATAAAAATAAAAAAAACTGCCGTTTTTCAGGCAGTTTTATGTTTTTTTGAGGATTTTTTTAGAATCAGTTTACTGCAGTATTAACAATCACACTTTTTGATTCAGCAAACTTATCAATCATGCTGATTCTTGTCTGCCAGTATTCGGCTTCACTTTTCGTTACATAAGGTCCAACCCGGACTCTGTAGAAGGTTTTGCCATTTGAATCAGTATAAGTAAAGACTTCACTTGTAATTTTGTTTGATTCAAGTGTGCTTCGTGCTTCATCGGCATTTCTCTTGCTTGTATAGGCTGCTGCCTGAACCCAGAATGAATCCGGTGCTTTTTTTGCAGATGATGCAACTTTTGCAGCAGTTGATGCTTTTGTTTGCGCCGGAGCTTTTGCAACAGCAGAAGATTTTGCAGATGTGCTTACAGCTTTCTTCGGTGCGGCTGAAGCTGCCGGTTTTGAAGCTGGTGCTTTTGCAACCGGAGCCGGAGTATAATAATTTTCCTGCGGCTGTGAATATACTTCACGAACTGGAGGTGGAGGAAGATTCTCTGGTGCACGGTTTGTATTAATCTGGTTTGCTGTCAGTTCATTTTTGGCAACAATTCCTGAGTTTGAAGATGATTTTAATGCATTTAAATCAATTGTAGTTGTTGTATTTGAATATACAGTCGCATTATCTGAAATAACGGTAACTTTATCAGAATGAATCTGAGAGTTCTGTTCCTGTGTATTTTCTGACTTTGCGAACGGCGAAAGTTTGAGAGTGTTATCAGATTCAGCAACCTGAGTTTCCATTGTGGTTGCAGCAGTTTCTGTGGTAAAAGCAGTGTTGTTCTCTGCAGCAGACAATTGTTTCTGAGGTTCTGTATTTGTCCAGCCAATTGACGGGTTATAAGCGCTTGAATTAGCGATTTGTGTTGATACCGGCTGCATCGGCTTTGAATAAAGAATCAGAGCGGCACCAAATACTACAAGCAAAAAGATTCCAGCTGCTGAGATAATCCATAAAGTTCTTTTCTGTTCCATAATAAAATCCCCTTGGAAGATTTAACTTCCTTTTCCATAGATTCAATATCGGAAAAACAGAAAAAATGTTTAGGATTTATCTTCTGCCAAATGCTTCTAAATTAGCAAGTCCCCTTTTAAACTGCGGAATGCGCGCACAGGCGGTTGTGTCCCAGCCGCTTGTATCGCCGCGTTTAAGGAAATGGTATGCAACACCTGCAATCATGGCTCCGTTGTCTCCGCAGAGTTTTAAGGGCGGGAAGATGCATTTGATGTCAGTCCGTTCGGCAAGAAGGGCGCGCAGCCTTGAGTTTGCTGCAACACCGCCTCCTGCAACTACTGTTTTAAGACCTGTATCTTCGACTGCACGGAAAAGACGGCTTGTGAGTGTTCTGCAGGCTGTTTCCTGAAAGGCGGCACAGAGATTTTCAGGAGTTTTTTCATAGCCCGGCTTTAAAAAGGAATCTGCCTGATGAATTACGGCAGTTTTGAGTCCTGAAAATGAAACATCGTAACGGTTTGTTTCGCGTTTATCGAGTTTAGCAATTGGAAAGGCGAAGGATTTAGGATCTCCATTCTGTGCAAGTTTATCGATGATAACGCCACCCGGGTATCCGAATCCGTAGAATTTTGAGACCTTATCAAAAGCTTCGCCGACACTGTCATCTACAGTGGTTCCTAAAACTTCAAGGTTGTCAAAACCGTTTACCTTTGCAATGATTGAATGACCGCCTGAAACTAAAAGCCCGAGATAAGGATACTGAATGTCGTTTTCAAGGTGAGCGGCATACATGTGACCGAGCATGTGGTTAATTGCAATGAAAGGTTTGTTTTTTGCCCATGCAAGGGTTTTTCCGAAAGTAAGACCGACCAGAAGACTTCCCATTAAGCCCGGCCGGTTTGTGGCTGCGATTGCGTCTACTTCGTCTAAGGTCATGTCTGCTTCGGTTAAAGCCTGGCGTACAACCGGCAGAATCCATTCTGCGTGCTTACGGCTTGCAATTTCCGGAACAACGCCTTTGTAAATCTGATGAAACGGAATTTGAGTTGCAACTACATTCGAGATAATTTTTTTGCCGTCTTCAACTATAGCACATGCTGTTTCATCACAGCTTGATTCAATACCTAAAACCTTCATATATTCCTCTGTTTTTATCTTAGCTGGCTCGGAGTTGCAAATCTGTAGCCGGCCGCTTTTATTTCAGGATACATTTCCCGTAAAAGCTCCGGTAAGATTTTTACGCTCTTGTCTACGTGACCTATTACAATTGCACGACCATGTCTGTTTGCCCATGCTAAAGTTTCTCTCATCCGTTCAATCATTTTTGCCCTGTCAATATCATTGTCGAGGTACGGGCCTGCCTTTTCAAAAATATGCATGTCACGTTCGAGAGCTGCCTGCGGGGCTTTTGTTGCTGCCGTTGTACGCGAGTCTAAAAAATATACTCCCATTTCGCTGCAAACTTCAAGAACTGCACCGATTTTAATTTCATTTGAAGTTACATCTGAACCTTCGTGATTATTTATGCCTTTAACCCCGGGACCGAGTTCCCGTAGATTTTCTTTTACAATCTGTGCAATTTCGTAAGTTGACATGTCGCTTGTAATTTTACCCGGACCAGGATCCAGATTGTGATTTAATGACTGCATCGGCTGATGAAGAATTACTTCTTTCCCGGCATTTCTTATTGCATCTGCGCAGGCACGGCTTTGAGCAAGTTTTGGTAGAACTGCGATTGTAATCGGAAAGGGGAGCGAAGCATACTGTTTTGCATTTTCAACATTACGGCCCGCATCATCAATAACGATTACAATTGTTGCTCCGTTTGATGCCGGCGGAATGTCAAAGCGTTTTTTGGAAATATTTTTTTCGATTTCGTCTTTTTGCTTTGGTGGTGTCAGTGAAGCAACCTGATTTGAAGAAGTCTGCGGTTTTGGAGACACAGTTTTAGAAATCTGATTTTCTGGAATTGTTTTAATCTGCTGAGAAAGATTCTGCTGTGGCTGAACCGCTTTCTGCTGCTGGTTTTCATTTTCCTGTTTTTTAACTTCGTTTTTTTTCGGCTGCTTTGATTCTTTTGATGCAGGTTCTGTTTTTTGTATTTGAGAAATTTCTTTTTTTTGCTGTGAAACTGAATTTTGTGCAGGAGTATCAGATTTTTGCGGTTTAGAAATCTGTTTTTGTGCTGATTCATCTTTTTTTGTTATTTGAGAAACAGTGTTTTGCGGCTGAATTTGAGTTGATGCAAGACTTTGAATTTGCTGTCCTTTTGGTGAAGAGGATTCTGTGCTTATAAAAATATTTACACCTATTGCAAGTACGCAGATTCCGCAGATAAGGCCGCAAAGGACTGCAACTTTGCTTTTTGCTAAAATAACTTTAGGTTTCTTTATTTTAGGAGAAGTTTTTCGTTTTCCGGGAGTTGTTTTTCTTTTAGTGGGAGAAAGTTTAGGCATAAGATGACATTATTTTAGTCATTTTATGCCTGAATGTCGAGTTTTTATTTTTTAAGCGGTATAGAGTTCAAGCTTTGAATCATCCATTGCTTTCCGGATTTTTTTGATTGCTTTTATTTCGGTTTGACGGATTGTTTCAGCGGATACTCCAAGGGCACTGCCTAATTCGCGTAATGTAGGTGCATGAACTTCACTTGTAAAATTATATCGTCCAGAAAGAACAAAGCGCTCTTTTTCAGGAAGCTGGGCAACTAAATTCTGTATATTTGAACGGGCTATTTCTTTGAAAAAATTCTTTTCCGGATCATATGTAAAATCAGGAATTAATTCTCCGATTGTACCGGAATTTTCATTATTGCATTCTGCATCCAGACTTGTATATGAATACAGATAGTTTAATGTTGTTTTTAATTCATTTTCGCTGATTCCGAGTGCATGAGAAAGTTCCTTTTTTGAAGCTTCGTGTCCTGTATTTTGAGCATATTCTGTCTGTGCTGTTGAAAGTTTCCGGAGAATTTCTTCCTTACGCTGTGGAATTGAAATGATTGAGGTTTTATTGTGCAGAAATCTGAGCATATACTGTAAAATCCATGGGTATGCATAAGTCGAAAATCTTGTATTGTATTTTGTAGAAAATTTCTCTGCGGCTGCCATAAGACCAAGATTTCCTTCCTGAATTAAATCCATTATTGAAACTTTATAGGTTTTCTTGAATTTATTTGCAATGCTTACAACAAGCCGTAAATTTGAATTAATAAGTTTTTTTACAGCGTTTTTGTCACCTGAACTGATTTTGCCGGCAATTTCCTGTTCTTTTTGAGCATCCAGCAACGGGTATTTCTGAATCTGGCTCATGTAAAGTTCGTACATCTTCATAAAAACTCCTGAATAATTAAAGCAATCTAGTCCAAAATCAGTAAGCAAAAACTATGCCAAGATTTATCAGAAAAAGAATGAAAGAAAAAT
>NZ_JAZOUG010000035.1:0-3655 GCF_045657965.1 Treponema sp. | reverse complement strand
GATTTTAAATTAAAATAAATTAAAATTTCCCGAATTATTTTGAAAGGCATTGATACTTTTTTACAAAATGAAATAGAATATCATGATGATATTAGTTTAATAAAAGATGTAAGAAATATCATCCTCGAAAATAATCCTAATATCGAAATTGCAGAGCTTCGCTATGACGAAGATGATGAAAATCTCTTTTAGCATATAAATTGTGTTATTCTTTTTGGAAGAAAAGGAGTTCGAAAGAGGAAAGGAAAGCCTTTTACAAAAGGTGTCCTTTCCTCTTTTTTTATTTTCCCGAACCTGCTCAATATGAAATAATATTTCTCTGTCGTTATGCAGAAATTTCTACTGCCTTATACATATTGCGGGAAATCTTTCTCTCTTAAATGAACTTATTCTCATTTTATATATAGCCAACATATTTAAAGTTGACTAACATTATTCCCCGTATTACAATTAACTTATCTTAGAACAGGAGGCGTCTATGTGCAGAACATCGATTTATGAAGCGCGCAATAATTTTTCGGCGCTGGTCAAAATGGCGGAAGAAGGCGAAGTTGTAGAGCTTACCCGTTACGACAAGCCGGTGGCGGTCATTATCAGTTATGGGGCTTATGAAACAAATCAGGAAAAAACTCCCTCACTCCTTGATAAATTAGACGCACTAAAAAAAGAATATGCCGATGTCATTGATGACTTAGGATTTGATGTTACACCATCACGGGAATGCCCAGATTATTCAAAAGATCCGTGGGCATAGGAGTGTTTATGAAGAAAACATATTTACTTGATACCAATATCGTTTCAGAATTCTCAAAAGAGCGTCCCGATCAACAGGTTATTTCGTTTTATTTGGCAAGAAAAGATTTATGTGCAATCTCATCGGTCACATGGCAGGAATTAACTCGCGGGGTAGAACGTATGCCACAAGGACGAAAAAAACAATATCTCCAAAATACAATGGAAACACTTGAAGACACTTTTGAAATAATCCCCTACGACAAATTTGCTGCCAGAATCTGCGGGGAAATGCAGGCACTATCCGAAAAAGAAGGCAAAACGCTCCCAAATTACGATTCACAGATTGCCGCAACCGCCATTGCAAACGGAATGGTGCTGGTTACACACAATACTGCAGATTTCGAATCGATAAAACAAAAGTCATTTCTGCGTGTGGAAGACTGGTTTTCAGCAGAATAAGACCTTACAGGCTGATTTTCAGTTATTTCGGGGTAACTTCATTCTTTTTTTACATTTTGATATAATCAACACATGGTAATCGTACTAAAAAATGGAATCAGTGAAGGCGAAAAGGCTAACATCAAAAATGTTCTTTCTGCCAGAAAATTTAAAATAAACGAAATCAAAGGCGAAGAATCAACTGTTCTTGCGGCTGTCGGTAAGCTTGCGATGGACGTGCGTGAAGTCGAAGTTTTGCCTGGCGTTGCAAAGGTTATTCCTATTTCAAAGCCTTACAAAATGGCAAGCCGCGAGTTCAAACCGGAGAATTCAATCGTAGAAATTCCGAACAACCGCGGTCAGATTATCCGCGTCGGAGGAAGCCGTCTTATTGCAATCGCAGGCCCTTGTGCGGTCGAAAGCCGTCAGCAGATGCTTGATGCAGCGGCGGCAGTAGCTGCAAGCGGGGCTACAATGCTCCGTGGAGGCGCATATAAGCCACGCACTTCTCCTTATTCCTTCCAGGGATTGGGAGAAGAAGGATTAAAATATCTTAAAGAAGCCGGAGAAAAGCACGGTCTTCCCGTCGTTACCGAAATCGTTGCTTCTGAATACATTCCTGTCATGAAAGACTATGTTGACGTTTACCAGGTAGGAGCGCGCATCATGCAGAACTTCGAGCTTTTGAAGCGGCTCGGTGCTCTCGGAAAGCCTGTTATCTTAAAGCGCGGTCTTTCTGCCACAATCGAAGAATGGCTTATGAGCGCGGAATATCTTCTTTCTTCTGGAACTGACCGCGTAATTTTGTGTGAACGAGGAATCCGCACTTACGAAAAAGCAACCCGAAACACTCTTGATTTGAGCGCAATTCCGGTTCTCCGCAGCATGACTCATCTTCCAATCATTGTAGATCCAAGCCATGCAATGGGTGTGCGCGATAAAATTCATCCGATGGCAATTGCAGCCGTTGCAGCAGGAGCCGACGGAATTATCGTCGAAGTTCACTGCCATCCGGAGCAGGCTTTAAGTGATGCCGCACAGGCTCTCTATCCTGCCCAGTTCGATAAAATTATGCGCGATATGGAAGCTCTCGCTCCTGTTATGGGAAAAGAAGTTGCTCATATCCGCTCAGAAGAAAAACCTGCAGAAAAAACAAAGGTCTCTCACAAAAAGCCGGTCTGTGTTTTCTCCGGAATGAAGGGAGCCTATGCAGAACAGGCAATCGAAAATTTCTTTGAAGATTCAGTAGAGGCGCAGACTGTCGATTCATTTGACGAGATTTTCCAGGCTGTTGTTGACGGAAAAGCTGAATACGGTATGGTTCCAATCGAAAATTCAACGGCAGGCTCTGTCTACAATAACTATGATAATCTTACCCGCTACGAAGATATTTCAATAATTGGAGCGCTTACCCTTCGCATTCAGCACTCGCTTCTGGCTGTAAAAGGTGCAAGTCTTGAGACAATCAAAAACGTTTATTCTCACCCGCAGGGCTTGAGCCAGTGTTCGAACTTCCTGCGCACTCAAAAATGGCAGGCTGTCGATACAATTTCAACAGCAACAGCAGCTTCTTTAGTTGCAGAAAAGGCCTCACCTGAAAACGCTGCAATCTGTAATGCACGAAATGCAAAAATTTACGGTCTTGAAGTTATTAAAGAAGGCATTCAAAACGAGCAGAACAATTACACACGCTTTGTCGTAATTGCTGCAAATCACGTAGAAGAGCCTGTAAAACCATGGGGCGAAAAAAAGCCGAATATGGCAAGTTTTGTCTTCACGACAAAGAACGAGGCCGGTGCCCTCTACGACGCGCTCGGTGTTTTCAAGGACGCAAATCTTAGCATGAACCGCCTTGAATCCCGCCCGATTGCCGGAAAACCATGGAAATACTGGTTCTACTGCGATGTGGTAATTCCAGGTGATGTAGAAAATCCTGCAAAAATGATTGAGGATTTCAGCAGTAAACTAAAAAAAGCCGCTGAAGATGTCCGTATTCTGGGTGTTTACGCAGAGTAACCGGACATCCTATTCTGACAAGTTTTCATTCTGAAAACTATATCTTTCAAACATCTTTTCGCCGCAAGGAAAACAGGGGGCAGTAAAAGCCCCTACTGCGGCGATTTTTTTTATAAACATGAAAATTTTATCAGTTTAACTCCACTATATATAGCGTCTTTTTACATAGAAATAAAAAATAAAAACACTACTTTCTGTTTTACCCTTGTACTTTTTTGGATTTTTCATTATATTATTCGGAGCAAAACAAATAAGGCTGTTTATACAGCCGGTAATTGCCTGGAAACTACGGGCCCTCAATAAAGTTGTTTTGGTCACATCTTCACCATTCTCTTTCCTTCTTTGCGAAACACAGGTGTTTCGGTGTCTCCATGCACTTTCTGCCCATATTCTTCAGGTGATTCAATTATTTTCAGACACAGTCAGTGTCTTATAGGAGATTTTTTATGGCAGAACAGGAAGCCTG
>NZ_JAZOUG010000034.1:0-11371 GCF_045657965.1 Treponema sp. | reverse complement strand
TACCGCATCTTTGAGAATAAGTTGGACGGTGTGATAAAGGTGGCAATAATTTGATATTTATAATTATAAAAATAATTGGATTCATAATTTTCATAACAGGTACTGCAGAAATAAATTTTTCACCACAAAATAAAAGAATTATAGGGGTACTTAATATATTTAACCCAACAATCATTGGAAGTGACAGATAAATAATGATAGTAAGATTTTTTTGAATTAATAATTTCAGTTCTTCTTTTTTTGAATTATTTGCATAATAAGCTAAACGCGGAAACATTACAGCACTGAATGCAGTAATTAAAGTGAGAACCATTCTGTTAATTTTTGTTGCTGCTGAATAAAAGCCCACCTGTTTATCATCAGATAAAAAACCAAGCATTGTAGTGTCCAGAATATTATAAACACTGACAAAAATTGTAATGCTGAATAATTTAAAAATAGGTGAGATATGTTTTTTTAATTCTAATTTTTTATCTATTAGTTTTAGTTTTATAAATTTTCGGGAATGAATAATATTTAAAATATTGGAACCGGCTGCACTTATTACAGAAATAAGCATGTATCTGTAAATATCAGCTTTTGTTTTAACCAGAGTAAAAATCAGAATAATACTGACAAATTGAAACATTATCGTCCGAACAGTAATGTATCCATATTCTTCAAGTCCGCCGTAAACCCATCCGATTCCGACTGTTAAAAGAAAAATATTCAGACTCGAAATAAAAATGAGCAGACTATAATTATGAAGAAATGGAATTATAATAACTGCAATAATCAGTAAAATATAAGCGGCTGCCGTTGAAATAAGATTAATTAATAATGCTTCGGAACAGAATTTATTCAACTCATCCGTTTTATCTCTAAGTCTTGCAACTTCCCTGCAGCCATAAGTTCCAATGCCTAAACCTGCAAGCATAGAAAAATAGGAAACAATTGAGTTTGCAAAATTTATTTGTCCCATTCCGTCTGGTAATAAAATTCTAGAGGCGTATGGGAAAGTTATAATTGGGAAAATAATGCTCATTATATTTTTTATAACATTGAGAGCTGCATTTTTTTTAAGCGATTTTTCTTGTTTCATTTATAACGCTAAATTATACTATGTAAAATAGTTTAAGGAAAGTTTTCCGGAATAGATTTTTTTTTAGATTTTCAGCTATATTATAAAACATGGGAATATATCTTAATCCGGATAACTTCAAACCACGTAATCACCATTTTGACACTCTCCTCATTTTATGCTAATTTATTCAATATATGAACAGTGACGTAGCAACATTACAAAACATTGCAGATACCCTCAAAGAAGAACCAATGGCAAGCCAGCGTGTACTTGCAGAAAATGCAGGAATGTCAATCGGACTTATGAATGCCGTAATCAAACGCTTTGTAGAACGCGGCTGGATTATGCTTACCAATGTGAATCTTCGAAAACTCTCTTATGCAATTACACCTGCCGGAATCTCAGAGCTCACCGCCCGCAGCCAGACTTTTGCTAAACGCACATTTGCCATTGCAAACCGCTACAACGACACTCTCTGCAACGCTGTTTCAGAAGCAAAGAAACAGGGCAAAAATAAACTTGTCCTTTACGGAAAAAGCTATATCAAGTTTCTGCTCATTTATGCCTGCCAGACTCTCAATGTCACATTCATAGAAAAATCTGCAACCGACCCGATTGAACCAAATGCCTTCTGCGTAATCGGCGAACAGAATGATGAAGCAGAGAGCAAACGTCTTTCAGAGCAGGGCTGTGTAAACCTGTTGGATTTGATTGAAGAGTAGAGCAGTAAGGTCTATGGAATACTACTGTGTAATGGTGAAAACCGGTGAAGAAGAAGCGTTTAAAAAGCGTGCGATGCAAGCCTTACAGGAACAGTTTCCGGAAGTAAATTTTTTCTTTTTCTATCACATGCGAAAATCCAACAGAGGCGAATATTACGAAAAACCGATGTTTGAAGGATATGTCTTTTTTCAGGTAGAAACACTGACAGCAGAGTTTTTCTCAATTCTACGCAAAGTAAAAGGCTTTTTAAGAATCCTCCGCGAGAATTCAGCTCCAACAAGAATCCTAGGACCTGCTTTGGAAGAATTAAAGCTCTTCATTCGAAACGGCGAACACTGGGGCATTGCAAAAATCAAATTCACCCCAGATCAGAAGGTGAGGGCTGTTTCCGGCTATTTCAAAGGTTTGGAAGGTTATGTTTACCGCGTGAATCACAAAAAACAAACGATAACAATTACCACTTCGCTTACAATGACTTCTCGACGGCTTGATGTTCTTTATGAGGAAGTCGAAGCTGTAGAAGAGTCGGAAGAAAAATAATGAAACAGCAGTATTTTTTGGATGATTATCTTAGTCATGAACATCATAAAACAATAAAAGAGCGGTTTTTTTATTGTGGATTGGCAATTCGGCCTGCTACTCCATTGATAATTTGTACATTTATAATAGCGGCTGTTTCGATTCCTTGCGTTCTTATTATGATTAAGTTCGCTACAAATTCTGTACCTTATAATTCTGCGTTCGCCATTCTTACAGGTATTGTTGCTTCAGTTTTTGTTTCGCTTATTCTTGAAATGATGAACAATTACAGGCATAACTATAAAAGGTTATTGGTCTTGCATGACTATCTTATGACTGTTGCAAATTATGAGGATCATGTGGAGTGGTGTATCCATGGTAGAACAGATGAATTATGCCCAAAAGATTTTTCAGCACGAAATATGGCTGTTGCAGAACTTGTCCTTGAAACAGGCCCTGTTATTGAGGCGGCATACAATACAGGGAAAGAGTATATGTCACTTGAAGAAATAAAGTATGCTATTTCAGTTGTTGAAGCTGCATGCTTGGCCACTTTATAAAACATGAACCTGGTTATCACATAGAATTATTACCATGGAATAAGCGGTTCGAAAAAGAAGAGAAAAAATTTGATAGAGACTTTTAAAAAACTGAAAACAAAATACTACAGAAACTTGATAAAGCTATAACCGAAGGCAACTTGACTACAGCTGAATTTGATGAATTTCTAAGGCTTAATGAAGAAATTCACGAAGCATACGAAACTAATTTTGATTACATTTATGAAAGATATGGATTTGATGACGATGAAGCTATAGATGCCGCACTAAAAGATAATGCTGAAAAATATGTCTCGGAAAGACACAAAAAAAATGAAACGTATGCAGCAGATTATTTTAAAAGCCGAAGGAAAATGCTGTGAGTAGGAATAATTTGGAGTTTTTCTTATGAGTGATTCTATAGTTTTTGATGATGAGGGATTCCCGAGCCTCTGTATTGCGAAAGATAGAGGTGAAGATGGTGTCTCTCTTCCAAGTATGGAAATTGTTGCTAAAAGCATTTTTAGGCTTGATTACAATGAATGTCCCATTAGTGCATTTAACTTGGTGTCATCTCCACAAGGTCAGTTTTCTGGAATTTATATGCAGACTAAACCTCATGTTTTTGGAATTATGCTTGGAGAAGAGTGCAATCCATTTCTTTATAGAGGTGAAAATAAAAAATATGACGACTTCGTTCCCGGCTCAAAAAGATATGATTTTTCCAAGCCGGATACAGAACTAACACAGTGTATTGATTGGATAAAAAAACAGGAATTCTTAAATCTATTTAAACAGTCTCCTTATTATAATCGATGTAGAAAGTTTTCTGTTTTAGATTGCAATTACGATTTTGACTTAGAAGCTGTGGCACAGCATTACGGCTTTGTGACTAATTATATCGATGTTACAAAAGATTTGTTTACGGCCCTATTTTTTGCATATACTTATAAAGATTGTAATGGACAGTATCATCCAGTTAGTGATTTTTCAGAATATTCGCCTATGTTATATACAGCAAATATGCAGATGTTTGATGATGCTATTTTGGAACAAATAAAAATTATAGGATTCCAAGCAGTATTGCGTCCTTTTAAACAAAAGGCTCTTGCAATTGATACATCTATATTGGGAGCAAAAAAGTATTTTTCGGCTTGGGAATTACCCAAGGATTACGCCGTATCAAATGCAATTTTTGAGCATTTTTATAAAGGATTAAATCTTTTTCCAAATGAAATTATTTCATGTCATGCAGAAAACATCCGGAAGGATAAAAGGCTGGATACGTTCTTATTAAAAGATTATTGTGTATCTCATAAATTAGACTTTATTAATATTTGTGAAAAATTGAAAAAATCAGGAATCAAAATAACTGACTTACGTTATAATTTTTCTCCAGCTGAGTTATGTGTTATGAACACCGATATTTCAAGTGGAATTATTCCTTTCTTAGAGAGCAAAATAGCATACAGGGGCGTGTGCAAAATGGCTGAGCTTTAAGCAGATTGGGATTTTTTCTGTGAATATGGAGGAAGTATGAATTTAAAAGAGTGTTATAACAAAATATTTACAAAAAAACGGTATCTCCAAATAACTTCGGATGAGTTGCATCTAAATTCCCAAATCGAATACAAGCTTCGAAATTATAATAGACATGTAAGCCGTTCGTTCTCTTGAAAAGAGGGGGTGTTTTGTGCTAACATTTTGTATACTATGGCAGAAAAATTACTGATTCAGAATTTTGGCCCCATTATTGAGGTTGATTTTGATGATATCAGACCGCTGACAATTCTTATTGGCGAATCTGGAAGTGGTAAAAGTACTATTCTTAAAGTTCTCTCTTTATTTAGATGGATTTATAAACGTGTAAGTCTGCGTTCATATTTACAGCATGCCCAAATCAAGCAAACTGGGATTGGTTTTAAAATTCAATCTTTGCTTAAAATTTCAGGAATATACGAATACTTAAATGACGAATCAGTAATTGTTTACACTAGAGATAAATATGTCATTGAAATGAAAAATAAGACTGTTAATATACGGTTTACGATTGCTCCTGATGATTTATGTTTGGATAAAGTTTGTTATATAAGTGATAAACGCGCTATGGTTGCAGATTTTATTGATAATAAAATGGAACGCAAGGTAGCAAATTATTATCTGCAAGATACAATTGATAACTTTTCTACAGCTTATGATGTAATTAAGCAGTTTCCAATGGATTATTTAGGAGTCGAATTTAGAGTTGAAAAAGCAAATAATTCGCCAGAAAGATTAAAAATCCATGGCTTGGATTCAGATTACTCTATAGAAATGAAAAATGCTTCATCTGGTATTCAGACGGTTACGCCATTAGCCATGATTGTTTGTTATTACGCTACCAAGTATAATGCAGTTGATTCTATGAATTCTGCTTTATTTAAGCTTATGGCAGATACTGATATGCTCAAGGAATTTAATTCGGCCAAAAATGTTGGTGAAATAAAAAAACGTGCAGTACATATAATGATTGAAGAGCCGGAATTGAGTCTTTATCCACAAAGTCAGAAATATTTAATGGATTATCTGGTAAAATCGTGCTACCAGCAAGAACATGATTATGATATGACTTTGATGATTGCAACACATAGTCCATATATTGTGAATTATTTGAATCTTCTTGCAGGACGTGCAACTAAGAATATAGACACTCCGTATAAACTAAATTTTAAAGATATAGACGCTTACGAAATTTCAGGTGGTTTTGCAACTTCTCTAAAAGTAGATGGTGAAAAACAAATTTTTGATACCCGTTCACTTTCAGATCCGATTTCAGAGATTTACGAAGAGTACAATCAGTTTGGTTTATAGGGGTTATGAAAGAGCTTATAAAATCGGAATTGTTCAAATATATTAATTCTCACCGTTCAGGCAATTTAGAAGAATGGAAAAATCCTGTTATCGTTCTTACAGAGGTGATTTCCGATAGTATTTTTGAAATCGCCGATTTAAGAGGTGAAAGTGGTTCAATCAAACGAGAAAATGGAAAAGGCGAAGCTACCTATTATAATTCTAAAAATCTGGCTCTTTGTTTTATTCGTTTTGAAGATTTTATAAATCAATTTAGAAAATACGACGCAAGTGGTAAGATTGAAAAAGATTGGACAAAAGGGTTGAGTCGTCCTGATTATATAGCATATGATACTGGTGACGGGAAAGATTTTTTTATCATCCATGAATTGTCGAGTGGAGTGATTGGTAATAAGCACAAAGATGGAAAATTGCAGCTGTTAAATACTGTTCGCTTGCTGACTTCTCAGAAATCAATTAATGATGTATTGCAGAACGATTTCAAAGAGCGGCTTTGTTTTTTGTCGGCTCGTGGTTGTGTAGAATATACTCCAAATGGGAATGCAGACAGCTTTATGGAAATCTATAAGCAATTACCAGATCCATTACCAATAAACAATAAATTAATAGAAAAACGCAATTTTAAAGCCTTTGAGACAAAAGCAATAAAACTTTAAATAGTTGCCACACGACCCCGACCTTACAACCGCAGATTTTGCGTTAGCAAAATCGAATCCGTGTGACCTTTTTCTTTTACGCTACCGTTACTTCAGAATCAATATTCGCAGTAAAATACGTATTCCCCGGCTTGGTCACAATGCTTACACTGTAATTGCCGGCGGCAAGACCTGCAGGACGGTTACGCGGTAGAGCTTTGCTTCGCCTGTGATGTCCGGCGGAACCTGGCGGTATTCAAGCTTTTCTTTTACGCTTGAAGCGACGGAGTCGCTTGCGTTGAATAAAAAGCCCAATGTGTGGTTACCGGTTCCAAGGGTAAAGCCGTCCTGAATGTTTGCGCAGGTGCCTGTGGCGTTTGCCCGCACTGTGCCGAACGGAAGCTCCACGCTGTAGCCTTTGGCAAGGTATTTTACAACGATTGTTTCCATTACAGAAAGCATACCAAGATAGTCTGCCTCTGTAAAAGAAGAGTACCAGTCTGCCATCTCTTTTGCGAGTGCGGCAGTTTTGAGGTTTTGTGAGCACGAACTTCTAAAGCAGAAGCCGTCTTTCGATTCATCCGTAACGAGTACGTTTTTAATAGTTTTGATATTGAGCATAGTTATGCCCTCCTTGATAAATTTGTGGCGGAATAATCGCCGCCGTACGATTTTTATTCATTCTGTGAACACATTGACAACAATCCGTTCTAAGTATAAACTTGAAAGACATTAGTTGTAACTGTTTATGAGTGCGAATGGGCACGTAAATAAGAGCAGCGTCTATTCTCTTTTCCGACATCAGCAGGGATTCTGCGGCGTGTATGGAGATTTTGTTTTGTCATTCCGAACTTGTTTCGGAATCTTACAGGTCTGCCAGAAAGGGAAGGGGTGTAGATGTTGCAAAGAAAACAGAGCAATTGATGTAATCTCACCACATTATTCTATCTTAAATACGAAACTAGAATCGCATTTTAAATTCTTCTAATCTCTATGACAGTAAATAAAATCGCAGTTGCAGGAACCGGTTATGTCGGCTTGTCTCTTGCTACATTGCTTGCACAGCATAATGATGTTGTCGCAGTCGATGTAGTACAGGAAAAAGTGGATCTTCTTAATAGTAAGAAATCGCCAATTCAGGATAAAGAAATCGAAGAGTTCCTGGCAACAAAAACGCTTAAACTTGTAGCCACAACAGATGGCCGTACAGCTTACAAAGATGCAGACCTTATCATCATTGCAACACCGACAAATTATGACCCAAAGCTCAACTTCTTTGATACACGCTATGTAGAGCAGGTTATTGAACTTGTTCTGGATGTAAATCCAAATGCGATAATGATTATCAAATCTACAATTCCAGTTGGTTATACAAAATCTGTTCGCGAAAAATACAACACAAAGAATATAATTTTTGCTCCAGAGTTCTTGCGTGAAAGCAAAGCTTTATATGATAACCTCTACCCAAGCCGAATTGTTGTGGGAACAGATTTAGAAGACGAGCGTCTGGTAGATGCGGCACATACCTTTGCCCAATTACTTCAGCAGGGCGCAATTAAACAGAATATTGAAACTCTGTACATGGGCTTTACAGAAGCAGAAGCTGTAAAACTTTTTGCAAACACATACCTTGCCTTGCGTGTTAGCTATTTCAACGAGCTCGACACTTATGCAGAATTGAAGGGACTCGATACAAGGTCAATCATCCAAGGAGTTTCGTTAGACCCTCGCATAGGAGATTTTTACAATAATCCAAGCTTTGGCTACGGCGGCTACTGCCTTCCAAAAGATACAAAACAGTTGCTTGCAAACTATAATGATGTCCCGCAGAATCTTATTAGTGCAATTGTTCAGTCAAATACAACCCGTAAAGATCATATTGCACAGATGATTATTGATAGAAATCCAAAGAAGGTTGGTATTTACCGCCTTACAATGAAAAGCAATTCCGACAACTTCCGTGCCAGCGCAATTCAAGGAGTTATGAAGCGCATTAAGGCAAAAGGAATTGAAGTTGTAGTATATGAGCCGACGCTACATGAAGAAGCATTCTTTAATTCTAGGGTTGAAACTGATTTACAGAAGTTTAAAAGTGAGTGTGATGTAATTATCGCTAATCGTAAGTCAGATGAACTTATGGATGTTGCTGATAAGATTTATACACGCGATTTGATGGGAAGAGATTAACGCTATGGCAAAAATAGATTTGAATAAAAGAACAATTCTTGTAACAGGTTCAAGTGGTTTTATTGGTTCTAACCTTTGTAAGGCTTTATTGGAGCAATTTGAAGATATCAAAATAATCGGAATAGATAACATGAATGATTATTATGATGTATCTTTAAAAGAATACCGCTTATCACAATTGCAGAAATATTCAAATTACACCTTCATAAAAGGTGATATTGCAGACAAAGCATTCATACATGAAGTGTTTGCAAAATATCAGCCTTCTGTAGTTGTAAATCTTGCAGCTCAGGCGGGTGTACGATATTCAATTACAAATCCCGATGCATATATTCAGAGCAACATAATTGGATTTTTTAATATACTTGAAGCTTGCCGCTATTCTTATGATGATGGGAAAACAAAAGTTGATCATCTGGTTTATGCTTCAAGTTCTTCTGTATATGGCTCAAATAAAAAAGTTCCATATTCTACAGATGATAAAGTAGATAATCCTGTTTCACTTTATGCTGCTACCAAAAAGTCAAACGAACTATTAGCACATTCATACAGTAAATTATATGGATTTCCTTCTACTGGTTTGAGATTCTTTACAGTTTATGGACCAGCCGGCCGACCGGATATGGCTTATTTTAAGTTTACAAACAAAATTGTAATGGGCGAAAAAATCCAGATTTACAACAACGGCGATATGAAGCGTGACTTTACCTATATTGATGACATTGTAAAAGGAATTATTGCAGTTATGCAAAAAACACCAGAATTAACAGAAGATGGAGTTCCTTACAAAGTTTACAATATAGGAAACAGCCAGCCAGAAGATTTACTTACTTTTGTTAATACTTTGGAAGAATGCCTGAAAAATGAGGGCATAATTAATAAACCTGTAGAAAAAGAATTCTTACCAATGCAACCTGGTGATGTTTACCAGACTTTTGCAGATACTAGAGATTTGGAAAAGGATTTTGGTTTTAAGCCTAAAACATCTGTTAAAGAAGGTTTGTCAGCTTTTGCTAAATGGTATAAGGAAGCATATATAAACAAAAAGAATAAATAAAGGGGATTCTGAATGATAAAAGGGTTATTCTGTCATTATCTACCTATATACAAAGATATTGACGGAAATTATTGTAGTACTACGTTGACAAATGATTTATTCAGCCGATACTTTTGTGTTGTAGATGAATTATATGTGGCAACTAGAGTTTATCCAATTAATAAAACATATTCAGAAGCTCATCAAGAACTAATCAATTTAAAAAATGTAAATATAATAGAATTTCCAAATCTTAGTAACTTAAAGGGATTCTTTCTTGAATTACCTAAAGCAAGAAAAAAAATTCAACAGATTGCAAAAAATATGGATTTAATATTTATAAGAGGAGGAGTTATTGCCCTTCTTGGTGTTACAGCAGCACGAAAACTTCACAAACCATATTTAATTGAATGCGCTGGATGTGCTTGGGACGAATACTGGAATTACAGTTTCTCAGGCAAAATAATAGCTCCATACATGGAATATAGAGCAAAAAAAGATACTAAAAACGCCTCGCATGTTATTTATGTAACTGAAAAGTGGTTACAAAACCGTTATCCTACAAATGGAAAACACACAAATGCTTCAAATGTGATTCTAAACGCGATTGATGACAATGCATTAACAAAGAGACTTGAAAAAATAACTACATTTGATCATAAAAATATTCATATTGGTACTACAGGTGGTGTTGGAAATAAAGCAAAAGGACAGCAATTTGTAATTGAAGCGATTAGTAAATTATCACAAAAATACAATATAACTTATGAACTTGTTGGGTCTGGAGATAATACATACCTTTTAAACATGGCAAAAAAATTTAACGTAGAAGATAAAGTTGTTTTTAAAGGTCAGTTAACACACGAAGAAGTTCTTGAATGGTTAGATTCTCTTGATTTTTATATACAGCCAAGTATGCAAGAAGGTTTGCCTAGAGCATTGATAGAAGCTATGAGCCGTGCATGTCCAGCAATAGGTTCTACAACTGCAGGTATACCAGAGCTACTGGAACCCCAATATATTTTTAAAAGGGGAAAGGTAAAAGATTTAATAAGAGTTATGAACTATTCTTTTGACAATGAGTTAAGAGAAATAGTTGAACGAAACTTTTTGAAAAGCAAAGAGTATCAGATTGATAATCTTAATAAAAGACGAACTGCTTTATACAAAGACTATCTAATGTTTATTAAAGGGGAATGATTTATGAAAGTAATTTGTATTAGCTGTTCTGATCATTATGATACGAGAATGCATGGGGTTACTGATTTTTTTATTAATAGAGGCGACGAAACAAAATATTTAATTTCTGATTTTAACCATTTTACAAAATCCAGATATATAGAAACTCATGGAAACGCTAAACAATTACATGTCCCTGTTTACAAAAAAAATATATCTCCTCAAAGACTTATATCACATTATATATTTTCACAAAAGGTTCTTAAAGAAATAAATACAATTAAACCTGATTTAATATACTGTATGATTCCACCAAATTCATTGGCAAAATTCGTTTCAAAATATAAGAATAAGAATCCAAAATGTAAATTGATTTTTGATATATATGATATGTGGCCCGAAAGTTTTCCATATAAAAAGAATAATCCATTAATTAAGGTTGGCTTTAGAATATGGGCAAATCTACGTGATAGATATATAAAAAATACTGATATAATACTTGCTGTTTCTGAAAAAGCAAAACAAACAATTGATGAAAAATTTGGAGTTAATTCAAAAGTTTTAAGACCATTTGTTGTAACAGAAAGTCTTCCTGATTACTATGTCAACATAGAGAATGAAATATCATTTTGCTATATAG
>NZ_JAZOUG010000033.1:0-10224 GCF_045657965.1 Treponema sp. | reverse complement strand
AATTGCACTTATGTATGTAGATTCCGTTTCCTTAAAGCCTGTAAATCCTTCAGACGGAAAAGAAATTGATGAGCCGGCAGATACAGTTCCCGGAGCGTTCGGAATTGCCGTTGCAGGCGGATATGGTGCTGCTTACGAAGGAGCCCAGATTATCTATAACAGCCAGAACGGATACTATTACTGTTTTGTTTCAATGGGAAATCTTGACTGGGATTACCGGGTAGGGGTTGGCCGCTCAAAAGAAGTAACAGGTCCTTATCTGGATGGAAGCGGAAAAAGCATGTATTTAGATGCAATGACTGCAAGTAATTTTCACGAAATCGGAAGTAAAATTATAGGCGGTCACGCACTTGAAAAAGAATTCAGCTTCAGGTGTCAGGGCGGTCAGAGTATTTTGCGTTCAAACGACGGTAAAATACTTTTTGCCTGCCACTCGCGCACAAATTTTTTGCCGGGCTATTATTTCTTTCTTCAGATCCATCAGCTTTTCTTTACTGATGACGGATGGCCTGTCTTAAATCAAAACGAATATTACGAAGACAAAAACTTTTCTGAAAAGCTTGCTTCTCTTAAACCGGAAGATATTGCAGGTAATTATGATGCAGTTTTAACAGTCCGTGGTACTGATGCTTCTGATTATAAACCTTTCGGACAGAATGACCCTGTTACAGTTGTTGCAGCTGACGGTATTCCGACAGAATCAAAGCAGATTTCTTTGAGTGCAGACGGAAAAGTGGGCGGTTCTTATTCAGGTTCATGGAAAGTTTCAGAAGACGGGCATACATTTACAGTATCTCTTGATGGCATTGGAAATTTCAGGGGCTATGTACTTGAAGCTGTTGACTGGGCACGTAAGAAGGGTAAAAACAGGCGGACAATTACATTCACAGCCTTTGACGGCGAAAAGACCGGTGAATATTTCTGGGGGAACAAGCGTGACAAATAGTTTGTATCAATTTATTTGATTTATATCAAATTTTCTTGACATATAAAAATACGGGACTTACAATTTAATTATAAAAAAGGTTATTAAAAAAGGGGGATTATATGAAAAAATTACTGACTGCTTTGGCCGGAGTTTTTCTGTGTTTATCTGCTGCATTCACCGAAGAACTCACGCTTATGATTTATGCCCAGCCTCAGGAGAAGGCAATTCTTGATAAAGTAATTGCACGCTTTGAGCAGACTCATAAGGGCACAAAGGTAAAATTTATTTCTTCAACTCAAAACGAATATGATGCAAAAATTCAGGCTCAGCTTGCTGCAAATAATCTTCCTGATGTTTTTTATCTTGGACCTGGCGGAGTCCGTCAGTATGTAGACAATAAAAAAGTTCTTGACCTTGCACCTTATGTAAAATCTGTTAAAGGCGTAAATTTTGAAGATTTATACGAAAGTGCTGTTGATACTTACCGTTACGATGGTAAAGAACTCGGAAAGGGAAATGCAATCTGGGCTCTCCCAAAAGATTTCGGTCCGTTTGCACTGGCTTACAACAAAACTCTCTTTGAAAAATATCATGTTCCTCTTCCATCTAAGGATAAGCCTTATACATGGCAGGAATTTATCGATGTCTGTGAAAAACTTACAAAAGATTTAAACGGTGACGGTCAGAACGATGTTTTTGGAACCGGTTTGAATGTTCACTGGGCATTTATTCAGTTTGTCTGGGGAAACGGTGCTGACTTCCTCGATTCAACTCACACAAAAGTCACTGTTAACGATTCAAAATTTGTTGAAGCATTACAGTTCTGGGCAAATATGACTTTGGGTAACAGTCAGTATCCTGTTGACGGTCTTTCAAAATTCCGTCCTGTTACTCCAACAGCAACACAGGCTCAGTCACTCGACACATATCAGCGCTGGATAAAAGGTGAACTTGCATTCTTCCCGGCAGGTCCGTGGGATCTTGCAAAATTTAACGACCCTGAAGTCATCAAATTTGAATATGACCTTATTCCATGGCCGGTACACACTGCTGATAATCAGACTGCAACTTACCGCGGTGGTGTAGGCTATGCAGTAGCTGCAACTTCAAAAAATCCTCAGCTTGCTGCTGAACTTGCGCTTTACCTTTCTGCTGATGAAGAAGCAAACAAAATGTATTCAGACATGGATTTGCAGATTCCTAACCTTAAATCCCTTGCAGGCCGTTATACTTCAAAGCCTGGAAAACCTGCAAACCGTCAGGAATATATCAATATCATTTCAAAAACAGGTCGTCCGTGGCCTTCTGATTATACGTACAATTCTGTCTGGTACGATAAGTTCTATATGGGAATTCAGCGTGTTCTGGACGGCAAAATGTCTGCAAAAGATTACTGTACAAAAATACAGCCGCAGATGCAGCGGGAACTGGATAAAGCTTTGCAGCGTGCAAAACAGAGTGCAGCCCGTAATAAATAAGAAAAGTTAAAAAATCAGGAGCTTTCTTATGGAAGAGAGAAAAGATAACGCGGAAGTAAAAAAGCCTTTGCAGAAAAAAAGACGAAGATGGAATGATGAGGCAATTGCAGGTCTTTTGTTTGTACTTCCACCGGTTATCGGCTTTGTTCTGTTTACTTCAGGACCGTTTCTGTTTTCAATTTTTGCAAGTTTTACACGCTGGGATTCCATGACTGATTTGACTCAGATTTTCAGTATGGATTCAGATTCGCGCGAATGGTTTTTCTGCGGATTTGAAAACTATAAAGAACTTTTTACTGATATTCAGTTCTGGAAAGCTCTCTGGAATACTTTCTGGTATATGATTGGTATTCCGATTGGCCTTGTCTGGGCATTTGCTCTGGCACTTTCTTTTAACCGCGGAATGCCCGGAGTAAAAATTTACCGTGTTATCTATTACATTCCTGTCGTTTCTTCAATTGTTGCAGTAGCACTTTTGTGGGGATGGCTTTATAACGGCGACTATGGTTTATTAAATCAGTTTCTTTCTGCCCTCGGAATCCCGAAAGAAAAGCTTCCTAACTGGCTTCAAAATGCCCACACGGTAAAACCTGCAATCATGGTAATGTGTGTCTGGCGCGGGGTTGGCGGAACGGCTCTGCTTTATCTTGGAGCACTGCAGAATATGCCTCAAAGTTATTACGAAGCTGCTGTTATTGACGGTGCAAGCCGGTGGACAATTTTCCGTAAAATTACCTGGCCTTTAATGCAGCCGATTACATTTTACATTGTTGTTACAGGAATTATCGGCGGTTCGCAGATGATTGTCGAACCTCAGATAATGACTCCTGACGGTGGTCCTGATTACGCTTCTGCTACAATCGTATTCTATATCTGGCAGCATGCTTTTGGTGCAGACGAAAAAGGATTTGCCTGTGCGGCCGCATGGGTTTTAGCACTTATTATTTTTGCTGTAACGGCTATTCAGTTCAAATTGAATCCTGCCAGCGAGAATTATCTGGAGTAGGAGAGTGTAATGAGCAATATCAATGTAGAAATTAACAGCAAAATAAAAAAACAGAAATCAATGTATGCATCAAAAAAGCAGATTGAAAACAGAGCCAACACTCTGGTTTATCTGTTTCTCAGTTTTGGTGCAGTTATAATGATTATTCCGCTTGTCTGGATGTTTGAGTCTTCACTCAAAACTCCGGGACAGTTTTTAACTACACAGCTTTCACTTGCCATGCCTTCTAATCCTCAGTGGGCGAACTATTTTAAGCGTGTCTGGCAGATGGAACCGGCTTTACAGCGCGGTATTTTAAATTCAATTATTGTTGCTGTAAGCACTATTGTTGTAGGTACATTTGTTTCTGCTCTGGCAGCCTTCAGTTATTCAAAACTGCGTTTTCCCGGAAAAGCTAAACTTTTTCTTGCAGAACTTGCCACAATGATGATTCCATTTTCTGTAATCATGATTCCTCAGTTTATTATTTATGCAAGAATCGGCTGGGTAAACACCTGGCTTCCATTGATTATTCCGGGTATGCTCGGCAATGTCGGCATGATTTTCTTTTTGCGGCAGTATATGAGCGGCATTCCAACTTCGGTAATCGAAAGTGCCCGTATTGACGGTGCCGGTTATATGCGTATTTTCATGCAGATTATGCTTCCCAATGCAAAACCAGCCATTGCAGCTCAGGCAATCCTGTGGTTTATGGGTGCCTGGAACGATTACTTTGCACCGAGTATTTATCTGCATGACGATAAACTTCTAACTGTTCAGGTAATGATAAGCCGTTTAAATGCAATGTATGCAATTAATACTGATTATCCTTTGCTTTTAACAGCCAGCGTAATTTCGCTTTTGCCGATTATAATCGTATTTATGGTCTTCCAGCGGCAGATTATTGCTTCTGTTGCAATGAGCGGTTTAAAATAATGCGCACTTTTATAGAAACTGATGTACCTGTGCATGATCCGGTAATTGCCAGAGAAAACGGCATTTATTACTGTTATTCAACGCACGGTCAGTTCTTTTCTTCAGCTGATTTACGAAACTGGAAATATGCAGGCAAAGTTCTGGAAGTCCTTCCTTCATGGGTAAAAAAAATTGTTCCTGAAAATGACGGAAAGGATTTCTGGGCGCCGGAAATTATTTTTCGGAACGGAAAATGGCTTTTTTACTATGCGGTAAGCACGTTCGGAAAAAATATTTCAGCAATCGGCATGCTTTCAAACAAAACCCTCAATCCTTCTTCACCAGACTATAAATGGGAAGATATGGGAGTTGTAATTGCTTCAACAGAAAAAGATAATTTTAACGCGATAGATCCTGCTGTCTGTACCGATGAAAACGGTCAGGATTTTCTTTTACTTGGCTCTTTCTGGGGCGGGCTTGCACTTTTTTCTCTTGATTCAGGCGGCTTTGTCAAAAAAGGAAGCGGCCCTGTTTTTATTGCCTCAAGACAGAAGAAAGGAGAAAAGCAGCCTGAAGCGAATCCTATTGAAGGCGGTTTTATTTTTTCTCATGGTAAAAAATTTTATCTTTTTGCTTCTCATGATTTTTGCTGCAGGGGAACAGCCAGCTCATATCACATTGTTTATGGAGTTTCCGAAAAACTTACAGGACCATATTTTGATGAAGATGAAATTGACATGAGGTGGGGTGGAGGAACAACGCTTCGTGATTCATTTTCTTTTGAACGATGGGCAGGTCCCGGGCATAATTCAGTTTTCAGGGATAATGACGGAAAAATCTATCTCGTGTATCACGCCTATGACCGGAGCAATGAAGGCATAAGCAGGCTGATAATCGAAGAGATAGATTTTAATGATTCAAAAGTCAGCATTTAGCCGGCTTTTGACATCTTTTTTATTTGTTTATTACCCTTATTTCCAGTATTCTTGCGCCACAGCTTCCTTTAATTGTAACATCTTCGCGTACGATTTTTGCACCTTTCTGCTTTGCCTTTATAAGACTTTTAGGCACTTCTACGCTGATATCCAGAAGTTCATCTCCGCCATCTCCATTGAGGGTAATTGTTTTAAGAATTTCATTTCCATAACTGACAGTGAGATTTCCTTTGTCTTTTCCGAAAACTGTCAGCACGATTTTATTCTGTTTTGCAGCTGCATCAAATTTCATTTTGTATAAGACAAAACTTTCTTCGTTTTCAAATTCGCGGTAATTGCGGTCAACGCTGTCAATGTATCCGATTTGTGTTTTTTCGGTCTTGAATTTGTGTTCAACTTCACTCTGCTGACGTCCGCTTTCAATAAAATCCACGGTGATTTTTTCAAATTTTGCACTCCGTTTATCTTCGTTATCATTTGTTGATGCAAAGTAGGTTGCATAGCGTGTGTGATGAAGTGCAAAGAAAGGTTTTAAGGTGTATTCTATGCCTTTTTTATTTGCAGATTTTGCTGTAGTGAAGGTAAGGGTAGAGACATCTGTCTGTGTAATCCAGCTTTCAGCATTTTTAAGGTCGGCAGTAATTACTTCAACACCGGTATTTTTACCTGAATTCATGTAAATCAAATGGTCATCAACTATGTCAGCCGGCATGTCTTTTTTACCAAGATCTGCTGCAAGAACAACAGGTCCGTATTTGACAGAAAAGTTTCCGCTTCTGTCCAGTGAACGGCGTATTGTAATGTTCATAGGAAGCAAAATTTCAATTCTTTTTCCTTCCTCAAGAGAACCATAATCAATATATCCGTCTTCTCCGCCTTTGAGTGTTTTACACCATGAAGGAGCGCGGACTTTTAGGTTTTTAGAAATACTTCCTTTTGAAAGAACTGTGATTTTTACATTCTGGCTGTACGGAAAATCTGTTTCGATTCTGAGTTTCCAGCCGTCAGCGGTTGTAACTGTAGAATCAATAAAAAGATTTACATAAATTGTGTTTTCAAAATAAGCAGCAATAAAGCGGTTATAACGTTCCGGATTTTCAAGGCCTGTACCTGTACAGCACCACATTGCATTGTCATGAGTACAGTAAATTTTGAAAAAACCAGGCTGCATGGAAACAAAATAAGTTTTTGCGCCGCTTTCAGGATCCTGAGAAGAGAGAATGTGATTGTAAAGAGCTGTTTCGTAAAAGTCTGCACTCTGAGAATTTCTGTTCCATGCAAAAATATGCTCGGCAAGTTCCAGCATATTGTAGGTGTTGCAGGTTTCTGCCGTGTCCCGTTCAAGAAGTTCATCGTATTCACGTCCAAAATGTTCACCTTTAGAATTTCCGCCGATTACATAGCTGCGGCGTTTTGTTACAGTTTCAAAGAAAAATTCTGCGGCTGTGCGGTATTCCGTCTTTCCTGTCAGTTCATATAATTTTGCAATCCCAATAAATTTCGGAATCTGAGTATTTGCGTGATATCCCTGAAGTTTATCCTGCTGTCTTATGGCCGGATTGATTATTTCTTTGTGAATCCAGCGTTCTGCTTCTTTGAGGTATTTTTCATCTTTTGTAATCTCGTATAAGTCTGCAAAAACTTTGCACATTCCGCCGTGCTCACATGTCAGCATTTTCTGAATTTCAGAATCGGTCATGCGTTTAGTGCCGGAAATTGCCCAGTCAGCCATTTTTTTTACGACTTCAAGTGCATCTTTGTTTCCTGTAAATGTGTATGCATCGATTAAGCCTGCGTAAATTTTATGAACTGAATACCATGGAACCCACCAGTCAGCAAGTGAAAATCTGTCAGCCTTAAAATTTCCGCCGCCAGAGAACACTGTATCGAATGGTGTTGAAGGAATACCTCCGAAATACCCGTCTTCGCGCTGAATTTCTTTTATACATTTAACCGTGTAATCCAGCTTTTCTTTAGCCTCTCTGTTTCCTGTCTGATAATAAAAACCTGCCAGAGCTGAAAGATAGTGGCCGAGCATGTGCCCCTGAATCTGTCTTGATTCCCAGCCGCCGTAGGTAAAATCTTTCGGCGTTTTTCCAAGAGCTGTATAAGCAGGGGAGAGCATTCTGTCAGGATTATAGGCAAGTACATAATTAAGCCCTGTATTCTGGGATTTTGCAAAAAGGCTTCCTTCTGTAAGAACAGCTTTTGCAAAAAAACTGTCTGATGCATTCATTGCTGAAACTCCTGCCGTTAATGCGGCTAAAAACATAATTATTTTTTTCATAATTCAAGTGTAATTCATTGAATAAAATCTGCTAGAGCCGTAAAATTGAGAAATAGTGCGGTTTTCCGACTTTTCTGGAGGAGATTTATGCTTTATTATCACCTGCGTCGTGTAGATTCTACCCGCTCCCCTGTCTGCGGGCTTGCCATGCTTAATCCCGGCTGGATTCATATGCGGAGAAGTCTTGAAACTGAAACGGTTCTTTTAATCGGCAAAAAAGGAAGTGCTAAAATTGAAGATAACGGAAATTCCTTTGAAATTGCAGAAAATAAAATGCTTCTGCTTCCGGCTTCCCATCTGCATAGGGGAGTTGAACCGTGTTCAAGGGCAGTTTCTTACTGGTGGTTTCACTTTTACCAGTGTGTTGAGCTTGATGATGAACTTCGTATCTTTCTGCCAAAACAGATTGATGAAGCCGAAGCTTCTCTGCTGGCTTCTGAAAAAAAATCTTCAGTGCGGAAAACCGACATAATTCTTCCGCAGTCAATGGAACTTTTAAATCCGGAAAGAATCGGAAACCTCTGCGGCGAAGCTCTGCACTCTTTTTCTGAGCCTGATTTTTCTTCCATGGCGTACAATATTGCTGTTCAAAAAATTCTTCTTGAACTTGAAAAACAATTTTTTAAAGGTGTCCGGGAAACTTCTGAGAAAACGGCTGTAAGTACGCTTGTAAAAAAGACACTTGAACTTCTTGAAAGCGAGTTAAGTAATCCGAATGCCTCTGTTAAATATTTTGCAGACAGATTGTGTGTAAATCCGGATTATTTGGGAAGATGCTTTAAAGAGGTTATGAAAATTCCTGTTGGAAAATATTTGAATCTCAGGCGGGTGGAACTTGCATGCAGCCGGCTTCGGGAAAGTAATCACAGGGTAGAAGAAATCGCCTTTGAATGTGGTTTTGGCTCGCGCCGTCAGTTTTTTGAAGAATTTAAGCGCAAAACCGGAAAAACTCCGTCTGCATACAGAGCAGAAAGTGCATATATTGGAATTAATGTGCTTTGATTTCTGCATTGAATCAAATCTTTTCAACTGTTATCATTAAAAAATGAAGCCGGTATTTATTTTTGCAGGCACAACAGAAGGCCGGAAATTAGCAGAAATTTTCTCGAAAGCAGATTTTGACTGTACTGTCAGTGTTGCTACAGAGTATGGAAAAAATCTTCTGCCGGAAGGCAGTAATATAAATATTCTGCAGGGCAGGATGGACTCTGATAAAATGGCGGAGAAATTTTCAAAAAAAGATTATGCCTTTATAATCGATGCAACTCATCCTTTTGCCACAGAAGTTTCGAAAGAAATAAAAAAAGCCTGCCATAAAGCAGGAAAGGAATACATAAGGTTTTCACGAGATACAGATGATTCTATTACGGCTTCTGTAAAAGCAACTAAAAACGAATCGGATATTCTGTATTTTGAAACCTTTGAACAGGCAGCCCTTTATTTAAAAGGTAAAAGCGGTAAAATATTTGTTACTACGGGAAGCAAGAATCTGCCTCTTTTAACGGATATAATAAGTGATAAGTCAAGGCTTTTTGTGCGGGTTTTACCTTCTTCTGAAAGTCTTAAAATATGTATGGACTGCGGCATTCTTCAAAAGCAGATTATTGCAATGCAGGGGCCTTTTTCGGAACGAGCTAACGAATGTCAGTTTAATGAGAGCGGGGCTGAGTTTTTGCTTACAAAAGAGAGTGGGATGGCCGGCGGTTATTTTGAAAAAATCAGTGCTGCAAAAAAACTTTCCATGAAAATTATCGTAGTAAAGAATCCTGAAAAATAAAGAGGTGTTTTATGAGTTCAGAATCTGATAAAAAAACGCTTTCCTTAGTTGCTCTTGGTCCCGGCTGTGAAAATTTACTTACATATCAGGCTGAGTCAGAAATAAAAGATGCAGATATAATTTTTGGTGCAGAAAGAGTATTAAAGACTGTACAGAATATAAAATCAGAAAATTCTGATACAGAAAAGCTTTATGAAGCAGAAAAAATCGCACAATATTTAAAAAATAATGAAAAATATAAACGGGCGGTAGTTTGTTTTTCCGGTGATGCCGGCTTTTTTAGTGGTGCGCAGGCATTTTATGAAAAAACACAGAGTCTTTTTTCGGACTGGAAGGTAAGTGTTTTTCCGGGAGTTTCTTCGGTGCAGTATTTTGCTTCAAAACTGGGAAGAGCATGGCAGAACTGGAATTTTCTTTCCCTTCATGGCTCAAAATGTAATTTCATTGAAGAAATCCGTAAAAATGAGCTGAATTTTTTAATTCTTTCAGGAAAAAAAGATCTGGAAGTTATCCGTAAAAAGCTGGATACTGCCAGAAAAAACGGGCTTTTGTCTGATTTTAACTGTTATATAGGTTCAAATCTTTCTTATGATGTCGAAAAAATTGGACAGTTTGAGAGTTTTAATGATTCTGAATCATCACTTTTTGTGCTTTTAATTGAAAATTCTTCTGCGAAAGCGAATTCTGTTCTTCCGGTTTTAAATGACAGTGATTTTCTGCGTGCTGAAAAAATTCCCATAACAAAAAAAGAAGTCCGCCAGCTTTCAGTCTGTTCACTTGGTCTTTCAGAAAAATCTGTTCTTTACGATATAGGATGCGGTTCCGGCTCTGTTTCTGTAGAAGCGGCAAGAATTGCTTTAAAAGGACGGGTTATTTCAATTGACTGCAATGAAGATGCTGTCCTTTTAACTCAAAAAAA
>NZ_JAZOUG010000032.1:0-17871 GCF_045657965.1 Treponema sp. | reverse complement strand
AGCTCATTGCTCATTGCTCACTCCTGATTCAAGCCGCGATTTAGCAGCCCTTAACATGGCCCGCGAAAATGCAAAAGAAGACATTATCCGCCGTGTACGCGAGCGCGGGGATATGCCGGCATTGAACGAGCTTAAAGAACTGCTTAATCTTCCGCGGCTTCCTGAACGCATCGAAGGCTTTGATATTGCACACATCGGCGGCAAATTTCCGGTTGCTTCGTTAATCAGCTTCTGGAAGGGAAATCCTGACAAAAAAAATTACCGTTATTTCCGCCTCAAAACCACAAACGGCGTAATCGACGATTTTGCATCCATGCGCGAAGCCGCCACCCGCCGCTATTCACGTCTTTCAAACGAAAATGCCGAACTGCCGGATTTAATCTTAATCGACGGTGGTATCGGTCAGGTAAATGCCGTAGACGGAATCTTAAAAATGCTTAACCTGGACATCCCGATTGCAGGTCTTGCCAAGCGCGATGAAGAAATCTGGAGACCTCATGCAGGCGGTCCTATCTGCCTTCCGCGCAGAAGCGATGCTTTAAGGCTTTTACAGCGCGTGCGCGACGAAACTCACCGTTTTGCAACCAGCCGTAACCAGAATCTCCGCACAAAAGAAAATACAGTCTCTGTTTTTGCAAGTTTGCCGCATGTTGGCGAAAAACGCGAAAAAATCCTCATAAAAGAATTTACAACCCTTGAAAATCTGGCTGCAGCCGAAGAAGCAAAAATTGCACAGGCTCTTCATGTGCGCGCAGGCGAAGCAAGTGAAATTTTACTTTCCGCCCGCGCAGAGCTTGAAAAACGCAACGAAACAGCTTTGCCTAAAAAGGCAATATTCAAAGCCCAGCTTAAAAATAATCAAAACAGTTCAGATAATTATGCGGATATGCTTGCAGATGAAGCATTAAAATGACAGAAAAATGAAATATTTGTTGTTGTTTGTCTAAAACTGTGGTATAATCCTGCTGGGGATAATATGAATTTAGAAAACGTACAACAGGCGACAGCTTTTTTTTATGCCGGCTTTGATTTATTCTGTGCGCTTTTAATGGGTATTCTGCTTTATACAACACTGACTGATGTCGAACGCACAAATAAACGTCTTCATTTAACTCATGTTTTCCTTGCCGTAATTGTGTATTGCATTACAGATATTTTCTGGATTTTTGCTTATTCAGATGTAAACATTCAGCGGACCATTTTAACCCGTTATATTACAAATATTGCGATGTATTCAGTTATGTCGTTCTGTGCATATACAATCTGTCATTTCTTATTTTCAATCTGGAAGGCAGTTATCCCGCAAAAGAAAAACTGCAGAAAAGATCTTTTAATTTTTGTTCCTTTCGTTTTAACACTTTTAGCAATCCTGTCAACTTACTGGACTCATTTAATTTTTTATATTGATTCTGACGGAAACCTTGTAAGAGGTCCGCTTTATGCACTTTTAATGATTATTCTGTTCGGCTATGTAATTGTATTCGGGCTGATTTCCTTTGTTTTTTTTCTGAGAACTCAAAATGATTTTTCAAAAGAACAGTATCTGCTTGTTACAGTCTATACAATTCCTGTTATTATCGGAGCATCCCTGCATTATTTTTTCTGGGAACTTCCTTCCTTTGCAATCGGATTTACAATCGCTACACTTTTAATTTATATCATTACAATGCGTGGAATGGTTTCTCAGGATGCACTTACAGGAATTTTTAACAGGCGACAGGGAGAAAGGTTTTTTCAGGAACAGATCAGGCGTATTAATGAAGAGCCGTACTCAAAAATCGACTGTCTGTATCTTTTTATGATGGATTTGAACAAATTTAAATCAATCAATGATACTTACGGGCATACCGAAGGTGACAAAGCTCTTATTGCAACAGCTGAAGTTTTAAAAGAAGCCTGTTCTCATATCCGCCGGAAGTGCATTATGAGCCGTTTTGGCGGTGATGAATTTGTAATTGGTGTTGTTTTTACTCCGGAAGAAGCTCAGCTGTTGAACGAAAAAATTCATGATCTGATAAACAGGAAAAATGAAGAACTGAATGCACCGTATAAAATTTCAATCAGTGTCGGTTTTACCTATTATAAAAAAAACTATAATGATTTCCGTACGTTCCTAAATAATGCAGACAAGCTTATGTATGAAATGAAAGAAATTGCTCATCGGGAAGCCGATTTGGAAGAAGAAAAACTTGGCCAGGAAAATTAAAAAGGCTGAAATGGGCAGGAGATAAAGTTTTTTTATTCGACTTCAACAGATACTGCGTGTTCACCTTGATTTTGATAATTGGATTCTTCAACGACTTGTGTTTTTGAACCGTGATATTTTCTAATAACATCTACCCAATTGTCTTCAACCCAGCCTGCTTTTATGACTGTCACATCAAAAGTATAGGCAAAGCCAGGCTCAAGGAATTTGTCTTTGAGGCAATACCAGCTGCCGGGAGGCATGCAGCCGTAGTCGTTTCCGTTTCCAACAGTTTCCATGTCCTCAAATGTAAAATTTACACCGTTTCCGGTAATAGTGCATGAGTAATTATTATTGCTGCCTAATTCTGACCATTCGTCAAGGGCGCTGTTTATCGGATTTATATAAACGGTGATATATGTACCGGAATTCTCAAAATCCCTTAATGCAAGTGATACGGTTTTGTTTTCACCTGCGGACAATTTTGTCGATATTTTTCCGTAGTAAGTCACATAATCATAGGTTTCTCCCCAGTCAACGGCAGAATAATAAGCCAGAACAGAAATTGTATATGTGTCGGGAGAAAGTTTGTCTATGGAAATTGTTGAGCCGGGGGTTGCGCCGCTGATTTTTTGAACCATCTTATTTTCAGCATTTCTTACTCTGACTTCATACGCTTCGATAAAGTCATTTGAAGGAGCATTTCCGCTTGTGGAGATAGAGCGTGCGGAAGAAGAGTCGGGCAGTGCAAGTGATATTACCCCCCCCCGGGTATCAGATTCAAATACGGAGCACGAAAAAAGCAAGAAGGCACTTGCCGCAACCGAAAGAAATGCGAAAAACTTTTTTAAAATCGAGCGTTTCATAAGAATCCCCCAATATATGGCACAATCTTTTTACAATTATGACACATTTTCAGAGGATTTCAAGAAAAAACGCCGTTTTTCAGACTTTTTATTTCGCTTTGCGCGAGATTTCGCCAGCCGCCGGTTTTCAAAGATTCGTCAAGTTCGATTCCTGCAAAATTCACTCGCTTTAGATACACGACTTCGTTTCCGAGCGCACGGAAAATCCGCTTCACTTCATGGAATTTTCCCTCCGTAAGCGTGATTTCACATTCGTTTGTGATTGTGACAGCCTTCCAGTCGATTTTTGCTCCGTTTGATTTTTGTTCAGGCGACTTTTTTTCAGCAGGCAGAACCATGCCTTTTTCTGCAAGTTTTGTGTATTTTTTCTGTTCGGTTTCTGAAACAGCATTTTTAAGGCGGACAAAATATGTTTTTTCTATTTTGTTTTCGGGGCGGGTAAGAAAATTTGAAAATTTTCCGTCATTTGTAAATAAGAGCAGACCTTCTGTATCGCAGTCAAGCCTTCCTGCTGAATGTAATTTGACTCCGTTTGAAATGAGAATATCGGCCGGAAAATGTTCATAAACAGTGTGATGTGAATCACTGGTATGAGAGCAGACTTCTCCGGCTTTTTTGTTCATAAGAAAGTAATAAAATTTTTCAGGTCTTTTTGTATGCCGCATTTTTAAATTTCTTCAGCTTTTACTAAAAATAATTTTATTCCTTCGTTTGTAAATTTTTCTTTTACGGCTTTTATAATAGCTTTGAGCACAGGAACTTTTTCGTCTTCCATGTAACTGAAAAGCACAAAATTTGTCTCCGGCCAGGTACCGTCTCCCATTTTGTAAGACTTTTTTCCGCGGCCGACAGCCATCGGAATTATTGTGTACAAAACGCCTTCAATATGCTCTTCCATGAGCGAAATAATTTCATCCTGCACGGACTGATTGGCAATAATTTCTGCTCTAGTCATTTTTTTCCTCCGCCAAAAGTACCTGAATTTTCGATTTGTGTACTGACTTTTCTTTCATAATCAGCGAGTACAGAACCGGAATAAAGAAAAGCGTAATGAAGGTAGAACTTGTTAAGCCTCCGACTACTGCAACTCCAATCGGCTGAACCATGCCGGCACTTCCGCTTGTAGCAAAGCACATCGGAATCATGCCGAGGATTGTAGTTAAAGTTGTCATTAAAACCGGGCGAAGGCGGCTGGCTCCTGCTTCAAGACAGGCTTCCTTCATTTTGTAGCCTCTGTTAATCAGAAGGTTTGTGTAGTCTACAAGAATAATTCCGTTGTTTACGACAATTCCGACAAGCATAATTAAGCCCACTGCACTCATCATACTGAAAGCCTGTCCTGAAATTTTGTAGATAAAAACAACGCCTACAATCAGGAAAGGAATTGTCATAAGGTTAATGAACGGAGCCTTAAAGCTTTCGTAAGTTCCGGCCATAACGCCAAAGACCAGCAGAATCGCCATGATTATGATTAAACCGTAAACCTGTCCCTGCTCCTGGGTGTCCTTCCAGTTTCCTTCGTAAGAAATTGTAACTCCGTCCGGCACGATAAAGCTTTCTGCAATTCCTGCCTTAATGTCGTCTTCAACTTCGTAATCATTGCGCTTTCCGTTGTTGTCTGCGCTTACGGTTACAACGCGGGTCTGGTTTGCACGGCGGATTGAAACAGGACCTAAACCTTTAACAACACGGGCAAAATTTGCAACACTTACCTTGCCGCCGTTTCCGTTTACATAAATCTGCTCAAGGTCTGAAACGCTCTGCCGGTCTCCTTTCTGATACAGAAGGACCATGTCGTATTCCTTTCCGTCCTGGCGGTAAGTTGTGGCAGTAACTCCATTGATTGCATAGTTTATTTCCTTTGCAACTGTAGTAACGTCAACACCGAAAGAATATGCCCGCTGTCTGTCTATCTCGATTTCAACTTCAGGCAGACCTTCTTCAGTATCAATTGAAACTTCACCGATGTCAGAAATATCTTCCATGACAGAGCGGATTTGAGAAGCAACTTCCAGAGCAGCATCAAGATCATCTGAACGGACTTTGATTTTAAACGAAGAACCTGTCATCTGCCTCATCATGCCCTGTGAAAAGTTAAAGCGGGCATCGGTAAAATCACCGAAATGAGCACGGAGCTTTTTCTGAATAGTATCGCTTGTATCAATCTGTTCTTCTGCACCCGGAAGATTTATCTGAATTGAGCCTTTGTATGAAGATGAATTTCCACGACCAGTGCCAATCGAAGTAATGAGCGTGGTGTAGCCTTCTATTTCTTCTTCACAGATTTTTTCAAAAGTCTTTAGAACGGCTGTTGTTTCGCTTAAGGTCGTTCCAATCGGCATTGTAAGATTTAAGGTTACACTGTCATCCTGGCCGCCTGTCATCATCTGAACACGAAGGGTCGGAATAAATACAAAAGCCGAAACAAGCACAGAAAAACAGACAATACAGGTAACCAGCCTGTTATTTAAGGCAGCGCTCAAAGCTTTTCTGTAAACTTCTGTAAGTTTTACCAGAGGAATTTCAAGCAGTTCGTAGAATCGTTTTAACGGCTTAAACTGAACCGGCTTTTCAGTGCGGTTTGTAAGCGGGAAAAACTTACCTGCAAGAACCGGTACAAGGAAAATCGCAACAAAAAGTGAAGAGACAAGCGCTATAACGACAGTAAAAATCATGCCTTTGAACATCTGCCCCATCATTCCAAGATCAGACATAAAGAAAAGGAAGGGAATAAATACACAGATTGTTGTAAGGTTTCCGGAAATTACAGACATAATCATTTCCTGTGAACCGAGAACTGCTGCAACTTTAGGCTGGGCTCCGCGGGTGCGGTAAACGTAAATGTTTTCAATCATAACAATGGAAGCATCTACAATCATACCGACGCCAAGAATAAGACCTGTTAAAGTCATCATATTGAGCGTAAGCCCCGCAAAATTCATACATAAAAGAGTAATTACAATTGAAAGGGGAATTGAAATTGCAATAATCATTGTTGATTTACCGGATTTCAGGAACAAAAACAAAATAAGTACAGCAAGAAGAAGACCGGTATATGCAGATTCAACAAGAGTATTGATTGTATCGTTAATTGAAGTCGAATCATCACGGATAATTTCGAGTTTTACGTCAGAAGGTAAGATTTCCTGAATTTCTTCTAGTTTTTCGCGGGCAGCTTTTGCAACTGTAACTGTATTTTTACCCGACTGCTTTGTAATACTTACGTAAACGCCCGGCTGACCGTTAATGTAAACTTCACTGGATTTGTCTTTATAACCAAGATACGCCGTACCTATGTCACTGAGTTTTACGCCGTAGCCGTTAAGAGTTGTAATAATTGTATTGTTTACTTCTTCAATGCTTTTAAACTCACCTGTAGTACGGATTGTGTAATCATGAATGCCTTCAGTAATTGTTCCGCCGCCCAGTTCAAGATTCTGTTTTCCAAGGGCAGAATAAACGCCTGCCATAGTTAATCCGTAAGCTGCAAGTCTGTTCTGGGAAATATCTACACGGACAATTTTTTCCCGTCCGCCGGAAACATCTGCTTCTGCAATGCCGTCAACCTGCTCAAAAAGGTCAACAATCTGGTCTTCGGCAATCTGTTTTAAGTCGTCGTTGGAACGGTTTCCGCGCACTGCAATCCGCATAATAGGCATGGAATTTGAATCCATTTTAAAGATTGTAGGACTTCCGGCATCATCAGGAAGGTTTCTGGTTACACGGCTGATTTTATCACGTACATCATTTGTGGCTTCGTCGAGGTCTGTACCGTAATTAAACTCAAGCGAAATCGAAGAAGAGCCTGAAGATGAAGTTGAAGTAAGATTTTTTAATCCGCTTACGGAAACCAGCTGCCCTTCAAGCACTTTTGTTACAGATTTTTCGACTGATTCCGGCCCCGCATTTGTGTAAGTTGTGCGCACTGTAATGTATGGGGATTCAACGTCAGGCATAAGGCTTATCGCAACATTTTTTAATGTAAAAACACCCGTTATCAGAAGGAGAACAAAGACAATCAGCGTTAAAACCGGGTGATCAAGTGTTTTTTTAGATATACTCATAATTTATTCCCCGCGAGAAGGTCTTTCCCCGCCTTCAGGGCGATTTCCTTTTTCAGTATTTTCCGGTTTTTCATTTTCAGTTTTCAATTTTCCATTCGTGATGTCCTGTACTTTAGAGCCGTCACCAAGTGAAGTCTGTCCCTGAACTACGACTTTTTCGCCAGTGTCAACGCCTGAAAGAATCTGAATTATGCCGTCGACGCTTTTTCCGAGTGTGACCTTTCGTTTTGAGACAGTTGAATCTTCGTTTACGACGTATGCAAAATAATCATCTCCGTTCTGAACAAGAGAATCAGACGGCATTGTAACAAAGCCGGTATAGTCTTCGGTAAAAAGTTTAACCTTGCCGAACATACCGGCATTGATTCTAGAATCTTTTTCGTCAAAGTGAAGGATTACTTCTTTTGTGCGGCTTGTTGTATCAACTACAGGGCTTACACGCGTTACAGTCGCCTTAAAAACAATATCCGGATAAGCTTCAACCGAAATATCTGCTTTTAAGCCGTTTTTTAATACTGAAACATAGCGTTCAGGAATATCTGCACTTACCTGAAGATTTGAAATATCTCCGACAATGGCAATTACCGTACTTGTTGTAACTGTTGTTCCGTTTTTGAGCGGAGTTGAAATAATACTTCCTGAAATCGGAGCATAAACCGGGCTTTTTTTGTAATACTGTCCAGGCGCACTTGGGTCTACATATGCAATAATGTCACCGCGCTTTACTGAAGAGCCGAGCATAACATTTGTTTCCATTACTTTGCCTGAAACATCAGGGAAGACATTTACTGAATTCTGGCTTTCAATTTCACCGTTTGTTGAAATATAGCCGTGAAGTGTTGTTTCTTCAAGAACCTGCGTTTTTACAGAAACAACAGTATTTCCGTTTCCCCGTCCCCTCTTCATTGGTCCTGCACCTTCTTTACCGGAAGAACTAAGTTTTACAAAAATAAAGCAGACAGCAAGAAATGCAAGGGCAGAGCCTGCAACGATTTTCGGTTTAGTAATTTTGAATTTTTCGTTCATTTTAATCTCCAAGTGTTCCGAATGGAACTCCGATTGTATTTTCCAGATTCAAAACAGCTTTAATAAGCGTTAAAGTTTCATTTTTAAGGCTGACCTGCGCATTCAGGAGGGAAGCATTCGCATCCTGCAGAGTAAGCAGGTCTTTTGTACCCCGGTTGTAAGCTTCGGCAGTCATTTCGTATGTTTTTTTTGCAAGTTCAACATTTGCCTGCTTGTACTGAATTGATTCCTGGCTCTGCCTTATTGAACGCAGACTTGAATCCACAGTGCGCTTTAAGTTTTTCATTTCGTTATCAAGCTGGAGTTCAAGGTCTTTTACAGTATCTTTTGCGCTGTCAACTGCATCATTTCTGGCCGACCACGGAAGAAAACCGTCCAGCGGAATTGTTGCCGAAAGAGAAATGGAAGCTGATTTTTCCGGCTCAGGCTCTGCCCCTTTATAGCCGGTATACCAGTACTGGTCGCGCAAGTTTAAGGATGCACTCAAACTGGGAGCAAAGGCTGAAAATCTTTTATCCAAAACCGTATTTTTTGCAGAAGCAATTTTGTATTCAAGAAGCTTTATGTCAGAAGATTTTACATCTTTCATGTCAACTTTAATTTCATTCAGGTTGATAAGGTCGTCTAAAGAACCTGAAAGTTCAATTCTCTCGTCTATCGGAAGTGAAAGCAGCTGCTTAAATGAAGCCAGATCATTCAGAAAAGTTGTTTTGGCACTTCCAACAGTCGGAATCTTGCTCTTGTAATTTACTTCAGCAGAAAGTACATCGATTTCGCTCAAACGTCCCTGATTGTACTTTGCAAGGTTATTGCTGTACTGGGTCTTTGCAATTTCAAGATTCTGTTCCTGGAGGGTAATATTTTCTTTTTCGTATAAAAGTGTGTAAAAAGCCTCGCGTACACTCAGTTCAACCGATTTTACAGCATCTTCAAAACTGATTTTTCCTGATTCGTAAGCAATTTTTGCGCTCTGCATTGAAGTGTAGAGATTTGCACTTAAAGAAAGTGAAAACGTAGCAGAAACCCCAAGATTTGCCGTGTAATTTGATTTTGTATCACTTAAGGCATCAACTGGAATTGAAGAGCCTGCACCAAGACTTACTGTCGGTGAAATACTGTTCCATGAATGAGAATCAGCTCTTTTTAGTCCGTTCAGTGTGATTTCTTCGCGCGCAATTGAAATATTGTTTTTCTTTGCCAGGTTGACCGCATCTTCAACAGAAAGTGCAGTACTAACTGGCTGCTCAGAATTTTGTGCAAAAGAAAAAGAATAAGCGGTTAAAATAAAAAAAATCGCTGATAATAATACTTTTATTTTCATATTATAATAATATCAGCGATTATAAGAAGTTTCAAAAATAAAGTGTTATAAAGTAGAAAAAACAAAAAATTATTTGCTCTTCATTGTGTAAACACCGTCCCAGATTTTAGGAACGCCGTTTTTAATATAATCTTCGCAGCGTTCCATAAAGACTTTCGCACTTTCATCCATCGGATAAAGTTCATCAGCCTGTCTGTAAAGTTCGTAAGCTTTTTTCAAATCTTCGACATCTTTCGGCTCGTTCGGAGTATCACTACCTTTTAAATACCATTCAGTGCCTTCGTTAAAAAGCTCCGTTGCTTTAATGCGCTTTTCGCTTAATTCGTTTCTAAGACCAATAATCGAATAAATTCCGACCGGCTTTTTTACGTTGATTACGCGTACACAGTCAAGCTTCCTGGCCACTATTTTACCGGCATTTTCGCCCTGATTGGCAGCATTCCATGTACTTTCAGAACACATAATCCATGAACCGTAGGCCTTGTTTGTTCCTTCAAGACGGCTTGCAAGGTTAACGTTATTGCCCATGATTGTATAGTTAAGCTTTTTCTCTGTTCCCATATTGCCGACAACCATGTTACCGGTGTTTAATCCGACACGTGAATGAAGGAAAAACGGCTCGCCGGTTGCAGGATTTATCGGAAGCCGGTCTTTGTTTTCTTCGTTGAACTGGCGTTCTGCCTGAAGCATACGGATTCCTGCTACACAGGCATCAAAGGCATTGTTTTCATCGTGAACAGGAGCTCCAAAGAACGAGACAATTTCATCACCGACATATTTATCGATTGTACCGTTGTTATCCATAATGGCATCGCTTAAAACACCAAGATAATCGTTTAATACAGCAACAAGCCTTTCAGCACCTTTATCTTCGCCTTCTTCGTTATTTATAACTTCTGTAAAGGCAGAGAATGACTTTACGTCAGAAAAGAGAGCCGTAAGATTGTCAGATTTACCGCCCAAGCTTGCAAGAGCCGGATTTTTTACAATCTGGTCAACTACAGCAGGAGCAACGTAAGCACCAAAAGTTGCCTGAAGGAATTTTTTGTCTTTTTCGCTTGTAGCAAACCTGTAGATTGTCATTGCAAGATATGAACTGAAGGCAATCAAAATTGCACAAAGTGCCGGAATATAAACACTGAATATAATAATCAGTAAAACGGGCAGAATAAGGCTTAATACAACAAGGCTTACACCGGTTAAGTTTTGAACACGGGCCCGTTTTTCAGCAGGAAGCACAATTAAAATAAGGGAAAGAACTGATATGATAAAGACACCCCAGCCCCATTTTGCAGGATAAATAAAATCCTGATTCATGATTGTATTGTAAACATTTGCGTGAGTTCCGACATTCATGTATGCCCGTTCAAATGGAGTTGTACCCAAATCGGTTGTGGAACTTGCCGTATGTCCTATAATACAGAATGAATTTTCATAAACCTGTTTTTTTTCTGCAAAAATAGAATTGTAAAGCTCATTTTCACTGGAAAGCGTGTCAAAAAGCTCTGAAAGTTCTGACTGGATTGAATTAAAAGTTTCTTCATCAAGATAATCCCGGATTAAAATCAGCCGTTCTGCAATTTCGTCCAGAGCATTTCCTTTACAGAATGAGGTAACAGCTTCAAAAAAATCTTTGCGTGCCTGAAAATACTGCTCGTATTCAGAATAATCGATTCCGCCGCCAATGGCATTTCCCTGTGCATCATAACCTTCGCACTTTGCAAGCAGAAATTCCATAAAATCATTAATGTCAGAATAATCAGAAACAAGTGTTTTTACAGTCTGAGCAGACTGGAGGGGCTGTAAATCAAGTCCCTTTATTTTTGCAGAATCAAGGGAAGTCAAAAAGCCGTTCAGCGATTTAAGTTCGGTAACGACATTTTTTTCAAGTTCATCAAGCTGGGCTAAAAAGAACATGCTTTCATGGCGGAATGAATCGATAAAAAGCGAATGAAGCCAGTTGATTATCATTTTTCCGTCAGAATCCAGTGGAATTGAAATGTCTTTTCCGCCAATGCTTCTGCAGTTTGTAAGTTTAAGACTGTTTTTTTTACGTGTGATGCTCTGCGGATTTAATATTTTTAAAACCGGTGCAAATGAAAGCTGACCGGCAAAAAGCCCGTCCTTATTATTTAAAAGTTCGATTCTGCGGCGGGTTCCGTCCATATCAATAATGACGTTAGTAAAACCTGCTCCCTGTGCATGGCTTATGAACTGATGCATAGCCGGAGAAAAGCCAATCAGATATTTTCTGTCAAATTCAGGATTTCCCCAGTCAGGTTTTCCGATTTTGAAGTTGTCGATAAATGAAGTTTTTGTACTGTCCAGACGCCCCTGTCTGAAATCCTTAAGAATTAAATCGTCTTTATCTTCTACATTGTATAAAAAACGCTGCTTAACATAATCAATTTCTTCGTCAGTATATTTCATATCAATATCGAGAGTATTGATTGTAAGCCATGTATTTCCGAAGAATTGAATTGCGCGTGCAAAATAATCGTCGTTATCGCGTACAAATTTTTCAAAGTCAGGTCGGGTTCCGTCAAAATTAGAGGCTGCTTCGATGATGGCATCTTCATTTACGGCAAGACTTGATGGCGAAAGATACTCAATATCGAATACAGCCGTGCTTGCGCCGAATTCTTTCATACGCATAAGGACTTTAGCAAAAATATTTCTTGGCCACGGCCAGGTCTTCATTTCCTGAAATGAATCATTGCTTGTTGAAACGTTATCTGCTTCGACTAATAAAACTTCGTGTCTTGTTTCCGGGGCTTTTGAAAAACCGAGAAGCAAATCATAAATACGGTAGTCGAATTTCTGCAATGCTCCGATTGCGCAGATTGTAGTCCAGAAAATAACAGCTGATACAACAATAATAAGTGCGATTAATTTTCGCGATAAAGATTTTTTAGAACCTTTTGAGTTTTTTGATATTTTTCCCATGACAAATATTATAACACAGATTATAATAAAACCGTAAAATTTTCTTAAAAAATAAAAGTAAGGAGTTTGCTTAAAATGAAAAAAATCCTTTCAGGAATTATTCTGGCTCTTATTTCAAACTTCGCAGTCTTTGCACAAAGTTCAGAGCGTGTTTCTGCATTACTGGAATCTGAAACGGCTACCTGTGCACAGTCTTCTTACCTTGCAGCTGTTTATGCAAAGCTTATTGATGAACAGAGTACAGACTTACAGGCATTTGAAGCACTTAAATCAAACGGATACTTTTCATCAGATTCTGAAGCTGATTCTGAAGTTACTCTTTCCGAGCTCAGTTTTATCTATATGAAAGCTCTTAATTTAAAAGGCGGGCTTTTTTACACACTGTTCCCTTCAAAGCGATATTCTTACAAAGAATTAAAAGCTAAGGACGTTCTGCCAAAAGAGTCGGATCCTTCAATGAAAGTTTCCGGCAGAGACACAATCGATATTTTTAACGCTTGTCTTGAACTTACAGGAGAAACAGAATAATGAAAATCACACTTAAAAAAATATTTCTTTCAGCCGCTTTAATTTCTCTTTCCGTACCTTTGTTTTCTTTTGATTTCGGCGGTCTTCTTTCAAATACCACAAAATTTTCCGGAAAAGAAGTTTCAGACCTCACTCTTGACCAGAAAAACTCCATCAGTCTCTGGCTTAAAACACCTGTTTCTGAAGACGGATTAAGCTATTTTGTTACAGAAGGAAGTTTTTCAACAGAATACGACGATTCAATTCCTGCCTCTGATGATAAACTGCTTTTAACCGGTGATTTATCACTGTTTAAGCTTGTTATTCATCAGGAATTAAGCTCTGGCGACTTAACAATATCTACAGGCCGTTTTTACAATGAAGATTTGACCGGCATTATTTATTCACAGAACGGTGACGGCTTAAAGGCAGAATTCCAGGGAGCAAGGTTTAATGTTTCGGCTTTTGGTGTTTACACAGGTCTTTTAAATGCCAAAAATACTACAATTCTTACAGATGCATCTCCTGCAAACACTTCTCCAGAACTTTCTGACAAACCTAAAAAACTTTATGTTCTTGCTGATAAATATGCAGTTGCCGGCCTTGTTTTTGATCTGCCGAATCTTATTGCAGCTCATGGGCTTTCTCTTGAAGGCCTTGCTTCAGTTTCACTTGATTCTGAGACTGCAGACTATAACAGGTTTTACGGAACAGTTTTGCTTTCAGGTCCGATTGTTTCATCGGTTTTCTATGATTTATCATCAACTTTAGGCTTTTCAAAATATGACGACGGGGACATGGAAAAGTCAAATCTTTCAAAAATCGCAGTTACTGCCTATCCGTCATTTAAATCAATGTCTGTATCATTAAACGGTGTATATGCTTCAGGAAAACAGGGCTCATTTGAATTTTTCAAAGGCTTTACAAGTAATTCTGCAGTAAATTCACTTGCAGAACCGGAATATTCTGCACTTGCAAAGGCCGGCCTTTCTGCAACAATAAAGCCGGTTTCCAATGTTCTGGCCGCATTAAGCGCAGATATGGTTTTTGATGCAGCTAAAGAAATTGAATATCAGGGATTCCAGTATTCAGCAAATGCAAACTGGCAGATTGTAAGTGATGTTTCTGCAGGATTAAGCTTTGGCCAGTATTTTGATAATGATGATTCAGGAAATAACAAAACTCAGCTCAAGATTAATGCAAGTATAGCATTCTAATATAGAAATCTTACGGAGGTTAACTATGAAAAAATTAATTCTTTCATTGATTTTTACTGCAGCAGCATTTACTGCATTTGCATTTCAGGCAACAGTTGTTTCAACAAAAGGAAAAACAGAAGTTCAAAACGGAACTACGTGGGTTACCTTAAAAGAAGGTGATTCTCTTGATCAGGGTTCAGTCATTCAGACAGGTTTTAAATCTGAACTGGTTTTAAAAATCAAAGAATCTACAGTCACTGTTTCACCACTTTCGCGCATAACATTAAAAACTCTTGCAGAACGCGAAGGAATAAATGGTGAAGCCGGCAAAGACGAAACAACAATATTCCTCGATACAGGTTCATTAAAATCAAATGTTCAGAAATCTGCCGACCGTCGTGTAGGTTTTACAGTAAAATCTCCTGTTGCAACGGCTTCTGTCCGTGGTACTGAATTCGGTTTTGCTTCACGCTACAAGAGAGCAAAACTCTCAACAACCCGCGGTTCAGTTGCTTTCTGGAAAGCAAAAAATAACAAAGAAGCTGAAGGTACAGAAGATGCTCCTGTTAATGCCGTAATGGTTTCTCAAGGTGAAGTTTCAAATTCAACAGCTGCAGGTGTTTCAAAACCTTCAGAAACAGCAAAAGAATCAGCAGTTTCTCTTGGAAGCGGAACTCAGACAGCAAGTTCTCAGGAAGCTGGTACAGAAACTTCCAGCACTTCCGGCGGCTCTAAAGAGGCCACCATACTTGTCGAGCTGATTTTTGAATAACAGCAACACTTTCGTAAAAATGAAAAATTTGATAAAATCAAGGTATGTTAAAGATTAAATCAAATTTTATTAAAAATACAGTTTTCACCTTTGCACTTCTTTCGGCTTTTTCTTTTACAGCCTGCAAAGGTGAAAAAAAACTGACTGCATCAACTACACTTTCACAGGTTTCAAAATCAAAGGAAACAGTTCCTGCAAAACTCAAAAAAATCTCTCCCGAAACAAAGGCTTATCTGGAAGGCAAAAATATTGCAGTTGTTTTAGGATACGGCTATAACTCAGAAGAATCTGTTCAAAAGCTTACACAGAATCTTAATGAAAATTTTGGAGTTGAAACTGAAGAAAAACCGGGCTTGATTTCTGTTTTTGTTTATCCGGCAGATTTTATGGTAGCCGGTCGTGAGCGTATTTCTCATCTGGCAGACAGACTTGAAGATAAGACACTTGCCGGTATGATTATTCTGGGTGCTCCGGAAGGCCTTCATATAGCCATTTCAAAACTTCAGGATAAAGCTGAAGACGGTAAACTTCCATACCCTGTATTTACATTTTTTTCACAGGATGATGTTTTAGGTTCTGAGTCAAGTTCTGATTTTGTACTTGATTATGCCCACAAAGCAGATGTAATTGATGGAGAAGTCACTGATTTTATTCCTGATTTTGATGAATCTCAGATTCTTATTAATTCAATTTCTCAGATGATTGAGCTGCGCCAGCCTTTAAAAGCAGATAATAATCTTCTTGATTTTGTTCAGAAATTACTCGACAAAAACAGAACTGTTACGCGTTATATTGACGGTGAAACAGGCTTACAGTCAATAAATCACTTTATTTTTGAGTAATAATGATAGAAATTGTCCAGCAGACAAATCTTGCAATCGGCTCAAAAAAAGCAGTCTCAGGACTTGCCGGAAAAGAATTTGCAAAAGTTCTTTTGATTTCAGATTCACATGGTAATTCGGTAATCCTGCAGGATATTATTGCAAAATTTGGCCCTGACTGTGATGCAATGTGCTTTTGCGGTGACGGACTTTTAGATCTTATTGAAACCTTTGAACTTGCTTTTTTCGACAAAGAATTCGGTAAAAAAATGCCGGAAGTTGTTTATTTTGTGCGAGGAAACGGAGATAATTCAACAACGACAATTTTTACAGAACAGAGAATTCCTGTCACCGTCCCGGAATTTCAGGAAATTGAAATAGCCGGCAAAAAAATTTTTCTTACGCACGGTCACCGTTATAATGTGTATTACGGAATCAAAGATCTTAAAAATGAAGCAATAGAACGGGGGATGGATATTGTCTGGTACGGACACACACATGTTCCGAATTCAATCAGAAGCCATGTCAGTCGTAACGGACATAAAGATTTTTTTGCAGTTTCAAATCCAGGAAGCTGTGCCCAGGCACGCGGTGGAATGCCAAACAGTTTTTCAATAATGGAAGTTCATCGTGAAGCAGAAAAAAATATCTGTCATTATTACAGAATAACCAGAGATAAAAATGACGAACCGGTCTTTTCTGAAATGCCAACTCCCCGTGGTGAAATCCGCTTGTTTTAGTCTAATATAAAGCAAAGAAAATGCCCGATAACACGAAAGTTTCGCATTATCGGGCATTTTTATTTTTCAGTTTACACAGCCGTGGTTGCCGGTACTGCATTCCTAGCATCAACCGGATCATCGTCTACAAACTGAGCTCCTCCCGAAGCATACTGGATAATCGGCTCTACTTCGCCTTTTTTAGTCCAGATTTTGCCGTTTGGAAGCTCGTCCGGGTTTTTGCCGATCGGTGCGTTTGAAAGCAGAAGCTTTAAGCGGTTAAGCTGGTTGACTTCTGAAGCACCCGGATCATAGTCGATTGCGCTGATGTTCGATTCAGGATAGCGGCGGCGAAGCTCTTTAATCATGCCTTTGCCAGTAATGTGGTTTGGAAGACATGCAAAAGGCTGAACGCAGGCAACGCTTGGAGCACCTGAGTGAATAAGTTCTACCATTTCTGCTGTTAAGAACCAGCCTTCGCCGGAGATGTTTCCTGTCTGAATGATTCCTTCGACACTCTTCATCATGTCCCAGATTGAGCTTGGCGGATCAAAGCGCCGGCTCTTACGCAGGCACTTTTTCATGTAGCGGCGGTAAAGTTCGAGCGCCCAGACAGCAAATTTACCTGTTCTTTCTTCGGCTTTAGGGAATGCAAGTTCTCTGTGCCGGAATACACCGTCACTGAATGTGTAGAACAAGAAGTCCATTAAATCAGGCATTACACATTCTGCACCTTCGCGCTCGATTACGTTTACCATATCGTTGTTTGCAGTCGGGTGGAATTTTACAAGGATTTCACCGACAACACCGACGCGCGGCTTTTTAACCGGAAGAATCGGAAGCCTGTCGAAATCGCGCACGATTCCTTTAATAAGCCTTCTGTACTTGAAAATTGAGTTTGACCTGAGCATCTGCTCAGCTTTTGCGTTCCATTTTTCGTAAAGGCGGTTTGCACTGCCAGGTTCTGCTTCGTACGGGCGTACACGGTAAAGAACACGCATCAAAAGGTCGCCTAAGAAGGCTGCCATCATTGCCTTGTGAACCATGCCAGGTGTGAACGTAAAGCCAGGATTCTTTTCCATACCGAGTGCATTGAGCGAAATTACCGGAACATGGCTCCAGCCGGCATCGTTTAAGGCACGGCGGATAAAGCCGATGTAGTTTGTTGCACGGCAGCCGCCGCCAGTCTGTGAGATGATGACTGCAGTTTTGTTAATATCGTATTTTCCTGATTCAAGCGCTTCGATAAGCTGGCCTGTTACAAGAATTGAAGGATAACATGCGTCGTTGTTTACGAACTTAAGGCCTGCATCAACGGCTTTCGGGTCAACTGAATCGAGGACGACAAAGTTAAATCCTGAGTACTGGAATGCCTTCTGAAGTAAGCGGAAGTGAATCGGCGACATCTGCGGACAGAGAATCGTATATTCATGCTTCATTTCTTC
>NZ_JAZOUG010000031.1:0-1952 GCF_045657965.1 Treponema sp. | reverse complement strand
ACATCTTCACCAACATATCCGGCTTCAGTCAGGGTAGTGGCATCAGCAATTGCAAATGGGACTTTAAGCTTTTCTGCTAAAGTGCGTGCAAGTAATGTCTTTCCCGAACCTGTTGGACCAATTAAAAGTACGTTTGATTTTTCGATTTTAACTTCATCGTCTTTTCGGATTGAATCAAGCTTTGACATGCGTTTATAGTGATTGTAAACTGCAACCGAAAGAGCTTTTTTAGCATAATCTTGACCAATTACATATTCATCAAGATATGATTTGAATTCTTTTGGAGTCGGAACATCTGCTATATCGATAGGATCAATTGAATTTTCCTGCTTTGTAAGCATGCCTTCACATACTGCGATACATTTGTCGCAGATGAAAATTCCGCTTGTTGGGGCTGCTACAAGATGACGTTTATCATCACCTGGCTTTCCACAGAAAGAACAGTACTGAACGTCTGAACGAAATCCTCTCATTATTTTGCTCCTGTTGAATCAGATGAAATTCTTGAAGGCATAACTTTGTCTACAATTCCATATGCTAATGCTTCTTCGGCGCTCATAAAGAAATCGCGCTCCATGTCTTTAGCGATTTTTTCTTCTGTTTGTCCGCATTTTTCTGCAAGATATTTGATAGAAAGCTTTTTAAGACGGATAATTTCCTTTGCCTGAACTGCGATATCACTTTCCTGCCCCTGAACTCCGCCTCTAGGCTGATGAATCATGACCCTGCAGGAAGGAAGGGCAAAACGTTTCCCTTTTGTGCCGCCAGCAAGAAGAATTGCTCCCATTGAAGCTGCCTGACCAATGCAGATAGTCTGAATGTCACATTTTACATATTGCATGGCATCATAGATTGCAAGTCCTGCAGTAACACTTCCGCCTGGAGAGTTAATATAAATACTGATATCTTTGTCCGGGTTTTCTGATTCCAAAAATAGAATCTGGGCAACAACTAAATCTGCATTTAAATCGTTGATTTCGCCATCGACGAAAATAATTCTGTCTTTTAAAAGACGTGAATAAATGTCGTAAAAACGTTCTCCATTGCCGCTTCTTTCAATAACACTCGGCATGTAGTTATTCATCTGTTCGTTCATTAAATATTCCTTTGTCTGATGTTCCGGATTAATTCCAGAATTAATATAAATATAATGAATTTAACTAAAAAAGTCCAAAAAAAAACGGAATGTTCTTAAAATTAAAGAACATTCCAGTTTTTATAGGCAAAGATTATTGCTGATTAAACAGGTCTTTAAACGAAACTTTATCGCCTTTAGAAAGCTTAACCTGTGCGAACAAATCCTTGTAAAGTTTTTGTTCTTTTGCTTCGTCAATCAAATATTCTTTTGAACGCGGGTCAGTGTAGTGCTGTTTAACTTCTTCAACTGTAAGACCGTTACCGTCAGCAATTTTCTGATATTCTGCTTCGATTTCTTCTGGAGTTACAGAAATATTTTTTTCTTTAAGAAGTGAGTCAACAATAATGCGGCTCTTGAGCATTTTTTCAGCATCTCCAGTCCATTCTTTGAGCATATCTTCTTTTTTCTGGCCTGAAGCTGTAATCATGCGGTCAAGTTCTTCGACTGTAGTCTGGAACTGCTGAGCCATCATTCTCCAGCGTCCGTCGAGTTCTGCGTTCAACATGCTTGCTGGAATTTCAAACGGATATTTCTCGATAAGCTGTGAAAGAAGGCTGTTTGTTTTGATTTCGCTGATTTTGCGTTCTTTTGCTGTTTCAAGATTGCGCATGATATCTTTTTTAAGGTCTTCAAGTGTCTTGAACTTTTCGTTAACATCCTGTGCAAGATCATCGTCCAAGGCCGGCAGATTGCGTACTTTAATCTGTTTAACTGTAACAGAATATTTTTTTGTCTGGCCTTTGAGCGATTCGTCTTTTTCGTCTTTACCGTATTTTTTGGTAATTTCTTTTGTATCGCCTTTTTTGAGACCGAT
>NZ_JAZOUG010000030.1:0-2585 GCF_045657965.1 Treponema sp. | reverse complement strand
ACCAAAAACTACTGGAAGCTTATCAGACCGCTTATAGACAAGCTTTATGAGGATGTTAAAAACTATAAGAATCAGGATCTGAGCGACAAAATGCATTTGTGTGCATTCTTCTTTCAGCTGATTTTTTTATCCCGCTTCGTCGTCTTGGGAGTGCGTTTCATACAGCAATGAACGGCGTAACAGCATCAAAAAATATTTTCGAACTTCTCGATATGGAAAACGATTCCCGCAGGCCTGAATGTCAATTTAACCATGAAGTTCAGCCTCAAAATGCTTTAATTCAGACAAAAAATCTTTCGTACAGTTTTGACAGAACAGTTTTACACAACGCTGAAATCACTATAAAGCAGGGAGAATTTGTTGCTTTTACCGGAAAGAGCGGAAGCGGAAAATCAACCATGGCAAAAATCCTCTGCGGAATTTATAAAAATTATTCAGGGTCTGTTTTATTAAACGGAGTTGAGCTTTCAAAAATTCCATTCAATGAGCTTTATGATTTTGTAACATATATTTCCCACCGCGACTGGATTTTTGCTGGAACTGTCCGTGAGTGTCTTCTGGAAGCAAACGAAAAAGCATCAGATTCTCAGATGATACAGGTTTTGAAAGATGTTCAGCTCTGGGATTTTCTTAGCGAAAACGGCGCTCTTGATTTTACTGTCAGCGAAGGTGCTGCTAATCTTTCAGGCGGGCAAAAACAGCGGCTTTCGATTGCACGTGCTCTTCTTCATGATTCAGAACTTTATGTTTTTGATGAAGCTGCAAGCAATATAGATGTTGAAAGTGAAGAGGCAATTCTTAAAGTAATATATTCCTTAAGGGGTAAAAAAACAGTGATTATGATAAGCCACAGAAAAGAAAATGCATCTGGTGCGGACAGAGTATACGAATTTGAAAAAGGAGGTTTAAAATGAAAACTCTTCTCAGATTATCCCGTCTTATTGCACCGCTTTTTCCTGTAATGACTCTTGCTGTATTTTTTGGAACAGCAGGTTTTTTATGTGCAATTTCAATTCCCTCGCTTGGAATCCTTGCACTTTTCGAAAAATTTTCTGTAAAACTTTTAATTCTAATTGGCGTGGCCCGTGGAGTCCTTCACTACGCAGAGCAGTACTGTAATCACTTTATTGCTTTTACGCTTCTGGCACGAATCAGAAATATTGTTTTTAATAAAGTTCGCGAGCTTGGCCCTGCAAAACTTTCAGGAAAGCAAAAAGGAAATCTGATTTCGATTCTGACAGGCGATATTGAACTTCTTGAATTGTTTTACGCACATACAGTAAGTCCTGTCTGCATAGCTTTTTTTACAGGAGCTGTCATACTTTTAGTTCTTTTTAAAATTCATTTTATTTTTTCAGTATATGTTTTCGTTTTTTATGTAGTTTTAGCTGTATTTATCCCGCTTTTTGTGCAGAAGTTTTCTCTGAAAGCTGGAAGTGAGCACAGAAAACTTTTTGGTCAGATGAATTCCTTCCTTCTGGATACAATGCGCGGACTTCTGCAGACGATTTTATTTAGAAACGGGCAGAAACGGCTTTTCTTATTAAAACAAAAAAGCAAAAAAATGGCTGAAAGCCAGAAACAAATGGCAAAAAATGAAGGAATTGCAGCAGCTTTAATTGAAGGCTCAGTTATAATTTTTGATATTATTTCACTTATTGTTTCAGTCTGGCTTTTTACTTCTGGAAAAATTGAATTTTCAAAGGCTGTTTTTGCAGCTGCTCTTATTTTTTCTTCTTTCGGGCCTTTTATTGCAGTTGCAAGACTCGGTTCTTCTCTTTCTCAGACAATTGCTGCCGGAAAAAGAGTTCTTTCGCTTTTAGATGAAGAAGCTGTTGTAAAAACTGTTGAAAACCAGAACAATTTGGGCGGATTTAGCGGGGCTGGTTTTGAAAATGTTGATTTTTCATATGATTCTGAAAAAATTCTTTCAAATCTTTCACTTGAAATTCCAGAAAACAAAATAATCGGTCTGCATGGAAAAAGCGGATCAGGAAAATCTACTGCACTAAAACTGCTCATGCATTTTTGGGAAGCGGATTCTGGAACAGTCAGCGTTTCAAATCTGCCTGTTTCAAAAATCAATACTGCTTCCCTTAGAAAAACCGAAAGCTATGTCACGCAGGAGACAATTCTTTTCCACGATACAATCGAAAATAATATAAGGATTGCAAAACTGGATGCAACTGATGAAGAAATTGTCGAAACCTGCAAAAAAGCAGGCATTCACGATTTTATTTCTTCGCTTCCAGACGGCTATAAAACACTCGTTTCAGAACTTGGAGAAAATTTTTCCGGCGGAGAAAGGCAGCGGCTGGGGTTAGCGAGGGCATTTTTGCACGAAGGCGATTTTATTTTACTTGACGAGCCTACGAGTAACCTTGACAGTTACAACGAAAAAATCATTCTGGATTCTGTAAAGAGCGAAAGCAGCAAAAAAACATTTGTCCTTGTCTCGCACAGAGAAAGTTCACTTAAAATCTGCGACAAAATCTACAAAATTGAGACTGGGAGAAAATCATGAAGATAGCAAAACCTTTCTGGATAGTGCTTGGAATAATTTCAATGGGCCTTGGTGCTTTGGG
>NZ_JAZOUG010000029.1:0-3223 GCF_045657965.1 Treponema sp. | reverse complement strand
AAAAATCACTCTCAAAGGAAAAGTTTCCGGCTATGATTTTGTTCCGGAAATTACCGTCGATGTTTCAAACCGCGTAAACTTAATCGAAGATCCGTCTTTTGAAAGCGGAAAAATGGGAAAATGGAAGCTCAACGGACCGGGTGCGGCCTGCTTTATGGAAAACAACAAGGGAAATGCCAGAACCGGAAAATGGACTTACAAATACTGGCTCGGAAGCGGCTTTAAGTCAATTCTTTCTCAAACCTTTACAAATATAGAAAACGGCACTTACGAGCTTTCAGTCTGGTCAATGGGCGGAGGAGGCGAGAACAATATCCGTCTTTTTGCGGCAGGCTTTGACGGAACTGTAAAACAGATTACCGCAAAAATCGAAAACACCGGCTGGCAGCAGTGGAAGCAGTACAAAATCCGTGTCCCGGTTTCAAGCGGTAATGTCACGGTAGGCATTTACCTTGACACAGCTCCCGACTGCTGGGGCAACTTCGATGATATCGAGCTTATAAAAGTGGATTAGAAAAGGAACCACAGATTAATACAGATGTACACAGATAGAAGTTAGGGATTAGCAGTTAGCAGTTTTGCAGGGGAAAGCCTTCCCCTCGCTCCAACCGCTGGCGCGTTTTACGCTACCCCTTCTAACGGGGAAATTCCCCGTAACGCCCCTTTTAATCTGTGAAAATCTGTGCATATCTGTGGATAAAAAAAAGGATTTCTTATGAGGAAAAATATGAAAATATTAAGAAAAACTTCCGTGGCACTTGCCCTTGTTTTGGCTTCCTCTCTTGCTTTTGCTCAGCAGGAAGCTGATGACGGGTTTATTGTGCCTTTGAACGAGGATTTTACAAAGAGCGTTGTAGCTTCTCCGGCTCCTGCTGCCCAGAGTGCGGGCGAGGCTTCTTCTGTAAAACAGGGCTTATGGATAGAAACAACAAGCAGCAATCAGTCTCTTATACGCGATATTGCCACAGGTAAAAAGAAAGGATACGAATTTGATAATTCTCACTTTATAAGTGAAGCAAACTGGTGGTTCTGGGGAGACATTACTCCGAATTTCCATCTGGATGCGACAATTTCAATCTGGGAATTCGATAAAACTTTATACCAGGCAAATTCTTATGCCGACAACGTACCTGATGTAACCTGGGGTGACGGTCTTCAGAGCATTGCATCGATGTTTTTCAGTCCGATTTACAACATGAATGATAACGGCGTTGCCATGTTCGATAAACTCGGCTTTACAATGATAAGCCCGTTTGTTGAAGTAAAGCTCGGTTATGGAGATTTGAAGGCAGGCGGAATGCTTGATTTTGACGGAATCTATCATGTAATTGACCGCTGGGATTATGTAGACAAAGGCTTTACTGAAGTTTCACTCGGAAAAAACCTGAGGACTTTCGGCGATATTACTGTAAATGCGACTGCCGCTTTAAGCATGATGAGGGGAACTTACGGTCTTTACGATTTACTTGATGTAAAATACGGAGATGAAAAAGCTCCTCTTGTTGAAGGCGCAGTCACATTCGGAAGCTACACAACAGAAGAAGAACTTTTCCGCTACAACGAACAGAACATAAATGCTCTTTCTGCTTATCTTGCTTTAAATCCTGTTACTCCGCTTAAAGTTGAACTTCACGGACTCGGCACTTTCGGAACTGATGTAGATTTTGATAAAGATGCTGTGGCTCTTGCCGGAAGAATCGGCTGGAAGGAAGATAAATGGAACGTGAGCCTAATGGAAAGTTATGCTTCTAAAAACGTAAACTCTGTCTGGGGAGCTGACGGAACTGATTACGATGACATTAATGCTAATTTTGCAACAACTCAGCTGGATGCAAATGTTTCACCTCTCGAATTTCTTTCTTTAGGTCTTGATCAGGGAGTTTCTGCAGTTCTTGAAGATGAAGAAGAAGCAGGCAAACATAATCAGTACAACGGTTATGTTTCATTCAGAACAGAGCCTTATTTTGACATTGATTTAAATCCACTTGTTTCAAAAGACATCACTGCAGGACTTTACGCTGTTGCCCGCTACGATATGCTCAGCGACAAAACAAAAATCGAAAACGACGGAGAATTCCTCTTCAGGGAAGCAGGAATCGAACTTAAACTTGGAGATATTATTCCTAAAATCCAGAAACTTACGCTCGACTATGCAGTTTCTGCAAATGCTGAATGGGAAATGGAAAGCGGAAAACTTGATTCAAACTCAAGCTACGACATCGGAGAAATGTTTCATTCGCTCATGCTTTCAGCAGATGTTACTGACAATTTAAGCCTTACTCTCGGCGGCCTTTACCGCGATTACAAGACTGAACTAAAATCGTCGTTTATTCAGCAGGAAATCGGCTTTGCTTTCGGCTTTATGGTCAAAAAGACTCCGCTTCCTGGACATCCGCGCTTCTGGGCACACTTTACATATGGAATGGATCCTTACGAAGACAACAATTACTCGCTTTTCCGTGCTGATGACCCGACATGTAAACCTGCTCACAGAACATATCTCCTTAACACACTCGATGACACGACCGGAGATTCAAACACAACAAGTTATGTCCGTCTCGGCTTAATCTGGGATTTGCAGTAGGGGAGGAGGTAAAAATGAAAATTGAAAATGAAAAATTGAAAAATATACTTCTTGCATTTACATCGGCCCTGTTCCTTACTTTTGCACTTGTTTCCTGTGCTGATGCAAACGGGCTTCACAATCAGGAAGCTGCAACAGTCACTTTTGTGTTCACAAACTTCCCGGTTGCAGACGGAAGCTATTCTATTCCTGGTGACCACAATTCCTGGGACAACACTTCAGAAAATATCACAATCAAAGGCGGAGAAGGAACTTCTGCTGCCGTAAAAGTTACTTCTTCTTCGATAGAGTTTTCGCTTGTCAAAAAAGACAACTGGCTTCGTCCGTGGTCAAACAGGGACGGCGGTTCAATCAACGGAGCCGGACGGACAGGAACAGATTATGCCGTAAATTTTCTTGCCGAAGGAATTGAACTTGGCAGTGAAGTTACAGTCACAATCGACGGTTCAACACCAACTGCAACGGTTACAGTGGAGTAAGGGGGAGAAAATGAGTAAATTGAAAATTGAGAATGCCATGTCTGCCGGCAGGCAGAGAAAATTGCAAAACTTCATCACATTTTTTGCTTCACTTGTATTTGCTTTCGGGGCAATCTCCTGCGAGCAGCTGCAGAATTCGCTTTCAAGTGAACAGCAGGCA
>NZ_JAZOUG010000028.1:0-7349 GCF_045657965.1 Treponema sp. | reverse complement strand
AATCAACAAGCTGATTAATCCCATTTTCTTTATCATAAATTCTTATACAGCTTTTTGAAAATAAAGAATGAAATAAATCAGTATAATTTACAGAAAGAATTGAAATTCTGGCATTATCAGAAAGAGTATTTTGTATTTCAGATGCAGAAATATGAATAACTGGCAGAATGATTAATGGAAGAAAGAGAAAATTTTTTATTTTGGGAAAAAATATATTTATCCGAAAAAACATTTATTTATATATTTTATTTTAACTTGAAAGTTGAGTTTCATCAATGTAAATGTTAATATGACTCATGCAAAAGCTTCCAAATAATAAATTAGATGTTAAATTAATCGCACTGGATCTTGATGATACTCTTCTTAATAATGATGCACAAATTTCTGATAAAAATGTTGAAATACTGCAAAAATGTGCTGAAAAAGGCATTTATGTTGTTTTGTGTTCAGGAAGGCTTGAAGCGGGGATTGTTCCTTTTGTGAGGCGCCTTCAAATTGCAGGAAAGGAAACCGGCCGTTATGTAATTGCAATAAACGGCTGTAGTGTTTTTGACACGCATGAGAGAAAGCAGATTTTATGTAATAAGGTTTCATCAGAAATTCTGCTTCGTGCTGATGAAATTGCAGTTAAGGCCGGTCTTCAGTCTCAGATTTATTCAACAGATACCATTTATTATGGCACTCTTACACCATGGATTCAAATGGATATTGATTTATGCAAAGTTAATGGTAAAAAGGCAGATAATTATAAAGAACTTCTTCAAAAAGGTTCTCCAAAAATGCTGGTTCCATGTAATCCAAGAACTCCGGAAGTAGTACAGGATCTTCTGAAAAAAATGAAAGATGAATTTGGAGATAAGGCTGTAGTTTTTACGAGCAAACCTTTTTTCCTGGAAATTCTTCCTCCAGATTGTGGAAAGGGAGAAGCTGTACTTTGGCTTGCAAAACACATTGGAATTGCCCCTGAAAGAACAATGGCTTTTGGTGACGGTATGAATGATGAAAGTATGATACGTCAGTGTGCTTATGGTGTTGCTATGAAAAATGCTTGTGACTATATAAAAGAGGCTGCTGATTTTGTTACAGAAAAAACAAATGATGAGAGCGGTGTTGGATTATTCATTGAGAAATTTGTTCTTTAAAAATTAAATTATTTTCATTTTCCCAGATTTCACATAATCTGTTATCAATGGAATCAATTATGGTTCCGGGTTTTAGATTAAGTTTTTGAGATGTTAAAATATTTAACCAGTAAAAAACTTTCGTTAGTTTGCTTTTGTTCTTATTTCCAATTTTCATTTCTGGATTAATTATTAACCTTGAAAAGAAAACCATTCCTGTAAGAACTCCGCTTCTTCTTAATCCTAATAGAAGTGAATCGAGTGTGATTTTAAAACTACCGAAAGTTAGCAAAACTTCACCGGCTGGAGTTATTAATGCAAACACTGTAATGAAGATAACAATAAAAATTGAGAGTAAAATATTTAACCTGCGTTTTTTTATACAGGCTAGTATAAAAAAAAGAATTGTAAAAAACCAGACTGAGCCTGTTAAAAGAATTTCCTTATTCATTTAGATTGCTCCGATTTTAAAACAAGATTAAACCATTTGGATTTCTGTATGAAAAGTTCAGAGAAGATTCCTAAAAGAAGTCCTGTAACCAGTCCTGAAATAAGCAGAATTGGTGCGATATATTTTGTGTTAGCACCAAAAAGAAAAAATCGTGCCAGAGTAATCTGGGCAATTGTACTGGCAAGAGATCCTGTTAGGCTTATTCCGATTGTACTGATATTAGCTAACTGTCGTTCGTTAGTAAATAGTTTATCAGTTTTATTTAATAATGAATATAATGCCATCATTGCAATTGCTGATGAAAATGAGCCTGCAGCTGAGAATAAAAAGATGTATGAAAAAAGAGTACCGGAAATAATTCCCTGTGCAGTAATCTTAAAAGCTGCCAAAAGTAAAACTTTTCTTTTGGGAAGCAGAAAAAGAGCCAGAATCACCGGCAAATTTGAAAGACCAAGACGCAGGAACGGTAATGGCTTTGGAATTGCATTTTCAATTGTTGAGAGAAAAAGGCAAAGGGCTGCAAGAAAAGGAACAAGCTTTTCGTCTGTATGTTTATATTTCATTATTTAAAAGGATCTTTTGACTGATCAACTGTCATTAATTCATCTACATTAACACCAAAAGGCATTTTCTGCATTGATTTTAATACTTCCTGATAACTGTAGGTTTTTGTTTCTGTTTTTTGTGCATTTAAAGCAGCAAGAACTTTTTGACAGGGGTTGTATTTTGCTGCTTTTGCAAAAAGTTCGTTTCTTGGAACAGCCCGTTTTGTTATTTTTAATTCTTCAGCAACCTGGCTTACTACAATATCGTCAATTCTTGTGCTTATCGAAGCAGATGAAACGAACGCTTCCTGAATAGATTTTAATGATGAATCATAAAAGAAGATTTTTACTGATTTTGGTGATTCTGATCCCAGTTTTGGTGAAGCAGATTCCGGGCTATCAGCAGATGTGTTTTCCTTAGCTCTGGCAATTTTTGATGCAAATTTTAGTGGATTAAGCGGGGAATCAATTTTTTCAGACAAACTATCGTTAGTATATAAATAAGTTTTTTCAATTGTAACTGCGTTTTCACAATTTAAGGCGAAAACTGATTTTTCAAGCCAGAAATCAAGATTATCATGTACAATATGAACATATTCTGTACCTTTCAGGTTTTGATCTTGTTCAGGAAGAGAATCATTTTTGATAAGATTTAAACTATCGTTAGTTTGCTTTTCTATATTAGTAAAGTTATTATTTCCATCGTTCTCAGGAATAAACTTTGTGTCAATTATTCCATCAATCTTTAATACTGAAATATCATCACCTGTATAGAGTTTGATTACGGGATGCATTTTAGAATCTCGTCCGAATAGACAAAGTGAAGCAGTCTTACTTAAAATTAAACCGTCATCAAAAGTTTCTTGAGAAATATTGTTTTCTGTTTCTATAAAATTTTTATCATTAGTTTTTGAGCAGGAAGACAATAACAATCCTGTTAAAGTTAGTGTTGTAAAAATAAAATAATAAAATTTCATGATTTAATTTTCGGCAGAATTATGATGAAGAATAAACATGCAGGAGAAATAATTTTTTAAGATAAAAAAAGCTGACCCTAAAGCCAGCTTTGTATTTTTTATTTATTCCAAGGATTGTTTCGGATAAATGTTTCGTTTCGCTCGTAGCCTACTGAAATGATACCTACTTCGGTTTTGCAGTAGTCTTCGACGAACTCTACGTAATCGCGGGCTTCTTTTGGGAGCTCTTCGTATGAACGGCATTCTTTGAGGCTCTTTTTCCAGCCCTTGAACTTTTTGAGGACTGGTTTTGCCTTTTCCATTGCAGGAACGCTTGCCGGGAAGTCAACGACTGTTTTTCCGTCGATTTCGTATGCAACACAGGCTTCGATTTCGTCGAATGTATCATAAATGTCGAGGTGTGTAAGAACGAGTGAATCGATTGAGTTTGTGATGCAGGCATAGCGGAGTGCAACTAAATCAAGGTAACCGCATCGACGTGCACGGCCTGTTGTTACACCATATTCACGTCCTGTTTTGCGGACGTATTCGCAAAGCTCGCCTTCACTTTCGTTGTTGAATTCGGTTGGCATAGGGCCGTTTCCGACTCGTGTCTGATATGCTTTGAAAACGCCGAGGATTTTGTCGAGATTTTTTGGACCAATTCCACATCCTGTAGCAGCACCTGCAGAGCATGAAGCACCTGAAGAAACATAAGGATATGTACCTGAATCGATGTCGAGCATTGCACCCTGGGCACCTTCGAAAAGAATGTTTTCGTTGCGGTATTCAAACATTTTTGCGGTAAGGTCAACTCGCATTTCGATTAATTTGTCTTTGTATTTGTTGAGATATTCTAGGTTTTCGCCTTCGTATTCCGCCATTTTTTCCGGCCAGTCAAGGTCTGCAAGACGGAGACCGTCGCGGTGTGCTTTTTCTGAATAAGCGATACCAATTCCCCGTCCAGTTGTACCAATCGGACGTTTGCGGCTTGCGTCGCGGTCTTTATCCATCTGGCGATAGCCCGGGAGAATGATGTGAGCGCGGTCAGAAATGAAAACGCGCCCTTCCCAGTTGATTCCGTTGTCTTTGAGCATCTGAAGTTCGTTAAAAAGAGCCTCAGGATCGATTACCATGCCGGCACCGAGGAAAACTGATTTGTTTGGATAAAGAATTCCAGACGGAACCTGGTGAAGAGCAAACTGTTTGCCATCAACTACGATTGTGTGACCTGCGTTTGGACCGCCTGCATAGCGCACTACATATTTTGCATCTTCTGCAAGATAGTCAACAATCTTTCCTTTTCCTTCGTCGCCCCACTGAGCACCGATAACAACGACCTTCATAAAAGCCCCCAAGTTTTAACACGCGTTTCTACGCAAAAATACATAAGATAATATCATAAAAAAAAATAGCGTTCAATAAGCAAAAAAAAATCCCCCACGACAAAGCGTGAGGGATGCGTCGCAACTTCGTTGCTTGGCGGGGCAAATCCCCTTATTTTAATGTGATGTTGCTGAATTCAACATCTGCACAGCGGGCTGCAAACAGACCAACATAGATGTTGTTTGCATCAACTGAAGCCAGATTAGCTTCGTAAGTGGCTGTGTCTTTTCCGTATTTTACAGTGTAAACATTGCCTTTCTTTGTGATTGAAAGGTCAATTACCTGTCCTTTTGCAGGAGCAGGCTGTCCGGCATTTTTTGTTTCTTTAAGCTGAGTGTTTGTTCTCATCCAGCTTGAAGTATAAGCATCGCCTGTAGCAATTTTAAGAGCACCTGCAGCAACATAATCAGAGTTGATTGTGTTGTCGAATTTGTCGATGTAAACATCGTCGCGTGCCATGAGACCGAATGAAACCTGGTTATTGTTTGCGAAGTTGATTAATTTAACTTTTGCAGAAAGAGTGAAATCTTTTGAAGCAGGGAGTTTCTGGAAGTAGAAAGCAATTCCGTCTGAAGCAGATGCAATTTTTCCTACTGATTTTGAACCGTCGCGTGGACCTGCGTGGATTTCTACAACACCGTTCTTTTCGATAATTTCATAGATTTCCGGATCCATGATTTTTTCTGCACCCCCGCAGTCACCGAATACAGTTCCGTACCATGGAGCAGTTGCCTGCCACAAGCCGCTTGCATCTTCAGCAGGAATGAATTCTGAATATTTTGGAACTACGTAGTCCGGGTTTTTAACAAGGAGAGCTTCTGTTGGAGCTTCTGCCTTTTTGTTTACGAGTTTAGCGAATTTTTTGTTTCCAGCGCTGACTGCCTGAATAACATCATAAGCAACTACTGAAGCACCGTAAGTGTTCAGGTGAGTGTTATCTGTTGAAGCCGGTTTGTGTGAAAGCTGTGCGTGGAATTTTGCAGTTCCTTCATCACCTGCTTTTTCATAGCGGTCTTTTGTGATTGCTGTTAAATCTACAACGAGAACACCTGTTTCTTTTCCGAGGTCACGGATTGCCTGTGCATAGTCTCCGCCCGGGAATCCTTCAACATCTTTTGTTACATGTACGTAAGAACCTTCGTATGCTTTGCCTGGAGCACGGCGTACGATTGGTGTACAGAGAATTGGTGTTGCCTTTTTGTCCAAAGCGAGCTTGATGTAGTTTTCGTAGAGGCTGTTTTTGAAAGAACCAGCTTCTTCTTTGCTTCCGTTTGGATTTGTATATCGTGATTCTTCAGCTTTTTCGTCATTGTGACCGAAGCCGATGATAAGGTAGTCGCCTTTTTTGATGTTGTCAGCCAGTGTTTTATAGTTTTTTTCTTTTAAGAAAGACTTTGAAGAGCGGCCTGACATTGCGAGGTTGATGACTTCGATTTTTTTAGGAAGAAGATAGTCCTGCAATTTTGTACCGTAGCCGTATCGAGGATAATAGTAAGGGTCATTGAATGAACTTAAAGTTGAATCACCAACAACAAAAAGTTTTGTACCTTTTGGATTTGCAAGGGTTTCGATAGCCTCGACTTTTTCAACTTTTTCGTTGTTAGCGATGGCATCTTCCAGAGCAAATGCAGAGAATGAAAGACTTGCCAGAATAGCAAGACTTGCAGCCAGAATTTTTTTCATTAGAAGCTCCTTTTTGGAAATAAATTTGGATTAATTATAAATCTATTCTGTGAAAAATTAAAGAGAAATTTTAACGTCTTTTTTTTCAATATTCTTAGAAATTTCTTATCGACATTAAAGGTTTTAAATCGTAAAATCGAAGTTATGAAAAATACAAAAGAGGTAAAAATTATGAAAAAAATGCTAAAAATGGCAGGGGTTTTTGCTGTATTTATAGCATTATCCGGCTTTATTTCATGCAGTGACGGAAGTGACGGAGGTTCAAGTGCAGGTGTTGATAATAATTCAAACGCAACTGTCGCACTTCAGTCAATTTCCCTCGATTCATTCGCAGCTTCTGTAATTGTTGATAATGAAGAGCGCATTTCTGTCAATAATACATACACAGTTGCTCCGACATTTACACCTTCAAATGCCTCAAACAAAAATTTTACGATTACAGTTTCACAGGTCCCAGCTGAAGACGGAACAGTTTCCACAGAGGAAGTTACATGTGTTTCAGTTGATTCCAGCGAGCTTACAATTTCAGGAAAAGCAGCAGGAACTTTCCGTCTGACAGTTACTTCTGAAGAAAATGCAGAAATTTCTGCATACCATGATTTTACAGTCAAGGAAGTTGCCCTTACGGGAATTTCTTTTGATTCATCAGTTCAGTCAGTTTATGTAGGAAGAAGTGCAACCTATACAGCAACATTTACACCGTCAGATGCTTCTGATAAAGATGTAACGTATTCTTCATCAGCTGAAACAGTAGCAACAGTTGATTCAAATGGTACTGTTACAGGTATTGTTGCAAGTGACTACTCTGATAACCGCACGACAACAATTAGTGTACAAGCTGCAAATGCTACTGAATTGTCAGCAAATTACACATTAACTGTAAACAATGTTTTGCCGACAGCGTTAAGTCTTAAAAAGACATCTTTTACAATTCAACAGTCAGGTGCTTGTAACATTGTTCCTGTATTCACACCAAGTGATACAACAAATCAAAATGTGACTTATGAAATTTCTAATGGAACTGATTATGCTGAAATCAGCAATGAAGGTGTTGTAACTGCAAAAACTGCATCAGGGACAGCTACAATTAAAGTAACTGCTGCCGCAACAACATCAGCATCAAAAATATTGACAGCTAATGCAAATGTTACAGTCATTAGTGAAAGTGATTACATTATTCAAGAAAACGAAACCGATAAAGGATTTG
>NZ_JAZOUG010000027.1:0-10222 GCF_045657965.1 Treponema sp. | reverse complement strand
CTGGGATATGATTTCAAGCAGCTGATTCGATTAATGAACACCTAAGAAAAAAAACAATTAACGAAAATCTACAAAATTCATTTAACATAAAAAAGGCTGCCCTTTATTGAAAATATTTCAACTTTAAGGACAGCCCCTTTTTTTTAGCTTTTTTTTAAATATGTATGATTAATGCGCCCGATTTTTTATCCCTTTCGGTAAGATTTTCGGGTGTTTTTATTTGCAGCAGCTCACCGTTTCTGGGCTGAATATGGTTTTCATCAACAGCAAGCAGCATTCCGAACTGACTGCAGGCATAGTAACCGGATTTGTGGAGTTCCGGCAGTCTGATAAAGTCTGAAGCAATCCGTATAAAAGTTTTTTCGTTTTGTCTGGAAGTTTCTTTTTGTTCTGATTTCTGTGCGAGAATAAAACTTAAGCCGGCTCTTTCTTTTGGTAATCCGGCTTTTTCGGAAAGTTTTAATAAACGTGCGGGAGCAGAATCGGTATCAAATGCAAAGTTGCACCATTTTGCGTTTTTGCCATATGAATTGACTGTTTTACCGTTCGTTCTTCCTGACATCGGGCAGGTCTTTGCATGAGGACATGGTGAAACCGGTAAATAATCTTTTTTGATTAATGAGTCGCGCATAAGCGTAACAAATCTTGCTGAATGAGGATCACCCGGTTCTATGAGTAAAACGGTGGAGTCATCATCTTTGAGATAAGAAAGAAGTTCATTTGTGTATTTTTTTGCAAGAAAGTCTGTCGGCATTTCATTATTCTGGATAATTTCATTGAAAACGTTTGCACAGGTAATAAAATCAGCCTTTTCTTTGATTGAAGTTCCAAGTGCTCCCTTTATACGCACGATTTCCCATGCCTGACCTTCTTCGATTTGGGAAAGTTTTTTTGCAGCGATTGAAAGATATAAATCTTCACCTGCGGCAAGTGCTGTCTGGCTTAAATCCATGCAGTACCATTTAATTTTTTTTGAACGCAGTTCGGGCCTTGAAAGCCACAAAGCAATTACAGATGTTAATGTTCCGCTGCCAATATCTATAGCGACTGGATTTTCTGATTTTGTGAGTGAATTGAATGAAATCTTTGGAAGATTTGCAAAAAGGCGGGTCATTCTGACTAAATTCCACCACATAAAATAACTGATATACGCACTGATTGAGGAAGCTTCGTTCATATATCCTAAACGGCGGGAATTTCTTTCATCAGTCAGTTTGTGAGAAAGATTTTTAATGGCTCCATAAAGTGAAATTTTCTGTTTGCCGCTTAAGTTTCTAACATTTCCGGCAATATCATCAAATTTTTCGAGAATTTCGTTTGCTTCTCTGGAAATATTTTCGGAATTAAACATTTCCCGTCGGATAGAAACAGGATTTTTTCGCAGAGACTTTTCTTTTCTGTAAGTATGTGACTGTTTTCTTTCTTCTTTCATTTATGATTATTAGAATATCATAAAGAATAAGTAAATTCTATTTGCTGCATACTAATTTTTTACTCAGGTTATACCGATATTTAAGTGAAGCATTTTTTTTGCAGATGCTATATTTAAAAATAAACGGAAGCACTTTTGATGAAAGATAAAGATTACAAAGAAGTACTTGAGAGAATTTTTACGCCGATAGTTGTTCTCATTTCTGAAAATGAAAACACTGATTTAAAAAATACAAAAGAATCTGATATTGCACAGAATTTCTCTATTCATTTTATGAATGAAAGTGCCGTTAAAAATTATGGCAGTCTGCTTAAAGTTGGAGACACAGCTGCAGAATGTGTAGAAAAGCTTTCAAAAGATGTAGACTGGTATAAAATGGCCTGTACGTGCAGTCAGGAAAAAAAATTACAGGAAATAACTTTTTATTCAACTAACTGTCATGTCTGGATAAAAGTTACCATGAATGCAACAAATTCAGGTTTTATTTTAATTTCTGCAATTAACATCGAAAAAGAAAAAGAACGCGAACAGCAGCTTTTAAGGCAGAATCTTCGGCTTGCAGCTTTGACTGATGAACTTTCTCTTTCACGGGAAAATTTAAAGACAAAGCTTGAGAATATTAATTTTCTTAATGAACAGCTTGAATTTCATGCATATCATGACGCAATGACAGGGTTGCCAAACCGCCAGAAATTTAAAATTGATTTTGAAGAATGGCATAAAGAAGCAGATGAAAATGAAGCGCGTTTTGGTTTGATTTTAATCGATCTGGATAATTTAAAACTTATAAATGATGCACAGGGACATTCTGAAGGGGATGCTGTAATCTGTCATACTGCTGATATTTTAAAAAGATTCAAAAAAGATTATCTGAAAGTTTACCGCTATGAAGGCGATGAATTTATCATCATGATGAATAAAATAAATTCTCCTGATACGATTTTAAATGCCGGGGATTTGCTTCTGGAATTAATGAATGAAGAAGGAATTGATTTTTCCGGAGGAATTGCACTTTATCCTGATGATGCAAAAAATTCTGAAGATCTGTTAAAATTTGCAGATATGGCAATGTATGAAGCCAAGCGCAAAGGAAAAAATGATATCTGTTTCTTCAAATCTGTAATGTGCGAACGCTTTATGGAAAAAATTGCCATTCAGACAAAGCTTGATCAGGCACTTGGAAATTATGTATTCCAGCTTTATTATCAGCCGCAGTTTGATGTTATTACAAATAAACTCAGGGGGTTTGAAGCTTTACTTCGCTGGCATGATGAAGAATTAGGCTGGATTAATCCGGAGCATTTTATTCCGATTGCAGAAGAAACCCGGCTTGTTATTCCGCTTGGAGACTGGATTCTTGAAACAGCCATCCAGACATTAAAAGAATGGCAGAAAAAATTTGATTTTGACGGAATAATGAGCGTAAATGTAAGCCCAATACAGCTTAAAAAACAGACTTTCCTGTTTGATTTACAGCAGTTACTGGTGAAGCATAAAATTAAACCTGAAACTCTCGAAATTGAAATCACAGAAGGTGTTTTCATTGATAATAAAAATGAAGTTATTGAGCTTTTAACGCAAATCCGTGATATGGGAATCGGGCTTTCGCTGGATGATTTTGGAACCGGATATTCGAGCCTGAGCTATCTGCAGAAACTTCCGATAACAACTCTTAAAATTGATAAGTCTTTTATTGCAAATATTACTGATGAAAGTGGTATTGAAGCAAATATTACTGATTCAATTATTGCAATGGTCACAAAAATGGGGCTGGATACAATTGCTGAAGGTGTTGAAAAAGAAGAACAGCTTGAAATCTTAAAAGCAATAAACTGTAAAAATATTCAGGGATTTTTAAAAGGAAAGCCGATGCCAAAAGAACGCTGCGAAAAGATTCTTAACGGTGATTATGATCTGGCAGACCATCTTTGATATGTGATGAGTAACTGACAGAAAGAAAATTACATGGAGGTAATTTTTTATGAAATTTAAAACACTTTGCAGTATTTTTCTGATTTTTATCTCTTTTCAGCTTTTTTCCAAGTCTGATTCAACTGAAAAATTTCTTAGATTTAAATTTAAAAACGGTGATAATTACCGCGTTCTTTCTACTGTAAATGAGACTGTAAAAGTAAACGGAAGATTGAATCATGTTGCTGAAATTGTAAACAGGGTTTCAGCCAGAATTACTGAAGTTGATAAAAACGGACGCGGTTTTAACGAAGCTACTTTTATGACAACAGAAAATTCGACCTCATCAAATTCAAACGGAACTTTGACTTACGGTGAAGAATATGAAAGCAGATACTGGCGTGATGAACGCGGAATTTACGAAATCGGAAAAGAATATTTTATGCCTGTTGTCCGGGATGTTCCGGTTTTGCCTGAAAAAGCTGTAAAACCCGGCGATGTCTGGACTGCAAACGGACATGAAGCACACGATTTACGTCGTTCTTTTGCAAACAACGAACCTTATAAAGTTCCCTTTACTGCAACTTATACATATCTGCGCGATGAAGAAGGAGTTTCTTCTGATTCAAAACACGAAAAAAAGACTTTTCAGGTTTTGCAGGTGAAGTACACACTTTCTTTTGAAAGCCCGATGCCTGAAAATGTTTATGAATTAACAGACGATTTCCCTGTTTCAACTCTGGGCTATTCAAATCAGACAATCTGGTGGGATAACGAAAAAGGTCAGATTGATCACTATACTGAAGATTTCAGAATCATGATGGAAACATATCTCGGCAATCAGTTTGATTTTACCGGAAAAGCTCATGCAGAAGTTACTGATTTTGAGAGAACTGCAACTGACAAAAACCTTGCTGAAGTTCTTGAAAAAGTAAAAGACCTTGATTTACAGGATGTTTCTGTTACTAAAAGCGAAAAGGGGCTTACGATTTCTGTAGAAAACATTCAGTTTAAGCCGGATTCAGCAGTTCTTCTTGAAAGCGAAAAGCAGAAAATCAAAAAAATTGCAAAAATTATCGAAAATTATCCGAATGACCTGCTGATTTCAGGACACACAGCTCTTGCAGGCACTCCAGAAAGCTGTCAGCAGTTGAGTGAAGAGCGGGCGGATTCTGTTGCTAAATATATGATTCAGCTTGGAGTCCGTGATAAATATCACGTCTTTACCCAGGGATTTGGCTCAAGAGTTCCAATTGCTTCAAATGCTACAGAAGCCGGAAAAGCAAAAAATCGCCGCGTAGAAATAACAATCCTCGATAAATAATTCAAAATCATTGCCGTAAAATGCACTTTTTCGCCTATAACTAAAAGAGGTGAAAATATGGCAGAAGTTGAACGAATTTCTTTTGATGGAAAAGGTGTTGCAGAGCTTTCTGACGGCCAGCTTTTTGATGCAGATAAGGCCGTCGAAGCTGCAAAAAATGATTTTCATGTAGATTTTCTGTTTCCGTGGCAGAGGATGGTAATCTCAAATATCATCGATACGGAGAAGTATCTTTTAGAAGACGAAAATTTTTCAAATCATACAGATGATGATGAGCTTTGCCGCGGCAGGCAGATTGTAATTCTTCCGACAGGGGCCGGAAAATCCATGTGCTTTTTAGTTCCGGCCCTGCTTTTACAGGGAGCAACTCTTGTAATATATCCGCTTCTGGCTTTAATGAGCGACCAGAAAAGGCGAATGGAACAGGCAGGAATCCGGTGCATCGTTTTTAAAGGCGGTCTTTCAGATAAGGAAAAACAGGAAAATTATTCAGCACTTTCTGATAGAGAAAATCCTGTCCGGGTAATTATTGCGAACCCGGAAATTTTACAGAGTGAAGAACTTCTTGAACATCTTTCTAAAATAAAGATTTCACATATTGCGATTGATGAAGCTCACTGTGTTTCTGAATGGGGGGATTCTTTCAGACCTTCTTATCTGGAACTTGGAAAAATCATAAAACGTCTTGAATGTAAACTGATTACGGCTTTTACTGCCACGGCAAGTAAAACTGTTTTAGACAGAATTGCAGAAATTTTATTTGATGGAAACTATCATCTTCTTAGAGGTGCAAGTGACAGGGCGAATATTCATTATGAAGTAAAATATGCCTATGCCAAGAAAAAAGCTGCATTAGAATGTGCTCTTTTAATGAAAAGGCCGATGATAATTTTCTGTGGTACCCGCCGCAGAACAGAAGAAATGGCCAGAGTTTGTGCAGCATACTTTGGAAGAGAAAAAGTAAGATTTTATCACGCAGGCATGACAAAAGAAGAAAAATCTGCTGTAGAAAAATGGTTTTTTGATTCAAAAGAAGGAATATTAACGGCAACCTGTGCGTTTGGCATGGGAATTGATAAGGCAGATATTGCAAGTGTTGTCCATTTAGATGCGCCTGAGCACATGGAAGCCTTTGTTCAGGAGGCAGGAAGGGCCGGACGTAACGGAGAAAATGTAAATTCAGTTCTAATCTGGAATCATGCTGATTTTGTACGATGGCGGCAGGCAAAAGAAGGCAGCCGTGAAAAGGCCTTAGGAAATTTTGCTTTAAGTAAAACCTGCCGCCGTCAGAATATTCTGGATTATCTTGGAGCAGAACAGGCTATGTGTTCAGGCTGCGATATTTGTGATGCAGAGCAGAAAGGGCTAAAAATCAGTTATACTGCCTGGGACTCTGAATATGCATACAGTTTCATAAAAAAGAACCGCAGACTTTACAGCAGGGAAGAATCTGTTAATGAATTGACAGAGCGTTTTAATGCGAAAAAATTAAAAAAATTTGGAATTAACGTGTGGGAAACAAAAGATACCGCAGAAATTTTATCACAGCTTCTTTCAGAACAAAAAATCAGAATCTGCGGCACTTTCTGGAAGGGAAAAGTTGATATCACAGGACACAGAAAGAAAAAAAAGCTTATATCGTTTATTCCTCGTCATTTCCTGCATCATCTCCACTTTCTTCGCCGGAAGATTCAGCTGGGGCAGGAGCGGCTTGTACAACTGTTTTCTTAGCTTTTGGAGTTTTCGGCTTTTTCCGGTAACGCACGATGTATGCACACAAATCCATAAAAAGAAAAACAATTACAGCCGTAATAATCACGCGTTTATCAGAGAGGACAGCTTTTATAACAGGCATAAAGTCATTTGTATTCATCATATAGTTAAATTGTCGGCAGATTTGAATTGAGAATTTATCATCTTTATGCTAAAGTCATTCGCATGGTAGGAATTGTTGATTACAACGCAGGCAATATAAAAAGTGTTGAACGCTCTCTTGCTTTTTTAAAAGCAGAATACGTTCTTTCAAAAAATCCAAAAGATTTAGAAAAATGTGACAGGCTTATTTTCCCGGGCGTAGGCGAAGCAAAATATGCAATGGAACAGCTTAAGCTTACAGGTTTTGATTCATTTTTGCGTGACTGGGCACAGGCCGGAAAGCCTTTGACAGGCATCTGTCTTGGAAGCCAGATTATTTTTGAATATTCTGAAGAAGGCAATGTTGAATGTCTAGGTCTTTTAAAAGGCACAATCCGCCATTTTGAAAACGTCTGGAAAGACTGCGGCACAAACTCTGAATTAAAAGTTCCTCACATGGGCTGGAATAATCTTGAATACGTTAACGGTTCTTCTCCGCTTTTTAACGGAGTAGATTCTAAATCAGATTTTTACTTTGTACATTCCTATTTAATTCAGCCGTCAGACGAAAGCATTGTAAAAGCATACGCAGACTACGGCTGTAAAGTTCCGGCATGCGTTTCACAGGGAAGTATTACCGCCTTTCAGTTCCACCCCGAAAAAAGCGGACAGGCCGGGCTTAAGATTTTAGCAAACTACATCGGGGGCTCATCATGTTAAAAAAGAGAATAATTGTCTGTCTGGATGTAAAAGACGGCAGAACTACAAAAGGTGTTAAATTCCAGAATAATATCGATATCGGCGATCCTGTCGAAATGGCAAAAAAATATTACGAACAGGGTGTTGATGAGCTTGTCTTCTACGACATTATGGCTTCTGCGCGCGGACGTGGCCCGATTCTAGATTTAATTTCGCGCGTTGCAGAACAGGTTTTTATTCCGTTCTGTGTCGGCGGTGGAATCGGCTCAATCGAAGACATCCGCTCAACAATTCTGGCTGGTGCAGAAAAAATCAGTCTTAACTCACAGGCCGTTAAAAATCCGGACCTGATTCGTGAAGGAGCCGGAATTTTTGGAAATCAGTGCATTGTTCTGGGAATGGATGCTGCAAAAGACAGTGAAATGCCTTCCGGTTACAGAGTTTACATTAACGGAGGCCGGGTAAAAACTGATTTAGATGCTCTTGAATGGGCAAAAAAAGCTGTTTCTTTGGGCGCAGGCGAAATCGTCTTAAATTCGATTGATGCTGACGGTGTGCGGCAGGGATACGAACTTAACATTACACGAATGATTGCAGAAAACGTAAGCGTTCCTGTAATCGCTTCTGGCGGCGGCGGAACCCCGCAGCATCTGGCAGATGTTCTGACAGCCGGCAAAGCCGATGCAGCCTTAATTGCAAGCATGGTTCATTCAATGGGTTACACTGTTGAGGGAATCAAGCGCGATCTGAACGCTCTCGGTGTTCCTGTAAGGCTTTAAGAATCTTTGTCATAAACCATACAAAGACAGCAGCCCCCAAAACAGCTCCTGTTGTGTCAGAAAGCCAGTCTAAAGCAGAGGGCTCGCGTCCTGACGTAAAACTCTGGTGAATTTCATCGGTAACTGCCCACAAACTGATAATGAGAGCGGGCAGCCAGATTTTTCGATAAGATTTTATATTACAGGCAAACGCCACCCAGAAAGAAAAACCTGCAAAACAGATAAAATGAACAAGTTTATCTGCATTCCAGAATCCGGGCATATACTCAATATGCTCCTGAGAAGACAGATAAAAATTACATCCGGCGATAAAAACCGCCGGAAGCCACTTCAGAAGTTTTTTATGCATGGATTTAACTTACCCTTGATTTTTCGTTCATAATCAGCATCTGCAGGCGGTTTTCTACATTTGCAAAACTTGTGTCCGGATCAAGGTCGAGAGGAAGAATCTGCACGGCAGGGAATTCTTCCTTTACCTTTTTCATGATTCCGCGTCCGCAGATGTGATTCGGCAAACATCCGAACGGCTGCAGAATGACGAATGACTGAACTCCACGCAGAGCATATTCTTTGATTTCGCCCGGAATGAGCCAGCCTTCACCGGAAAGGAAGGTGCGGTTCATAATCTGGTCTGTTTCGGCTGCAAGAACAGGAAGCGGTGTTGCCTTTACAAAAAGCGGATGACGTGCCGCTTCTTTTTCGCAAGTGTTTTGTGCTTTTTCGAACAGTTTTTCTGCAATGCGGTCAAAAATTGCATTTGCCTTTTTGAATTTTACATTCAAATCTTTTGATTCAACTACACGTGCATAGAAATCTTTTCGGAAAACATTCGCCATTCGAGGCAAAATCACTTCCATTCCGTTTTCTTCAAGATAGCGCTCAACATGAAAATTCGAGCCCGGATGGAAAGTGACAAGATATTCTCCGGTTACAAAAACACGAGGCCGTGGATTTGATTTATCGTATTTAATCTTGCAGAACTTTTCGATTCCCCGCTTGTATGCTTTGAGTGCAGAACGGATTCCTTTATCGATGCCTTTTGAAATATCTTCAATTACTTCATCAAAAATGCGGTTTGTTTCACCTTTATTGAGCTCATAAGGGCGAATCTGCCTTCTCAATTCTTCAAGCATATCCATCATCGTGATTACCCAGAGAGTTCGGATATTGAAAAGCGCACCTAAACGGAAGCCCGGATGCATTTCTTTTGAGTCAATCGGGTCTGTAGAAACAATCGGAACCTGATTAAAGCCTGCTGTGTCTAAGGCACGGCGAAGCAAAGCAGAATAATGAGAAAGCCGGCAGTCGCCCTGATATTTTGCCATACCGATTGCAACTTTATCTAGCGGATACTTTCCGCTTTGAAGGGCAGAAATTGCCTCGCCGATTACCATCTGGGCAGGAAAACATGTGTCGTTGTGAACATATTTTTTTCCGACCTGAATCTGCTGATTTTCGCCCATTGAAAGAGGTACCGCACGAAGTCCCTGCTTACACAGAACGCCTGAAAGCAGCTTACAGAAAGCGGCAGAAACATTTGGAATTAAGACAGTTCGCATTTCAAGGTCTTTTTTTCCGAATTTCTGTTTGTATGCATCGCCAAGTTCTGTGAAAGGCAGGTTTCCTTTTTTGGCACGGCGCTCTGCAATCGTTTCAAGGAATGATTTTACGCGGATATTGAGCGAATTTGCAGCCCCGCCTTCATCAAGTTTTAAAATCAGCGGAGATTTGCCTGAAGTTTCGTTCATAATGCGGATAATTTCGTCGGAAAGAATTGCATCGTGACCGCAACCGAAACTTACAATCTGGACGTATTCAAGTGCCGGAGAACTGGCAGCCAGAAGCGCCCCCGAAAGCATTCTCGTGTGGAAATTATTCGTGACTTCAGCACGGGTATAGCGGAGATCTACATCATTCAGCTCAGGAAGAGAATCAACAGTGAGAACCGGAATGTACTGTTTCGTAAAGACGCGCGATAAATCGTGGCTTACAAGAGCGTCGGTGTGATAAGGACGACCTGCAAGTACTACTGCAAAACTGTTTTCCGCCGTCACTTTATCGATGATTTTCTGACCTTCTTCCCGCAGTTTTAAGCGGAAAGAAAGAATCGCTTTTTCTCCCTGAACAAATGCCGCCTCAACTTCATTTTTTGAAAGCCCGTAGTTTTCTGTAAAATACGAAATAATCTGATTTTTACGGTCAATTTCAAGTCGGATCGTAGCC
>NZ_JAZOUG010000026.1:0-8085 GCF_045657965.1 Treponema sp. | reverse complement strand
CTTTGAAATAAAATGGAAGTGCCTGCTAAAATTTCTGGAATGGCCTGTGACTGTACGGCTGTTGGCTCTGTAATTTGTTTTTCAGAAAGCTTTTGAATATACTTTTCATCAATTTTTAGTGAGTTAAAGTTCATATCTTAATGTAGCAGAAAACAAACTTTCTTGCTATAATTTAAATACTTGAAACACTATGAAAATTGGTATTGACACTTTTGGCTGTGACCATGGAAAGTCCGGAATCGGCTCGTATTTAACTTCTCTTTCTCAGAATTTTAAAAACACAGAAGAGAACCACTTTGAACTGTTTGGAGCAGAAATCGACCGTTATACTTACGGGCAGGAAAGTAATATCAGTTTTGAAAGTGTAATTTTACCTGATACTGTTAAAGCTGAAAAAGCCTGGCATATGTTTATCTGTAATTCTTTTGCAAAAAAACAGAAATATGATGCGCTTTTGTTTCCTGCGTCTTCTTATGCATTGCCTTTTCATTTTTCAGTTCCGTCAGTTGCTGTTGTAAATGATATTGTTTCAGAGCTTTTTGCAACAAAATCTTTTGCAGAACGTACAAGAATCAGACACAGTCTTAAAAAGGTAAATAAAATTATTGCTCCAAGTATTTTTGTAAAAAAAGATTTAAAAAGACTTGGTATTAGTCAGGATAAAATTTCTGTTGTGCACAATGGAATTAATCATTCTGTTTTTTATCCCCGCGAACTTGTCACATCTGAAACTGAAATGATTAAGCCGTTTGCAATCCGGCGACCGTATTTACTGTATGCTTCAACAATGTCTTCACCTTTAAAACGGCATGTAGAATTAATTAAAGCTTTTGAAATATTCAAAAAAAAGACAGCTCTTCCGCACAGACTTGTTTTAGCAGGTGGAGATGGAGAATGTTCTGAAAATATAAAAAAAACTGCCTTAAATTCACCATATGCTTCTGATATATTTATTACAGGTTATTTTCCGCATGAAAGTTTTCCTGCTTTATATGCTGGAAGTGAAGGTTGTCTTTTTCCTTCTGAAATAGAAGGGGTAGGTCTTCCTGTCCTTGAAGCAATGGCAACTGGAATTCCTGTAGCATGTTCTAAATCCGGTGCTTTACAGGAAATTGCCGGTGAGAAAGCCATGTTATTTGACAGTTCAAATATTGATGAAATTGCTCATTCAATCGAAAAAATTGTAACTGATTTGAAATTGCGGAGAAAAATGATTGACGAAGGAATTAACTGGTCTAAAAAATTTGACTGGGAAAATACTGCCACAGAAACACTGGAAGTGCTAAAATCAGTTATAAAAAAATAAACCACAGATTTTACAGGTTAACACAGATTAAAAAATATATAATCTGTGCAATCATCGTAATCTGTGGTTTTAAATACCAGAGCAGAGTTTAATCTTCTACTGCTACACCGAGATGTTTTTTCTGGAATTTTTTAAGCATTGCAACGCCGTTTCGTTTTCCATTATAAACATATCCGCCGTCCCAATATTCAAGAGCAGCAAAAAGAGCGTTTCCACCGTCCTGATCATCAGATTTTTTTGTACGGAATGATACATAATTTGCAAGCTGTTCAAAATCCGAATTATGGAGAGCTTCAAGACGCTTGCGGTTGAATTCATTCCATTTTTCAAGATCTTTAAAGCCTTCGCCTTCATCCTGAACAATAATGTGTGCATGTGAAGGACTGAATGAATACCAGACCTTTACTTTTTTGTTGATATCACAGTTATTACCATGTTTAACAGCATTTTTGATAACTTCTGAAATCTGCTGTTCAAGAAGGTTGATTTCTTTGATTTCGAGAGGTGCTGACTGAACAATTAAGAGTGTAAAATAGCGGATCTGTCGGAAATCTGAAGGAAATTCCTTGTAAAGCATGTTTGTTGTGTCGAACAATGGATCGTTATCGTCTGATCTAAGTTCTTTAATTTGTTCCATTTCTGTACTCTCCTTTTGTTTTATTCATTTACCATGAGCAAGGCTTCCTCAACGCTGTTTGCGATAGGGAAGTAACCCATAAGTTTTGTAAGTTCGATAACTTTCTTTACAGAGCCGTGAATGTTTGAGATGGCTAGTTTGAGATTCATCTTTTTGATTGTTGAACAAATGTAGATAAGTGCACCAATTCCAGACGAGTCGATGTAGTCTACCTGTTCGAGGTTGATGATGAAGCTCTTTACATTTTTCTCAAGCATTTTCATGACGAGTTCCTTTAATTTATAGGAGTTGTAAAGATCCATTTCGCCGTTTACATCTATGATATAAACTTCTCCATTTTTTCTAATTTTCAGTTCCATAAATTAACTCCTTTAGTTACTGAATTTTAAGAATAAGAAGGGTCTGGTCATCGTGCAGCGCCTCAGTACCAATAAACTTCTTTATATCTGTTTTTACAAGATTTGCTATATCTTTACCTGAAGATTTTGCATTTGCTTTGATTATATTGCTAAGTGACGTTAATGAATACTGCTGTCCCTGAGCGTTCAAAGCCTCTACTAATCCATCAGTATAGACTATTATAATATCTCCTTGATTTGCTGTAAACTCTATATCCTTGTAAGTTGTAGTTTTTTCTACACCAATAGGCTCGCAGGTTGCCGAAACTTTTTCGATTGCATTTTTTGCAGCATTATAGCGGATTACAGGAACACTGCCACTTGTTGCAAGCTGTACTTTTCGCTTTGTAGGATCGTAATTGATGAGCGCAACTGACGCAAAGTGGTCGGCATTTGGTTCTGAACAAATACCCCGGTTTGCCCAGCTTAAAATAGTTCCTGCTGTCTGAGTTGTATTTACTATAAGACGGAACATGGCACGAATCATTGTCATGACAAGAAGTGCATTCATTCCTTTACCGGCTACATCCATTACAACAAATGAAGTTCTGTCCGGACGGGCAGGAATAACATCGTAAATATCAGAACAGACGCCAGATGTGTGTTCTGTGTATGTTCCTATATTTAAGCCTGCAAGAGGAGGAAGCTTTTTCGGCAGGAATGAAACCTGAATTTCAGAGGCAATATCAGCTTCTTTTGTAAGCTCCTGTTTATCATTGTATTGCTTGAAGCGGAGTGTAGTTTGAATTGCTGATTCAGCAAATCCGCAGAGTGTCTGTGCCCAGTCATATTCTGCATCAGAAAATGGTTCTGTCCCCGGATTTCTTGAAAGTGCAATAAGACCAACTACGATATCAGTTCCCCGCATTTTAAGAGGAATAAAGATAAGACTTCCAAGTTTTAAGAAATCTTCCGGACCGTTTTCGAAAACTCTGTCGTCAAGTGTTGGAACTGTAAGAAGTTCTGCTTTGCCGGCAGTTGCAACTTCTCCGAAAATATTGTCGCGAAGAGGAAACTGAGCATATTTAAAGCTTGTTGAAACACGTAAAGGTTTGTGCGGTAAATCTTCCGGCAATTTATAAGGAGGTGGAAAATCTCCAGTAAATGATTTGACGGTAATTAAATCTTCGAATTCGTCAACCATTAAGATTGCACCACCGTTTGCCTTCGTAACTTCCACACAGGTTGAATTGATTGCATCAAGTAAAGTCTGGAAACCATCTTTGGTTGAAAAAGAATCTGCAGCAAGTGCTACGAAAGCTTTTCCTTTTTCGACTAATTCGATTTTTTCTGCTGCTATTTCTTCTACAATAACTTCCGGAGCCTGTTCTTCCGGTTCGTCCTGTTCTTCTTCAAGTGCGATTAACTGCTGAGGTTTACCAAATGCGAGCATTACACAATATGGTATAAGAAGCAGTGTTCCTAACAGAATGAGAAGGGCAAATGTCAGCATGCCTGGATGTAATGCTGTATATATGCAGGCAAAAATTAAGACTATAAGAGCAAAATATGAAATAAAACTAACTTTTGCTGTATGACGGATTTTTATGACTGTAATAAGCGCAGCTATGATTAATGCTACAACTGCAGTACAGAATAAAGGAACATAGGAAATTGCGTCTGTCATTTGACTCCCTTAAAACATTATGAATTAATTTTTTAAATAAGCTGCCAGTTTTGCAGTATATTTATATTATCATCGGAATATAAAGCCGTCAAGTTTTAATTTTTTTTTAATGTATTAAAAAAAATGTCTTATATTGTATCTTATATCAACCTTGTGTTATAATAGGCAAATATGAATCGTGAAGTTACAGAATATGATGTATTAAATTTGCCGGAAAAAGGTGATACTGTTGTGGTTGGAATGAGTGGAGGAGTGGATTCTACTCTGACAGCTCTCATGCTTAAAGAAAAGGGATGCCGTGTAATCGGAGTTACAATGTCTCTCTGGGACGGAACTATCCCGGAAATAAAAACCGGAAAAAATGTTAAAGAAGCCTGCTATGGTCCTGGTGAAGAAGAAAATATTGATGAGTGTAAAAGGTTCTGTGCTGAACACGGAATTGAATATCATGTTGTAAAAGTTCAGGATGCCTATAAAGAAAAAGTTCTGGAATATTTTAAATCGGAATACCGTTCCGGGCGCACTCCGAATCCCTGCATCCAGTGTAACCGTCATATAAAATTCGGTGCACTTCTGGACGGAATTGAAAATCTTGGAATTGAATACGATTATTTTTGTACCGGCCATTATGCAAAAATTGTCCGTCCGAAAAATGGAATTTTTGGAACTGACAAAAAACCATGCATGATTGCTACTGCTTCTGATGTTACAAAAGACCAGACTTACTTTTTGAACAGAATTCCAAGCCGTATTCTTGAAAAAGTGCGTTTTCCTCTTGCTTCAATTAAAAAAACAGAAGTTTTTGAACTTGCAAAAAAGGCAAATCTCGAAGCTGCAAACCGCGAAGAAAGTCAGGATTTTGTCGGTGAAGAATATTTTGATCTCCTTTTTGCAGATAAACCTTCTGTTCCTGGTGATATTATTGACCTTGACGGTCATGTTCTCGGAAAGCACAGGGGGATTGAGCATTACACAATCGGCCAGAGGCGCGGACTTGGAGTTGCCGTGAGCTATCCTGTTTACGTTCAGGCAATTGATGCAAAAAACAACGTTGTAGTACTTGCCCCGAATGATGCCTTGAATTCAAGTGCCCTTATTGCAGACGACTTTGTATGGCCTGCAGATGTTGAGCCTTACGATGGATTTGAATGTGATGTAAAAATCCGGCTTGCAAGCCGCCCTGTAAAAGCAAAAATTACGCGCTACGTTCCGGAGAAAGGTGATACCTTTAATTATAAAGGCCAGCCATGGATTGTAACATTCCTTGAACCTCAGAGAGCCGTAGCGCCAGGTCAGAGCGCAGTCTTTTACAAAGATAACGTTCTTCTTGGCGGCGGGATTATTGCTAAAGCGGTAAAGTAATTATTTACGTTTTTTGCCAATTCTTACACCGACTCCAAGCTGAGTCAGTGTATTTTTAATTGCAAATTCAAGTTCTGTGCGCTGGGGATTCATAGGAAGAACAAAATGCCGGCACTGATTCCATGTTTTTGTGTAAAGTTCACCAGCCGCACTCTTTGTTGAAACTTCTTTTTTCCAGTCGGTTAAGGAAGAAATAAAGTCGTATACAATATACGTAAGACGCTTCCCGAGCCGTGAATCCGGATCAGATTTTACCAGTTCATCCAGTTCTTTAAGGTGAAGCATATATTTTTTTTCGTAAGTTTTGTCTGCATACATAAGGGCGCATGCTGAAGGCTGTAAGTACATGAAAATATCTGCTTCCATTGCAGCACTTACGATTTCGAATGAATGCCCGGAATTGATTATTTTGAGCAGTTCTTCGGTAAGGCGGGAAGGAGAAATAGGCGAGAGAAGATGCGCGCTTTTTCTGATTTTGCTTTTAAGTGAGTGCGGAAGACGGCAGCCTGTTGTTGCACTGTATTTTACGGCACGAAGCATACGGACAGGGTCTTCGACAAAAATCCGGTCTAAGGGAATAACCGGGTGAATTACTTTCTTTTTGATGTCTTCAACACCATTTACATAATCGATTACCTGTTCTTTTAAAGGATCGTAGTAAAGTGCGTTGAGGGTAAAATCGCGGCGCTGAACGTCTTCGTCCATAGTGCCGAATGAATTTCCTACAGAACCGTCGCAGATTGAGCGGAATGTTGAGACTTCAAAAATTTTCTGACCAAAAAAGACATGTACGAGACGGAAACGTTTTCCGATTATGCGTGAATTGCGGAAAAGCTTTTTGATTTTTGAAGGAGTTGCTTCTGTTACGATGTCGAAATCCTTCGGCTTTTTTCCAACTATTAAGTCGCGTACAGCTCCGCCTACAATGTAAGCGTCGTAACCGCATTCCCGTAAGTGTCTGATAATGTAAAGTGCATCAGGGTCAACTTGATTTACTGGTATTTTATGTTCTTCTTTTGTATAAATAACGGCCTTTTTGACCGGTTTACCCCGTGCGTCTGATGAATATCGGATTAACACAATGCAGCTATATTAATGTTTTCTCGAGTCTTGTTCAACTTCAAAATTATAAGTAAAATGCTTTCCTATCGAGGTAAAACAATGAAAAAAATTATCAGCGGTAAAGTCCGCGAAGTTTATGATCTGGAAGACGGCCGCATGGTCATCGTAACTACAGACAGAATTTCTGCTTTTGATGTAATTCTTCCTACAATGATTACAGACAAAGGCAAGGTTTTGAATGCACTTTCAAATTTCTGGTTCGATTTAACAAAAGACATTACAAAGAACCATATGATTTCTTCAAACCTTAAGGATATGCCTGCTGAATTCCAGAAACCTGAATACGAAGGCCGTACAATCTTAGTTAAAAAACTCAAGATGATTCCTTACGAAGTAATTGTCCGAGGATATATGTTCGGCTCAATGTACGAAGCATACAAAAAAGGCGAGCCTTTCCTCGGTCACTCATTTACAAAAAAATATGAACAGGCAGAAAAACTTGACGAGCCTATCGTAACTCCTTCAACAAAAGCTGCTGAAGGTCATGACATTAACGTCACTCTGGACTACATGAAAAACGATCTCGGTACAGAACTCGGAACAAAAATCGAGCAGACAGCACTTGCAATTTACAAAAAATGCTACGAGCACGCAGCTAAAAACGGAATCATTATTGCTGACACAAAATTTGAGTTCGGTCTTGATGAAAACGGCGATTTAGTTCTTGCTGACGAAGTTCTTACTCCGGATTCGAGCCGCTTCTGGAATGCTGCAGAATACAAAGTCGGAACAAGCCCTGCAAGCTACGACAAGCAGTTTATCCGTGACTGGCTCAAAGCAAATAACCTCGCAGGTGATTCTTCAATCAAGGAAGTTCCTGCTGATGTTGTTGCAAAAACAAGCGAACTTTACCACGAGTGCGTAAAGAAAATCACAGGTAAAGATTTGTAATATTTATTCATGTCAGTTTTGTCTGTCATGAATGTATAAAGTACGGAAAAATCCATATTTTAATCAAAACTTAGATAAACCGATGTGGTATCATGGTGCAATTTCAAAAAAAGTTCCCTATGGGGAAGGAGAAAAACCATGAACTTCATCGGTTTGTTGCTTTTGGCAGCGCTGGCTGCCCTGGCTTATGCGGCTTTTAACTTTTTCAAGGTTAAAAAGCTCGAAGAAGGAACGGAACAGATGGCAAAAATCGCCTCTGCTATCCGTATTGGTGCCAACACTTTCATCGAATACGAATATAAAGTGCTGGTCTGGGTTGTTCTTGCTGTAGCTGTAATCGTATGGCTCGCATTGGACTGGTATGTTGCAGTTGCCCTTCTGCTCGGCTCTGTTATGAGTGCTTCGGCAGGTTTTATCGGCATGAAGATTGCAACTTATGCAAACGTCCGTGTTACAAACGAAGCTCGCAAAACCGAAAACATCGGTCAGACACTTAAAGTGGCTTTCCGGGGCGGATCGGTTATGGGCTTGTGTGTAGGCGGTTTTGCTTTGCTCGGTCTTGGCATTGTTTTCTGTGTATTCGGCCTTGGTCTTGGCTGGCTTGATTCAACAGAAACTTCTCAGTGCTGGCTTACAAAAATCCAGATTATCAAATTCCCGAACATTCTTTCAGGCTATGCCCTCGGCTGTTCAATGGTTGCTATGTTCAACCGTGTAGGCGGAGGTATTTACACAAAAGCTG
>NZ_JAZOUG010000025.1:0-3210 GCF_045657965.1 Treponema sp. | reverse complement strand
CGGTCTTAGGAAGACAAATGTCTTAGCCAACTCCTTGGCTCACAGAACGACATGGCTACGATCCGACTTTGCATTTTCTCTTGCTTATGTAGAAAGCCGGTTTAAAGCAACAGCTGTTAATTCAAATACAAATCATACAATTGACCGCGGATTATTCCAGCTTAACAGTGCATCATTCCCTAAACTTACTGAGGCTGAATTCTTTGATCCGAAAGTAAGTGCAAAATATGGAATGAGTCATTTACGCTATTGTATGGATATCGCAGGAAATGACATTACAGCACTTGCAATGTACAATGCAGGAACTTCCCGTGTAAAGCAGAATAAAACTCCACAGCATACACTTAATTATGTTGCAAAAATCTCAAGCTATCGGGTTCACCTTGAAAGTAAATTTTCAACCGAAGTTTTAGCCTTTTATTCTACTCCTGCAGAAAATACATCTCTTGCAAAAAAATAAGCCGAAACTATATACAGCTTTTAAGTATTATTACACTAAGCATCATAAATTATGTGCTTTAGTGTAATTCTTATGATTTGAGTTAATTCGCGGTATCTTTTCTTGGTCTTCTTCCGCAGCACTTTGTTTCTGTACACCAGCCTGTTACGTCGCATTTTGGTACAAAAAGATTTTCGCAAATCCACTTCCATTCTTCTGAGTATTCACTCAAAGCTTTTTTTATTTCGTTTGCCATCGAGCGGATTTCAATGTAGGCCCTTGTACAAAGCCTCTGGTTCATTAAATTTATCATGTTCCGTAGATTACGCTTGTCTACGATTTTTGTCATCATGCCGAGCGGGAGAATATTTGCTGCATCTTCTTTTGAAACGCCTTTTTCCATAAGAATGGCATAGCTTTTTCTAATTTGTTCCATACACTCTTCATAGGCTTTTTTTGCTTCTTCAGATTTTGCTGCTGTCGGCGGAAGATAATAGTCGAATTTTTCACAGTTTACATAGCGTGTACTTTCCTGAAGGCGTGTAGGACTGCCTCCAATATGAGTGTAATACTCCCGGATAGCACGTGCAGAATAGCCGTTAATGCAAAGCTCTATATCTACGTATTCAAGAACACGCCCATGACCGCTTATAATGCAGTCTTTTGCCCGTTTTATGTTTTTTTCTGCATTATCAACCGGGCTGTTCCAGCAAACGCCTGCCATTTTTCCGATTTTCTGAAGAGGATATTTATCTGTTGTATCAAAAATTTCAATCATAGTTCTATTTTAGCAGAAAGCATCAAAATTGTCTTTTGTGTTTCTTTTATTCCTTCCACTTTGTATATTTTTCACATTCAAGAATCTTTCTGGCATTTTCTACACGTTTAAGGCTTGGACTTTCTGTTTTTTCAAGCGGGTAGGTAATTCCCAAATCCTTATACTTAGTGATTGCAAGTCCGTGATAAGGTAAGATTTCAACCCGCTCGACATTGTGCAGAGTGCGGATAAAATCTCTGGTTTGTGTGAGATACTCGTCGTTGTCGGTGATTCCAGGAACTAAAACATGACGGATCCAGATTGGTTTTTTGATTTCGTCAAGATAAGCGAACATCTCGCGCACATTTTTTCCTGTATGACCTGTAAGTTTTTTATGTTCTTCTTCATTAATGTGTTTGATGTCAACGAGCAATGTGTCAGTAACTTCCATGAGTTTTTTAAATTTTTCGAACCATTCGCCTTCTTTCTTAAAAGGCCCCCCAGCAGTATCAATACAGGTGTTGATATTTCGTTCCTTTGCTTTCGTAAAAAGTTCGATTAAAAAATCAATCTGCGCAAGAGGTTCTCCGCCAGAAACAGTGATACCGCCTTTTTTGCCCCAGAAATCTCGGCAGTCTTCGGCTTCATCGAGAAGTTCATCTGCGGTATAGAGTTTTCCACGAGTCATTTCCCATGTATCGGGATTGTGGCAGTAAAGGCATCGGTAAGGACAGCCTGAAAAAAATATTATAAACCTTGAACCAGGTCCGTCAACGCAGCCAAAAGATTCCAGCTGATGAATGTAACCTTGTAAAGCCATTTAGTACCTCTGTTTGCAATTGCGCAAGGGATTGTAGTGGCGGCGAAGCCGTTCGGTAGCAATGGGATTGTCGGGTCTGGCCCGACAATCCCATTGCTACCGAATGAAGCGACAGCGTAACCACGCAAAGCCCGCCCCTGCCCTTGGCAGGGGTGCGCCCACCTTTTTATGAAAACCGAGCACGATTCGCTGTAACAAATCCCACTGATTTTATAAAAAGACATAAAATGCATAAAAAAAGCGGGGCGAAGTCGGGGTTCTGACACAAACCCACCTGAGCTATGCTCACTGTGGTGTTTGGGGCAGGTTCCCGACGGGAGCCACGCTTTTTTTATGTGTTATCCGACCTGTTTTTTATAGGTCAGTTGTTTATTACAGCGAAGCGTGGCAGGTTCGTGCGATAACGTCATCCTGCTGTTCTTTTGTAAGGTTGATGAAGCGTACTGCATAACCAGAAACGCGGACTGTGAAGTTTGCATATTCCGGTTTTTCAGGGTGAGCCTGGCAGTCCTTGAGCTTTTCAACGCCGAATACGTTTACATTCAAGTGGTGTGAACCTTTTGCAAAGTATCCGTCAAGAACATTTACAAGGCTTGCAATGCGTTCGTCTTCGTCATGGCCGAGAGCTGAAGGATTGATTGTCTGTGTGTTAGAAATTCCATCCAAAGCGTAGTGGTATGGAAGTTTTGCAACAGATTTGAGTGATTTAACCAGACCTTTTGTTTCTGCACCGTAAGCAGGGTTTGCTCCTGGTGAGAATGGCTCGTGTGCTTTGCGTCCGTTTGGAAGAGCACCTGTTGCCTTACCGTAAACAACGTTTGAAGTGATTGTAAGAATTGATGTTGTTGGCTCTGCATTGCGGTATGTCGGGTGCTTCTTGATTTTTGTAATGAAGGTCTTCAAGAGCCATACTGCGATATCGTCTGCGCGGTCATCATCCTGGCCGTAGCGCGGGAAGTCACCGTCGATTTCGAAGTCATAAGCCATGTTTTTAGCAACTCCGATGACAGCCTTTGTTTTGCGGTCATGGATGTCGAAGTCACGGCGGAGAACGCGTACTTTTGCATATTTGATTGCAGAAAGTGAATCAACGACATGAGAGAAGCCTGCGATACCAGTTGCGAATGTGCGTTTGAGATCTGTATCTTCGAGAGCGAGCTCTGCTGCTTCGTAGTAGTATTTGTCGTGCATGTA
>NZ_JAZOUG010000024.1:0-2443 GCF_045657965.1 Treponema sp. | reverse complement strand
AAATATATTTATATAATTTTTAAGTATTTTCATGGAAAGGGAGGAATTCATGAAATCATTCGTTTTTTTAAATCGAAAAGGCGGTACAGGCAAAACCAGTATTTCAGTGACCTGTGCAATTGAACTTGCCAGAAAAGGTTTTAAAACTATTCTGGCTGACTGTGACCCTCAGGGTAATTCATCATCATGGCTTTCAAAGGATTTCAAATATGAACTTTCTGACGTTCTTAACGGCAAAGTAACCGTAGATAAATGTCTGGTAAAAAGCCACTTTGAAAATCTCTTTCTTCTTCCGACTTTTGCCATCAACGGCGGCCTCCAGAGTTTTGCTTCAAGCACACGAAATTACTATGTTTTTGAGGACACAGTTTTTCCAGCGTTGAAAGATTTTGACTATCTTATTTTTGATACATCACCTGCCTTTGGGGATTTCGAAAAAGGAATTGCAAACTGTGCAGATGTAATTGTTCCTGTCCTTAAGCTGGATCAGTTTTCAGCAGACGGATTCCAGACCCTTATAGAAAACCTCATCACAACTACAAAAGAAATCCGCTGTAAAGATCTTCTCGAAAAAATTTCTTTCGTAATTTTAAATCAGCAGGACAAACGTATGAAGTTCCAGTCACTGTTTGCAGAAAATTTCATGAAAAATTTTGATGACACTCAGTTTTTTACGATTCCGACTGACACAGCTTTCGTAAAAGCTCAGATTCTTAAAAATGCAGTTTCAGACAAATCAATTTCATCACGAAAAGAAACTTCTGACGCAATTGAAGCAATCATAAAGGAGATGACAAAATAATGAAAGTCAACGCAAATTTCAGCGCTGGTGCTACCAAAAAAGTAAATCCTCTGGAAGAAGCAATAAACAGCAATTTTTCACAGCAAAATACCCCGTCAGACGCACGAGAAACGGTTTTAACGGCCTCAAAATCAAATTCTGATGAAAATACTCAGGTTTCTCAAAACAAAACCGTTTCCGCAGATTCAAAGTCACAAATTTCCAACGCATCCAGAAGAGAAGTAAAAGAAAAATTCCTGGTTTCAATGTCAAAAGGCGAGAGAAGTATCTTTAAAGCCTTCTGTGCTATGCAGAATGTATCAATGAACCACTTTGTAATGTGCGCAATGGATTATTTCAAGGAAGATTTAGAAAACGGCAAAGTTTCTCTAAGTGCTCACTCTTACAAACGCAGGGAATCATAAAATGTCTGATGAAGAAAACAAATATCTGCAGGAACTCTTTCCTGTAGAACAAAATGCAAGCGAAATTATAAAAAAATTCCGAAGCTATATTGCAAGCCCCTTCATTGCAGCTGCTCTTCCTCTTAAAGATGTCAAGAAAAATGTCTTTGAAAGGAAATATAACAATATCAATTTTAAACTTACAAGTGATATTAAAGTTCCTTACGGAAAAAACGGAAGGCTTCTTCTCACAATCATGACAACGCACGCAGTTCTGGACAAGGAAGCCGGCTCTGGCAGCCCGGTTGTGCTTCAGTATTCTTCACTTCAGCAGCTTCTTGATGAACTTCAGCTTCCAAAACAGAGAGGTAAAGAAATAAAAGAGCAGCTTGAATGTTTTTCAGGAGCTTCATTTGTATTCCGTGAAAAAAAAGTAAAAAATGTTCAGAAATATCTCTTTAAAGAATTTTTCAGTGAAGATGAAAAACTTGATACAACAGTTACAGCGACATGGAATTCAAGTGGTGTTGTACCTTTTTTTGAATCAATGAGTTATGTTGACATTGACGAAAATGGAAAGGAAAAAAAGAGTATTGGAATAACAATAGTTCTTTCGGATAAATTTACAAAACTTTCAAAAGAACATTCGGTTCCGATTAATTATACTGTTTATAAAGAAATTTCAAGTGTAGTCGGTAAAGATTTATATGCCTGGTTTGTTTACAGAAATAACAGCATTACAGAACCGATTTTTATTTCAAGAGAATCACTTATAAATCAGTTTTTGCCTGTAAAGGAAAAAAGCTATGAATCTGAAGAAAGAGTAAACTGGAATACTCTTAAAGAACAGATAAATTTAATAAAAAAGAAATATTACCCGGATTTAAATGTTTCAATTGCACAGGATAATTCTGGAATAACACTTTCTAAAAGTAAGCCTGTTATTCTTCCTAATGATAAACATTATGTTCTGGTAACAGCTAATTTATAAAATGGTCTTTTTTAATGAGTAACAGGAATTCAACGGTTTTCAAGATTTTAACAGATATTACTATTTGTTGAAATTTATAAAACTATTTGTATTCTATTTGTTTATATAGAAGAAGTTGTGAATTTGTGACTTCTTCGTTGTCAAACTGTGACCTTGAAAAATGTATGGTTTGATTAAATCAATATAGGATAAGCAAATAGAAGGCATTTTAGAATCGTTGGAAATGTGTGACTTTTTTTGAAGTTTTCAACAGAAAATTGTTTAAAA
>NZ_JAZOUG010000023.1:0-14340 GCF_045657965.1 Treponema sp. | reverse complement strand
GAGCTCTTCCGGGAGCAGCCAGCGTCCTGCCGGTGTGCGGCCACAGATGAACTGGTCGAAGGGATGGCGGCTACCGTCAGCCTGCTTCTCGCGAAGCGGTGCAGTCTGGGGTGTAGCGATGTATCCCGGGCCAATGCCGTTACACTGAATGTTCTGTGCACCGTATTCTGAACAGATGTTGCGGGTCAGCATTTTTAAGCCCCCCTTTGCAGCTGCATAAGCAGAAACAGTCTCACGGCCCAGCTCAGACATCATAGAACAGATGTTGATGATTTTTCCGTGTCCTTTTGCAATCATGCCTGGCAAAACTGCTTTAGAAACGATGAATGGAGCGTTCAAGTCAACATCGATAACCTGACGGAATTCTTCTGCTTTCATTTCGAGCATAGGAATTCGTTTGATAATACCAGCATTGTTTACGAGGATGTCAACTGTGCCAACATCTTTTTCGATTTTTTTAACTGTTTCCTGAACAGCTGCTTCGTCTGTAACGTCGCAGATATATCCGTGTGCTTCGATTCCAGCTTCTTTATAGTTTTTGAGACCGTTGTCGAGCTGTTCCTGTCCGCGGTCATTGAATACGATTTTTGCACCTGCTGCTGCAAATGCTTTTGCGATAGCAAAACCAATACCGTAAGAAGCACCAGTTACCCATGCAACTTTTCCAGTAAGGTCAAAATCTTTCATTTTGAATTCAGCCATTTGTAGAAATTCCTCCAAAAATTTATTTCGATTGTTTTAAAGAATATAAAACAAACCTTTTAAGGTCAATACGTATTAAGGCGATAAAATAACAAAATTATTCTTTGCTTATCTTTTCACCCAAATTTAATTCTCCAGCTTCTTTAAAAAGCATGCTGGGATTTAAAACAAACATTGCAGACTCATTATATTTAAGTACGCTTGATATAAACTCTGCCGGAATCGGACTGGATAAATCTTTAACCGGTTCTTCTTCAAAAATCTGTACTACATCCTGAACAGAATCTGCTACAAGTCCATACAAAGTAATATGATTTTCATCGTCTTCTTTTGGAGAAGGAACCTCGACTACAATAATTTTTGTGCGTTTGTCGATTTCATGCTCTGTAAGACCAAAACGTTTTCTGAAATTTACAATTGTAATTCCCTGTTCACGAGAATAAATCAGTCCTTCGATATAAGGAAGAGCACAGGGAACTGCCGTCGGATTTGAGAAATTTAATACCTCAAGCACAGAATCAACATCAAGTGCATAAGTTGAATCATCAACAGTAAAGGTTAAATAGTTCGTAATCATAGGCCTTTTTCCTAGAATTCTTCAAAGTCAGCATCATTTATCAAATCAGCAGTAGTTTTTGGCTTTACCGTACCGCTGACCTTTTTTTCAGCTGCCGGCTGTGAAGCTTGTGGAGCTTTTTTTACCGGCTGTGTCTGCACACCGGCAGGCTCTTTTATAGCTGCTTTATTAATTTTCTTTGGAGCAGGTTTTGCCGGTTTGTCTTCCGCTTTAACTTCTACTGGTGCAGATACTGCCTGTTTCTTTTCTTCTTTTTTGGCTTCTTCTGCCGCAGCATGTGCAATCGGAGTTACGACAAAATTTTCGTTTTCGTGACTTCCTGTTTTAAAGAATGCGATTGTCTGAACAAGTCTTTGTGCTTCAGCACTAAGCTCTTCTGCCATGGCAGCCATTTCTTCTGCAGCACTTGCATTCTGTTGAACAACTGTATCCATCTGAATGATTGCTGTTGAAACCTGTCGTGCTCCATTATCCTGTTCACGGCTTGCGGTTGCAATTTCTTCAACCAGTTGTGAGGTATTTTCGATACTCGGAACAACTTCTTTTATAAGCTTGCCTGCATTTTCAGCTGTTTCCAGGGTTTTTGCAGAAATTTCACTGATTTCACCGGCTGCAGCCTGAGTCCTTTCTGCAAGTTTACGTACTTCACCCGCAACAACAGCAAAACCTTTTCCAGCTTCTCCGGCACGGGCTGCTTCAATTGCTGCATTAAGTGCAAGCATATTTGTCTGACCTGCAATATCTTCAATAATTCCGATTTTTTCTGCAATTGTTTCTACAGCTGTAACGGCTTCCTGAACAGCAATTCCGCCCTGCTCACCTTTTGCTGCTGCCATATTTGCAATTTCACTTGTTTTTGCGGCATTATCTGCAGTTTGACGAATATTACTTGTCATCTGCTCCATTGTAGCACTCATTTCTTCAGTAGAAGCTGCCTGTTCACTTGCCCCGGAAGAAACCGACTGACTTGAAGAAGAAAGCTGTTCACCACCAGAACGAACCTGCATTGCTGTTTCACGGACATTTTCAATAGTTCGAACCAGAGAATCAACCATATCGAAAAGAGCATGACTCATCTTTCCAAGTTCGTCTTTTCGTTTAATGAGTTTTTCGTCTTTTTTGACAGTTAAATCACCATCAGCAACAGAACTTAAGATTCCGTAAATTCCGTTGATTGGACGGGCAATCGACGATGCATACAGGAAAGCAATTACGACCCCAATAATGATAATCAGGACAGTAAAAATAGACAGAAGTGTTTCAAGAGTACTGACTGCAGATTCAAAATCACTGGCCGGAGCATTAAGCGCAATTGCCCAGTTTGAAGACTGAAGTGAAGTATAAGCAATGAGGTATGGCTTTCCATAAATACGGATAACCTCGCTGCCGCTTTCACTGTTCATCATTTTTTTAGAAACATTCGCAAGAGATTCATAGCTTTTTTCGGCTGTTTTTGCCAGATGTTCAAAGGTTTCTGCATTTTGTACATATTCTTCGTTATTTGCGTAAATAATAACACCAGTTTCTTTGTTAATGATGAAAGGCTTTCCGTTTATACCGATTTTGAGATTTTCTGCAAAGGTTTTTAAAATCTCTACTGAAATATTTGCTGCAAGAACACCTTTTATTCTTCTGTTATAATCGTACACAGGAACAGAAGCATAAATAGACGGTTCACCACGGGCACTTACAATTGGACCTGAAATAACTGCTTTACCTTTAACAGCTTCCTTATAATAGTCACGATGCTGTATTTCACGGACAATTCCGTCTGAAGTATAAGCATGACCTTCCGTATCAGAGAGAATGAAATATTTTGCGTCTTTACCAACACTTGAAATGTATTCAGCAATTTGAGGTGCTTTTTCCACAACGCTTCCGCTGCTTTTTAACACTGGAAATTCAGCAATTGTACGCAGTGCAATTAAATCAGACTGAAGTGTAACGTCAGCATATTTTGCAACGTTTTCGACCAGAGCTTCCATATTTGTAAGGGACTGTTCCTCTACTGCACCTTTTGTGATAGTGACAGAAATAAGAGACAGTGTTAATGCTGTAACGATAATTACTAGTGAGACAAAAATTGTCATTGCGCTGCGAATACTTTTCATAAGTGCTCCTGTGTGCGAGAAATTTCGCAAGATTGTTAATTAACCGATAATCTTTTTTACGACAGCAATCAGTTTTTCAGAAGTAAACGGCTTTACAATCCAGCCTGTAGCGCCAGATGCTTTACCCTCTTCCATTTTTGACTGCTGGTTTTCTGTTGTAAGTGCAATAATCGGTGTAAATTTATAGCCTTCTGTGGCACGGAGCTGCTTTGTAAGTTCAATTCCGTCCATATTAGGCATGTTAATATCTGTAATTACGAGATTGAATTTATCTGCCTTTGCCTTTGCAAGAGCATCAACACCATCTACAGCTTCAACAATTTCATAACCTTCCTGACCAAGGATAAATGAAATACTTTTTCTGATTGAGTTTGAATCATCTACTGCAAGAATTTTTTTTGACATTTGTTTACCTCCAATGTTTTGTCTTTGCAATATTTAAGATTTCCCCTGCAATGTTCTGCAAAGGGACTATTTTGTCGACTGCACCTGCTTTTACTGCTTCGCAGGGCATTCCATATACAATACAGGTTGCTTCGTCCTGGGCAATGTTGTATGAGCCGGCATCATGCATTTCCTTCATGCCTTTTGCTCCATCATCCCCCATACCTGTCATTATAACACCAATTGCGTTTTTTCCAGCATAACGGGCTGCCGAACGGAACAAAACATCAACTGACGGACGATGACGGGAAACAAGCGGACCGTCTTTTATTTCAACATAATATTCATCTCCTTCACGCTTCAAAAGAAGATGATGGTTTCCCGGTGCAATTAAAGCCTGCCCCCGCTGAACAATATCCCCGTCTTCGGCTTCACGGACCGAAATCTTACATAATCCGTCTAAACGCTGTGCGAACGAAGCGGTAAAATGTTCCGGCATATGCTGAACAATTACAATACCAGGTGAATCAGCCGGCAGCATGGTAAGAAAATCTTTTAGAGCTTCTGTTCCGCCTGTACTTGCCCCGACAGCAACAACAATATCTGTAGTATCAATCGGTGCCAGTGAAGGATTAGGCTTTTCAAGAATTACATCAGCTGAAAGTTTTGGCTGTGGTGATCCCGGATCGCGTTTAAGAGCAGATTTGCTTTCTACAGCTGCCGGTTCTGAAATTGGTTCAAGTTCCTGCACTTCCTCTACATCCTCAATCTGAACTGGAGCAGGCTCCGGCTGTTTAAATCGTGGTGAATCCGCATAAGATGAATGAAGCCTTGCCTGTGAAGGTGTAAGCTGTTTTATTCTGCCATTACAGAGATTTGCAGCACGAACGACATCTGCAAAACGGGTTTTCGATTCTTCGAAGAATTTTTTTGTTCCAACAGATGGTTTTAAAATAATTGCCGCAGCTCCAAGTTCAAGAGCTTTAAATGACTCCGGTGAGCCTTTTTCTACTAAAGCAGAACAGATTACACATGGAATCGGATCGATTGTTTCGTTCATTTTTCGCAGGAAAGTAAGACCATCCATGCGGGACATCTCAATATCGAGAATAATTACGTCCGGGCGTTCTGCCTGAATTTTTCGGACACCGATAATCGGATCCGGAGCAGAACCAATTACCTTAATGTCAGGAATTCCACTTAAAACCTCAGTAATTGTCTGCCTGGCCAGTGCTGAGTCATCTATAATTAATACCTTAATTACTTCATCCATCATTCTGTCCTTTATATCTTCTTAAAGCTCGTCGGCGCAACTGTCTTTAAAGGCAGATCCATTCCAAAAATCGTTTCTGAATGTCCGAGAAATAAATAACCGCCCGGAACAAGATGACTGATTAATTTACGAATTACAGCTTCCTGTGTAGGTTTATCAAAATAAATTAATACATTTCTGCAGAAAATTATCTGCTTTTCGCCTTTTATTGGATAAGAAGAGTCCATAAAATTAAGTCGCTGAAACTCAACTTTGCTGCGAAGTTCCGGTTTTACCCGCACAAGAGGATTTTCTTTATCTTTACTTTTCAAAAAATAGCGTTTCTTCAACTCCATGGATAAATCTGCTACGCTTTCCATCGGATAAACTGCATTCATGGCCTTACCCAGCACATTTGAAGAAATATCTGTTGCAAGAACTGAATATCCGCTAATTGTATTTGGTTTTGTACGCATAAATTCCTGCATGACTATTGAAAGCGTGTAAGGTTCTTCACCACTTGAACAGCCGGCCGACCAGATATTTACGTCTTTGTATCCAAGTTCCGCAAGTTCAGGAAGAGCTTTTTCTGTCATGTACTCAAAATGCTGTTTTTCGCGGAAGAAATTTGTAAGGTTTGTAGTAATTACATTTATCATCAACGCAATTTCTTCGTCACTCTGTGGACCGCCTGCAAAAACATAAGCAATATAATCGTCAAAATTAGACATTTTAAGTGCTTTTAAACGGGATAAAAGCCTTGACTGCACCATAATCTGCTTCTGCTCAGGCATTTTGATTCCAACATTTGACTGAATAAATTCAGCAATTGCATCAAACTGAGCCTTTGAAAGTTCGGGCTGGCTTGCTAGGAAAACCTTTTTTTCTTCTGGTGTAAATGGTTCGTTTGCCATGATTATTCCTTAGTAAGTGTAGCCTTGTGCATAATTTCAGTGAGTTTAAGCACATCGAGAATAAGCGCAACCGAGCCGTCGCCAAGAATCGTTGAGCCGTTAATACCGGCACAATTGTCATAAAGACGGCCGATTGGCTTGATTACAGTCTGATTGCTTCCAAGAATTTTATCGAAAATAAGCCCGATAACTTTTTCATTGTCATATACGGCAACAATTTCCTGTTTTTGCGTAAAAGGTGCATCAATTTTGAAAAATTTGCGCAGATTAATGCACTTAAGTTCCTTTCCATGAAGTTCTGTAGTGATTATTAAATCATCTTTTTGAGCTTCATCAGCTTTATACTGCATACATTCGGCAATTGTATTAAGCGGAACAATACAGCGGGTATTTCCGATTGTTGTGAGCATTCCATCGATAATTGCAAGTGTGAGCGGAATTTTTAAAATAAAGCTTGTTCCTTTGCCTTTTTCTGTTTCGATTGAAACACTGCCTCCAAGCGAAGCAATATCTTTTTTAACAACATCAAGACCAACACCACGTCCTGAAATTGAGCTGACCTGTTTTGCCGTAGAAAATCCCGGATTAAAAATAAGATTATAAATTTCGGAATCACTCAGATTATCTTCTTCTTTGATAAGACCTTTCTGAATACCTTTTGCACGGATTGCTTCTTTATCAAGACCTTTTCCATCATCTTTAATTGTAATTAGAATGAATGCACCTGCATGGCGGGCAGAAAGAGTTACATGACCAAGCGGATCTTTACCGGCCATTGCCCTGTTTGCAGGCATTTCAATACCGTGATCTACAGAATTCCGGATTAAGTGAAGAAGCGGGTCATTAAGTTTTTCGACGACAGTTTTATCGAGTTCTGTTTCTGCACCTTCTGTAACCATTTCAATCTGCTTTTCGAGCTGGCCTGCAAGATCATGAACCGTGCGGCGGAAACGAGAGAAAAGTGTATTTATTGGAACCATACGAAGTCCCATTGAAACATCACGAAGCATTACAGAAATGCGGCCGCACTTTTCGCTCATATTTTTAAAAATGGCATTATCTGTCTTAATTGCCTGCTGTTCAAGCTGAGCATTAAATGTTACCAGTTCGCCAACAAGATCAACGAGCTGGTCAAGCTTTTGAGAGCTGATTCGTACAGTCTGCTGAGAAGCAGCTGCTCCCTGAGGAATTGCCCTTCCTGTATCGGAAAGAGATTTTAAGTGCTGCTGTTCTGCAAGAGCTGACTGAACGCGGTCTTCTGAAATAAGATTTTTATCAACAAGAATTGTACCTAATAATTTGTGCTCTTCGATAATTTTGTCGATATCTTTGCGGTCAATTTCGCGGCGTGCAACAAGGATTTCCCCGATTTTGTTATCTTCGCCTGGAAGTAAATCGATTTTTTCGACTTCGATTTTTGTATCCTGGTCAACGAAAATAAACACGTCCTGAATATCGTTTTCAGTTTTTGTGGTTGTAAGGATAATATCCCATGAAAAATAACACAGTTCACTGTCCATTTCAGAAAGCGGAGGAAGCTCGTTATAGAAAGGAACGACGGTTGCTTTTCCGAGTTCTGTAAGTTCTTTTATAAGAAGTTCAGGGCGGGTACCGTTTTGTATAATAGTTTTTGAAGGGCGGAATTTAATTCGCCATGTATTACTTGGAGCCGATTCTTCACTTTTTTGAACCTGAGCTTTTTTAATGGCTGAAACTGATTCTGCTGAACTTCCGCCATGCTTCTGGATATAAACTTTAAATTCAAGAATCAGACTGTCTGAAACTTTGCGTATTTCTTCTGATACTTCAGTGCCGGCTCCGAGCATATTTCGAATATGATCGCGTGCTTTTAAAGTAAGGTCGATTAATTCGGCTTCAACCGGAATAATTCCGTTACGGACCTGATCAAGTGCCGATTCTACTTCGTGAGTAAATGCAGAAATGTCATTATAGCCGAACATTGCAGAAGAACCTTTAATTGTATGCATTGCCCGGAATACGGCAGAAATAGTTTCGGAGTCAGTTGGATTGTCACTTAAAGTCAAAAGCTGTTCTTCAAGATTATCGAGGAGTTCATTTGCTTCTTCAAAGAAAACTGAATTTAACTGTTCAAGCATTAGCCTATCTCCTCACCTTCTGGAAGTGCATATTCTTCTAAAGAAATGCTGCTCGCTGAAATAAACTCCACGATTACATCTGGAATTTTACCGATTATGAAAAATTCTTTATTTGATTTTTGTGCTTCTTTTTTTGCAGAAACAATTAACTGCACACCGGTGATATCTATATCTTCAACTTCTGAAATATCGAGAAGAATTTTATTATTTTTGAAAGCTGCCAGGAGTTCATCGCGAAGGGCATGAGCCTGTTCAATGCCGGCAGTTCCATGCCACTTTATAGTTACTGATTCTGTTTTTTTTGCAGCCATATAGTGAAAACTCCTGATATTTTTGTGAACTAATGATTTCTGTTGTGAAATTCATCATTCCATATTAAAATATTTTAAGCTAATTTAAGGGAGTCGTCAAATGAAACAAACAAATACTAGTGAAGAATTATATTTTTCTTTTAATCTTGGAGAAGGAATTTTTTCAGTTCCAGTTACTCATGTCAAAGAAGTCTTTAATTTCACCTCTCTTACACCCGTTCCAAATTCTTTACCATACTTAAAAGGTGTCATGAATATTCGCGGCTCTGTTGTTTCTATCATTGATTTACGCAGACTGTTCGGCTTCAATCCAAGTGAGGATTTTTCAACAACTTCAGTCATTGATCTGGAACTTCCTCAGGAAAATGACAAACCATTCGAATTTTCAATTATTGCCGACAGTGTTGATGTTGTAAGTTCACTCACAATGGTTCCAGCCGATTCTGTTTCTTACGGAATTCCGGAACAGCAGCGTCACTTCGTAAAATCAGTTGCACGCAGAGGAGAAAGTTTTATTCTTGTATTGGATTTAGAAAAAATTATCGGATTTATAGAAAGTGACGTTGAAACAGCAAAAAATTCAAATTTTTAAGACGTTCACCAATAATTCTCTATAATTAACAGAAATTTATCTTTATTTTTGACAGAATTTGCATTACAATTTTTAAGATATGGTTAATATTCTCCCTATTGCCAGCGGGAAAGGCGGAGTCGGCAAAAGTTCTACTGCAGTAAACCTTGCTATTACTCTTGCTCAAAAAGGAAAGCGTGTTATTCTCTGTGATTTTGATTTTGGCGGGGCAAATCTGCATACCCTGCTAGGTTTAAAAAATAATCACGCAGGCATGGGAAATTTTATTTATAAACAGGCAGCTGAACTGACCGAGCTTTTACAGGAAACTGGAATTGAAAATTTAAAATTTATCGCCGGTGACTGTCTTTATCCCGGCACTGCAAATATGGACGCTTCAACAAAGCGAAAAATTATCCGTAAACTTAATTCTCTCGATACAGATTATGTAATTCTTGATCTGGGAGCCGGAACCACCTACAACACACTGGACTTTTATTTAACAACTTACAACTCAATTCTTGTTACAACCCCAGAAATTACATCAGTTTTAAATGCATATTCTTTTTTAAAAGCTGCTTCATTCAGATTTTTTATGCAGCAATTTAAAGCCCGAAGTGAAGAAAGGCTTTTTATAAATGACTATATCAAAAACAGTACCTCAGGCACCGAAACTTCTTTCATCGATTTAATCGAAAAAACTTCGCAGACTTTTACACAGACAACTGCTGAACCTCTGTCTGAACTTGCAAAGTACAGACCGCAGGTAATTGTAAATATGGGCGAAACTGCCCAGGATCTGGACATGGCTAAACGACTTCGTTCGCTTGTTCAAAACAAACTTGGAATCAAAATGGATTTCGTTGGATTTTTGCCAAAAGATGAGCGGGTCAGTTATGCTGTTGCTTTAAGAAAACCGCTTGCACTCACCGATCCGCAGTGCAAATTTGTTAAAGCAATAGAAACGGCTGCCGGCCGGATTTTGCAGCATTCATACGAATATAACGAAATGGAAATGTTTGACAATGGAAATTTTTCGGATGAAGATTTAAATAATCTCTCCGCAGAATTTACTGAATAAAAATTAAAGGAATACTTTATGGAACTTAACGACGCTGTATCAAGAATTAACTCAATCAGTTCAAAATCAGAAAGCACATTTCTCCAGCTTGGAAATTTGTTTCCTATGCTTATGAACCGCAACGGACATACTTCCCTTCAGTCTTTACGTGATATGCTTTCAAAACTCAATTATGCTCAGGACGATTCTGCAGCAAAAGAAAAAGAAGTTTTTATTGATTACAGTGCAAAATATAATCCGCTCTTTGATAAACTTAATCAAAAAATCGATGATTTAAGCAAACTTGATAAAATGATTGCCGGCATAAAAGAGGATTCAGAGCAAATGAGTCTGATTGCTTTAAATGCCATGGTAGTTTCAATCAAATCTGGTGAAAAAGGTCAGGCATTCAGCCGCATTACCGAAAATTTACAGCGTCTTTCCGGTGATATGAGCCTTTTTGCAGATAAACTCAGCGAAGAAGAATCACACCTTATTGAATACATTAACGGCCTTAAATCAATTTTTTCAGGAATCATAAATTCTCAAAAAAATCTTTCATCTCAGGGATCTGAAAATTCTTCTGATGTAAAACGGCTGATTTCAAGCGTTACGAGCCCGCTCACAACCATGGAAAATCAAATTGATTCGATTTACACGCCGATTCAAAAAGCTATGGAAGGCTTGCAGCTGCAGGATATTATCAATCAGTCTTTACAGCATGTTGTCAGCTGTATCAGCGAAATTACAAATTCCCCGGTTCCAGCAAGCGGTTCAGACGAAGAACTGGATTACATTTGTTTTAATATTTCACTCTATGAACTTGCCTGTGATGTTCTTGATGATATTAACGAACATGTAACAAAAAGTTACTCGATTTTCAATTCAAACTGGCAGCAGGTTATCGAAATTCTTGATTCAATCGATAATTCACGCCTTGATTTTGAGTCACGCTTTTTAAACAATTTTTCTGCAAGCTTTGACAATATCGACAAACGGCTCACAACTGTAATCGAAAATTTCCAGAACCTTCTTAACGAGTTTAATAATTACCATCTTGTACAGAAAGATTTACTTCATACCTGTCAGAATATTACACAGAGAGCACGCACAATTTATTCAGTCTTTGACGGACTTCGTCCGGTTATGAGCCGCTTACATCACGTGCGTATTTTACAGCAGATTGAAGTATCTAAAAACGATGCGATAAAATCTGTTCAGGATTCTGTTACAGACATGGACAATCTTATTAATTCGGCTAATACCTCTCTGGATGAAATGCAGACACTTCTTGAAAATTTCATTCAGGATACCAGTAATATGCTCGAAAGTTTTACCACATCAATTAACATCGACAATAAAAATATGCTGACTCTGCGTGAAGATAAAGAAAGATTCTTTGAAGAACTTAAAGCCGGTAAAAACAATTTAAATAACATCATTTCAAACTTCACTGTCTTCCCGGAAGGATTCCAGAACAAGTGTGTTGTTGTACAGCAGAATCTTATGGATTTTGGAAAAATAGCAAATGATATCACCGATTTTATTTCAGCATTAAAAGATTCTCAGCAGACACTTCTTACAAAGAAAGCTTCTCTTATTAATGAACGGGGTATTTCAAACTGGGAAATCAGAAGCGACAAATTTAAAGACGTTATCAAACATTTTACCATCACAGCACACAAAGAAGCTGCGGGTAAAATTGCCGGTTTCGACATAGAAAAGGGTGCAGCTTCCGGGGAAGTTACATTCTTCTAAATAAAAATGAATACATATTTCGACTCGCATTTTAATAAAAAGATAATCACTATTTACCCTGGAGAGTATTACGCTTCCAGTGGTCCTGAAATGATTTCTACAGTTCTCGGCTCGTGCATAAGTATTGCCCTTTATGATGATGAAAATAAAATCGGCGGAATTAATCATTTTATGCTTGCAAAAGATACCAGCATAGACAACGCACAGGGCGAAGTTCTAATGGGTAAATTCGGCGAGTATGCCATCGATTTACTTATAAAAGATTTAGTCGCAAAAGGCGCAATTCTTGAAAATTTAAGTGCGAAAGTTTTTGGCGGAAGCAATGTTTTTAATCAAAATGAAAACAACGGAGCACAGGTTGGAGCCACAAATATTAAATTTGCTTTTGATTATCTGAAACAGTTAAAAATTCCTGTAACAAAATCAAATACAGGCGGAAACCTGCCAAGAAAAATTTTTTTTGACCCGGAAACATCAAAAGTTTACATGAAATATATTAACAACACAAATTTTGAAGGTGACAGCCTTAAACAAAAAGAAGAATCATACATTCAGGAAATAAAAATAAAAGAAGTTAAAAATCTTTTTCCGGATGATTAATCATAATTCAGGCGTTATTTTCCCATGACTGAACTGCAGAAAAAATTATATACCCTTTCTGACTCAAAATACAAAGACTTCAATGCAAAATTAATACCAAATGTGGAATCAGATAAAATTATAGGTGTGCGTACTCCAAAGCTTCGTGAAATTGCAAAAGAATTGTTCCGTTCCGGAAACTACCAGATATTTTTACACTCACTCCCACATGAAAGTTTTGAAGAAAACCAGATTCACGGATTTCTGATTGAACAGATAAAAGATTTTGATGAATGTATTACAGAACTTAATAAGTTTCTGCCTTTTGTAAATAACTGGGCAACCTGTGATCAGTGTACACCGAAAGTTTTTAAGAAAAATACCGAAAAACTTCTCTCGATTATAAAAAAGTGGATTAAAGTAACTCCTGATAAAAAATCAGAATATCAAATCCGTTTTGGAATCCGCATGATTATGTGCTTTTATCTTGATGAAAATTTTAAAAGTGAGTATTTACAGCTTGTTGCCGATATAAAATCAGATTTATATTACATCAACATGATGACAGCATGGTTTTTCGCAACAGCTCTTGCAAAACACTGGGAAGAAACACTTCCTTTCATTAAAGACAAATCAATCTTAACTGACTGGGTGCGCAGAAAAACAATTCAAAAAGCCTGCGAAAGTTTCAGGGTAAGTGATGAGCATAAGCAGATTTTAAGAAGTTTATAAATTAAATTTTTCCTGTTTTTATGAACCTGTCTGCAGTCTCTGTGCCATAAACCTCTGCAATTTCGTTCCATGCAGCTGTAAAATTTCCGTCCGCCATATCCTGGAAAGCTTTTTGAAGCAGAAATTCAGGTTCATAATTATAGCCTTCACCCAGTGATTGAATGAACAATTCATTTGGAATCCGCTTTCCAAAGAAAAGTCTATCCGCTTCAGAATCATTATCGTTATCGCTGCAAAGAAGTTCTTCGTCTATGTCACCTTTGCCGGATAAAGTCCGCTCCATATCACGGTCAATTTCGCGGTCGATTAAATCGTTAAGTTTATCGTTCATAAAAGCACCCATAGCGGATTTTTCTATCGAACGGGCAAATTCTTCCGCATCAAAAATATGTTCTGGATCCTGAATTATCATATTTGACCTTCCCTGGAATTATATTGTACCACATATTCAGAAAGAGTTAACAAAAAGGAATAAACTATGCGGGCAAAACTGATTTTCGAAGGACTTTCCTCACAAGTGGCGTTTTTGCTTAGACAGTTTCGCTTGACTTTGCAAGATTTATCATATTCTTTCGACTTTCTACAGATAAAAAAACGCCGTCCCCTTCAGTACAAAGGAAACGGCGTTCGCATTTCCGCTATGGTTTTAACCGCACCAAAGGTGTCGGTTCAGGCTGATTTGACACGCCTGCCGTCAGGCAGGTCGTGTCATAGTGTTTTACGCTGACACTCTAAAGTGTGCAGCATAAAACTTATTTGTACAACTCAACCAGCTTCTGCAGGTGAACGAATCTAGCCTTAGCAGCCTGTTCGTTGCGGTCGAAGAGAACTTTTGCACGTTCAGGGAACTTGCGTGTAAGTGCACTGTAACGTGTTTCATTGTTAAGGAATACCTGGTAAGTTCCGTCACCTTCTTTAGAAGTGAGTGTGAACGGATTCTTGCCTTCTGCTTTAAGAGCAGGGTTGAAGCTGAACAGGTTCCAGTAGCCGGCTTTTACGGCTGCCTTCATTTCGTCCTGACAGTGGTTCATACCACCCTTAACGCCGTGCAATTCACATGGAGCGTATCCGATGATGAGGGATGGACCGTTGTAGGCTTCCGCTTCCTGGATGACTTTGAGAGCCTGTGCAGGGTTAGCGCCGAGAGCAATCTGTCCGACGTACACATATCCGTAGCTCATAGCGATTTCAGAGAGGGACTTCTTGCCCATCTCTTTACCAGCAGCCGCGAACTGGCAGACTTCACCGATGTTGGAAGCCTTAGACGCCTGT
>NZ_JAZOUG010000022.1:0-4848 GCF_045657965.1 Treponema sp. | reverse complement strand
GGGATATAACATCTTTTTTTAATGACGTACTGCTTGATGATGATATAAAAAACTTTTTATTCGAACCAGAACTGGCAGTAAAAGCTGCCAAGAAGAAGGGCTCTCTTGATATAAATGAGATGTTTACCTTTGTGCCAGCATTGCGACTTGGTGGAAATAGGACTTTAGAATATGTAGATAAATGTAATGCACAAGTTCAATTGGATATATTGCTTCAACTCGCAAGAGAAAATAATTAAGAACTATTGAATATTTTTTAATCGAGTCAAGCTCGATTAAAAAATGAAATTGAACTTTAGGGTTTACGCAAGGAAGTGGTAGTACGCGGCTTTACGCCGCTTAGGAAAAATATAATAATAGAAGTGTAAGCTTCAAAAATTTGTACAGAAAATTTCATAAAAAAATATTTATGAAATCTAATTTTGTATAAGAAATATATTTGCCATAACAAAGGTTCGTAGCCGACAGGGGGTCAAGCCCGCTGCGGTACAACCAATTGTTATGTGGACGCCCGCACTGGGGCGCTTTTGGAGGAAAGATGAAAAAAACAATTTACATATTTTTAAGTTTTATAGTTTTACAAATAGCACTGAGTTCGTGTGCGACGACGAATTTTCCTAAAACTGTAAAAACGAAAGTCGGGACATTCTCGTACATTGAACGATTCAGAGATTATGAATGCAATGCGAAACGCGGGGAAGCTGACATTCGATATTATGTGCGTTTCGATGAGGAAACATCACAGACGGATTTAAGCGAAGCTTTCAAGTACCTTGAAAATCTTGCACAGAGTCTCGATGAAAACGAAGTGAAAGTCATTGCATTTGCTGACAAGGAATTTGATTACAAATACAATAAAATTCTGGAAACTTATAGCACTTACGCAGTTTATATCAATCTGTCAAAAAAACCGGGAAACTGCTTTATTGAGTATTGGCTTTATGGCAAGTCGGACGAATGGGACTATCCTCTCGCAGTTGCTTGCAACGAGAAAGGAGAGCCTGAGGCTGCGGCTTTTATAGGGTGAAAAAAGGTAAAAATCAAGTCAAGCCTGATTTTTTATACGGCGGGTCAAGCCCGCCTTTTTATTTGACAAAATCAGTATAGTATAATTATAATATAATTATGGATGAAATAATTTTTGAATGGGATCCTGTAAAAGCAGAATTGAATTATACGAAACATAAAGTAACTTTCGAGGAAGCAAAAAGTGTTTTTTATGATGAAAACGCAATCTTAATTGCAGATCCTGACCATTCAAGTATGGATGAAGACAGATTTGTAATGCTTGGACTAAGTTCAGAGTTACATATGCTGGTTGTCTGTCACTGTTATAGGGAAAATGACAGAATTAGAATCATATCGGCAAGAAAAGCAAATACACTTGAAGCCGCACAATATGGAGGAAGATAAAATGAGAGACAATTACGATTTTTCAAATGGAATAAAAAATCCTTATGCAGATAGACTCAAAAAACAGATTACAATTCGCCTTGACGACCAGGTAATTGAATATTTTAAGAATATGGCAGACGAAACAGGCATGCCTTATCAGAATATAATCAATTATTATCTGTTGGATTGTGTAAAAGAAAAGAAGCATTTGGAATTGGCGTTTAGTAAGTAAAATCACATAACAAGAAGTTCAAAGCCGACAAAAACTTTGGCACAAAAGTTGCTCTTCGTGGCTTTACGCCACCGCAACTTTTGCGCCAATTCTGCCGTTGGCAGAACCGTTTTTGCGGTTTAACTCATTGTTATGCTCACACGCCACTGGCGTGGAAAGTTTAGGTCGAATTAAGGTAGGAAATTCCAAAAATGCTGTATTTATGCTATAATCGATTATAGGTATTTGTGATGTCTGTCTTTAATCGCATTTTTGGAAGTAAAGCAACTTCTGATAAAAATAATATATCTACTCAATCAGAAAATCCAAAAATAAAAGAAATTTCACAATTACAAACATTTTTAGACAGCTTACTTTCACAAGATTCATATATTGCAAAATCTGAATATCTAAAGGAAATAGAAGCTAAAAAAGAAGTGATTTCATATTTCCAACAATTAAAAAATGATGATTTGCTATCAGATTTCTGCAAGAAAAACAGTATTTCAGAAAAAACAATTACATCCCTCATCACTAAATATTTGGACTTAAAAAAACTTGTTAATGAGCATAATGAAAAATTTATTGCTGAAAAACTTGAAACAGAAAAAAATTATCTTGATAAAGTACTGTCAGAAGTTGACCCAAACATTATGCTCGATGATGACCAACGTCGAGTTGTTCTTACAGATGAAGATTATTGTCTTGTAATTGCAGGTGCGGGAGCAGGGAAAACTACGACAGTTGCGGCAAAAGTTAAGTATCTTGTAGAAAAGAAAAATATAAATCCACGAGAAATTCTTGTTGTCTCATTTACAAATAAAGCTGTTGGAGAATTAAAGGATAAAATCAACAAGCAACTTAAAATTGACTGTCCGATTACTACTTTCCACTCTACAGGAAATGCAATCCTGCATAAAGAAAATGATGAAAAGCTGAATATTGTTCAAAACGAAAAACTATATTTTGTTCTTGAAGATTATTTTCGTGATTCTGTTCTTCAAAATCAGAAACTTGTCGATGACTTGATAAAATTCTTTGCAACATATTTTGACGCTCCGATTGAAGTAAAAGATAAAAATCAGTTTTTTACCAATTTGTCCGCTTCAAATTTTTCAACGATGAAAAGCGAGCTTGGTGAAGTAGACTATCAAGTTGAAATAAAAAATTCGCGGACTAAAAAATATGAAACAATTCAAAATGAAGTATTGCGTTCGCAGGAAGAAGTTCAAATTGCAAACTTCCTTTATCTGAATAATATCGACTATGAATATGAGCCATGCTACAAATACAATATCGAAGGCGCAAAGAAGCCCTATACACCTGATTTTAAAATCTCTCAGAATGGAAACGAAGCGTACATCGAACATTTTGGAGTTACAGAAGACGGTTTTAGTAACAGATACTCAGAGGAAGAATTAAAAAAGTACAATAAAGCAATGCGAGATAAAGTTGCCATTCACCGTCAGCATGGAACAAACCTTATCTGTACATGCTCCCAATATAACGACGGTCGGGAATTACTTGCACATTTAAAGGAAAAACTTGAATCTTTTGGTTTTGTTTTAAATCCACGCGACAACAAAGAAGTTATGAATAAGATTTCAAACCAAGACTCAAGCAGGTATATCAGAAAGCTGATTAATCTTGTGGACAGATTCATTTCTAATTTTAAAACCAACGGATATTCAGTTGAACAGTTTGATGAATGGGCAAATCAGACAAAAAATGTCCGCACAAAATTATTTTTGGGAATTTGCAAGGAATGTTATCTTGAATATGAGCGTTATCTTCACAAAAATAATGCAATTGACTTTTCAGATATGATAAATAAATCTGCTCGCCTTTTAAAAGAATCAAAAGCCGTAAGTGACCAGATTGATTTTAAATACATAATCGTTGATGAATATCAGGACATTTCTCGCCAACGATTTGATTTAGTCGGTGCTTTGCATGATGTTACAAGTGCAAAAATAATTGCAGTTGGTGATGACTGGCAGTCAATTTATGCTTTCAGTGGCTCTGATATAACTTTGTTTACAAAGTTTTCTGAAATCATGGGATACGCAGAACTTTTAAAAATCACGAAGACATATCGAAATTCTCAGGAAGTAATTGATATTGCGGGTAACTTTATTCAAAAAAATACAGAACAAATTAGAAAGACTTTAAAATCGCCAAAGACAATTACAGATCCTGTAATCATTTATACGTATGATTCAAAACAAAAAAGATTCGGTGGAAACTCGAACTACAATCTTGCAAAATCTGTTGAAACAGCAATAGAACAAATTTTGGAATTTAATAAAAAAGAAGGAAAGGATTCTAAAAAACAGGAAATTCTTTTACTAGGTCGTTTCGGTTTTGACGGTAAAAATTTAGAGCGTTCTAGTCTTTTTGAATATAAAGATTATGGAAACAAAATAAAATGCCTGAAATATCCGGATTTAAAAATTACATTTATGACTGCCCATGCTTCAAAGGGCTTGGGCTATGATAATGTAATTGTTATCAATGGAAAAAATGAAACTTATGGATTTCCTTCTAAAATTGAAAATGATCCCGTGTTAAATTATGTCGTAAAACGCGATGATTCAATTGAAGCTGCAGAAGAACGCCGCCTTTTTTATGTCGCAATGACGCGCACTAAGAACCGTGTGTATTTTATCGCACCGGAAGAAAATCCGTCTGAATTTCTTTTGGAGATAAAACACGATTATAAAAATGTTGTGTTAAAAGGCGATTGGAATGAAGATGTAAAGGCTGGAAGTGTATTCAAAAAATCCTGTCCGATTTGCGGCTATCCGCTCCAGCATAAAGTAAAAGCTGCTTATGGTCTTAATTTATGGATTTGCATGAATGACCCTGAAGTTTGTGATTTTATGACAAACAAAATAGAAGCAGGAAAATTATCAATCCAAAAATGTGATAAATGCGACGGTTACTTAATAGCACGACAACAAAAAGACGGGCGATATTTTTTAGGCTGTACCAATTATAATGCAAATGGAAAAGGATGTAGTAATATAATTTGGAATGAAGACTATTACAGAATGAATAATCTGACTCCAGAACCTGCTACAAAAATAGAAATTCCGAAAGGATATAATAAAGAAAAGCATAACACATATAAGGCCCCAAGTTGTCAATAGTTAAACTAAAAAAATACAACTTAGGGCTGTTTTTCAAAGTAAACAGTCTTTTTTTTGAGAACAAAAAAGTTTATCATCAAAATAGAAAAA
>NZ_JAZOUG010000021.1:0-11375 GCF_045657965.1 Treponema sp. | reverse complement strand
CTGAAGAGCCATTAAAACACAAAGGGCAATCGCCGGTGTAAAATCAAATGCCGAAAAACGCAGAAACCTGAATCGGCGGAAAATATTAAGATACGGATCACAAATCTGTGAAAGCACTGCGCCGAATCTGGAATATTCTACCCCGGGAAACCAGGAAAGCATTACCCTGATAAAGCATAAAATTGTATAAATCAAAACGACGGATGTTAAAATTGAAAACAAATTTACCATATCTAAAATATACTGATTAAAACCAAAAAAGACAAAGGAAAAAGTACAGAGGCCTTACCAGAAAGCTGCTTTAATCCCTTCTAATGCTCTCCAAAATCTGGACGACAGATTGACCAGTTTCAAGGATAAGCCAAACTCCTTAAAAATACCTGCCTACACCATCCACACATCTTTTACGAAAGGAATTGCCTTTAAATCTTCGGCAAATTCTTTCGTAGCAGGTGCCGTAAGCTGATTTGAAGCCTTAACGATATAAGTGTCTTTTTCGGTATCCAGGTGGAAATAGACTGAGCATGTTCCGCTGGCACCAAAAAGATATTCTTTAAGGTTAAAAATCTGCCTTTCATCAGCAAAATTTGAATCCAGCTGAATGTGAACTTCTTCAATTGCCTTTTCCTGAAGAGTTTTTGGGTCTTCGATTGAATCAACAATCATGGAAGGCTGCTCGCGGCTTGAATCGATTTTGCCTTTAAAAGCGTAGATTTTATCGTTTTCGACCTTACCTTTTAATTCCGCCCAGGTTTTCGGGAAGAATGTAAGGTCAAATGAGCCGTTGTAGTCCTGAAGTTTTGCAAAAGCCATCTGATCGCCTTTTTTGGTGTTTATCTGCCGAAGTTCCATAACCATACCGACAGCAGTATGAACTCTTCCGGCATTTTTTGCCTTCCATGCGTTTCCGCCGTTTGCAGCAATAACAGCATCTTTTTCGGCTTTGTCATCTTTTGCAACACGGGCGATATTGAGTGAATTTACACTCGCCTTATCGTAAGCTTTTTTGTAATCGTCCAAAGGATGACCTGAAACATAACAGCCAATCAGCTCTTTTTCCATGTTGAGCTTTTCGAGAGTAGAACAGTCTTCAACCTGCTCAAAAACGAAATCGGCATATTCTTTTTCGTCAGTGTCGCCGAAAAGAGAAAGCTGACCGTCATCTGCACCAAAGGCAATTTTTTCGGCATAGGCGTAGGCACGGTCAAGATTTGAAATTAAAGTCGGACGGTTCTGGTCAAGATGGTCAAATCCGCCGCACTTTATGAGAACTTCGACTGCTTTTTTGTTGATTGCAGTCTGCCGCATTGATTTTCCTTCTTCTTCGCCGCGTTCTTCACCTGGAATTTCTTTTACGGAAATTACACGCGTTAAAAAGTCCATAAAATCTTTATATGGACCGTTTGCTTCGCGCTCATAAACGATGGCACGGGCCGCCCTGTCACCCATTCCCTTGATTCCCTTAAAACCAAAAACAATGTGACCGTCAACAACGTCAAAAACAGCGTCAGAACGGTTTACATCAGGAGGATCTACAGGAACTCCGATTCTGCGTGCTTCTGCAATGTAAGCAGGCAAACCGTCGGTAGAAGTAATTTCGTTTGTAAGGTTTGCCGCCATGAATTCAGCAGGCTTATTTGCTTTAAGCCATCCTGTGCGGTAAGCAAGAACAGAATAAGCTGCCGCATGAGATTTGTTAAAACCGTAACCGGCAAATGGAATCATAATTTCGAAGATGTCTTCGGCGTGCTTTGCTTCAAAGCCCTGCGCAACAGCCCCTTCAACAAATTCCTTTTTTTTGCCCATCATGACTTCAGGCTTTTTTTTACCCATAGCACGACGGAGCATATCAGCACCACCGAGAGAGAATCCCGCAATTTTCTGGGAAACCTGCATAATCTGTTCCTGATAGACCATAACACCGTAAGTTTCCTTTAGAATCGGCTCAAGGCAAGGGTCAGGATAATGAATTGTTTCCGGCTTCCATTTTCCGTCGATGTAGTTTGGAATGTAATCCATAGGACCGGGACGGTAAAGAGCGTTTAAGGCAACTAAGTCCTCGAGTTTTTCCGGCTGGAACTGACGTAAAATTTTCTGCATGCCCGGAGATTCAAACTGGAAGACCGCTGCAGAGTCCCCCCGCTTAAACAGTTCGAAGGTTTTCGGGTCAGTTTCGCTTACCTTTGCACACAAAAAGTCAGGCTCGCCGGGCTTTTTATGCTTGTTTACGATATCTTCTGCATAACGGATGAGGGAAAGTGTTTTTAGACCAAGATAGTCGAATTTTACAAGACCGCACGGCTCGATAATGTCCATTGTGTACTGAACGCCGACTTTGCCCGTTTTGGAATCCATAAAAACCGGGGCCCAGTTCGGCAGTTCCGTAAGGCCGATTACCATTCCCGAAGCGTGAAGACCTGTGTTTCTTTTACAGCCTTCAAGTTTTAATGCAAGGTCAAAAAGTTTTTCATAGCGCGGGTCGTGCCTGAATTCTGCAAGCTGACCGCCGTCAGGGAATTTTTCGTTAGGCGGCTCAAAACAGTTTTTAAGCTTAGTCTTTAAGTTTTCAGAAACTTTAGATTTAAGCATATTGACTTCAGAAAGCGGAATACCAAGAGTACGTCCTACATCAGCAATACAGTTTTTGGGCTTTAACGTACCAAACGTAACGATGTGACCGACCTTTTTGTCTCCGTACAAATCGCGCGTGTGCTGGATGATGTCCTGACGATAGTCGAAATCCATATCAACGTCGAAGTCCGGCATGGAAACTCGCTCAGGATTCAAAAATCGTTCGAAAATCAGTTTGTAGCGGAAAGGGTCAATGTCCGTAATTGTAAGGCAGTATGCAACCAGACTTCCCGCGCCCGAACCTCGCCCAGGTCCAATCGGCATGTAAGGTTTCGGCCGGTTGTTTACGTTGTCGTAAGTTGATTTTGACCAGTTGATGAATTCCCATACGATAAGGAAGTAGCCGGAAAAGCCCATCTTTAAGATGATTCCCATTTCGTATTCGCACCGCTGGCGGATTTCAGGAGTAATTTCTTTATAGCGCATGCGAAGCCCCTTTTCGACGAGGTGACGCATATAGTCATCCTGATTTTTTGCGTAATCTTCACCGTGAGTCTGGAATTCTTCTGGCAAAGCAAATCGCGGCAGTGTGCCTTTAAGTTCCATCGTTTTGTACTGATGAATCGTAAGGTTACACATATTCGCAATTTTTATTGTGTTATCATAAGCTTCCGGGCAGTCCGGGAACAAAAGCCGCATTTCTTCTTCGGTCTTAAAGTACCATTCGTGATGCTCGCCACCCATTGTCTGATGAGGCTCGTTCATGTTCTTTTTAAAACCGATACAGCGAAGACAATCCTGAGCTTCCCAGTCTTCTTTTTCTATGTAGTGAATATCGTTTGTTACGACAAGCGGAATATCGAGCTCGTGAGCAAGAGCAATCAATTTTTTATTTACGATTTTCTGGTCTTCAAGCCCGTGATCCTGAAGCTCAATGTAATAATGGTCAGGACCAAAGAGATTTTTATACTTTAATGCAAGTTCTTTTGCTTCTTCGTCCTTGTTTGCAAGCAGAAGCTGGGGAAGTTCACCTGCAATACAGGCAGAAAGACAGATTAATCCTTCGTGATATTTTTCCAGAAGTTCAAAATCGATTCGAGGCTTGTACCAGGTACCTTCAGTGTAAGCAATCGAAGAAAGCCAGCTCATATTTTTGTAGCCGGTTTCATTTTCGCAAAGAAGAATTAAGTGGAAGTAGCGGGCCTGTCTGTCTCCGTCTTCGCCTTTGTGAGAGTATGGAACAGAGTTTTTTTCAAGGTGAGAGCCGAATGCGACATAAAATTCTTCGCCTACAATCGGGTTGATTCCGTTTACATGGCACAGATGCTCAAAATTGAGCGCACCGAACATATTGCCGTGGTCAGTGAGTGCAAGGGCCGGCATATTAAGACGCTTTGCCTTTGCAACGAGAGCATCAAGAGTTGCACAAGAGTCAAGTAAAGAATAATCCGAGTGAACATGAAGATGAACAAAATTACTGACCGGTGTTCCTTCCGGAGCCGCATCAAATACGTGGTAGTCTGCCATTTTTACCTCTCAGATATTATCTTAGCATAAAAAAAAAGTTCCTCACAGATGTGAGGAACAGAAAAGCAAAAATATTACACTGGTTATACCTTAAATTTATCTACCTGCTCACCAATCTTATTGATTGAATCATTAATCTGATTTGAAACACCACTCAATGCAGCCCCTGTTTCGTTGATTTTGCGGGCACCGATTGACATTTCTTCCATGCTCTGGGTCATTGCCATTGTTGCATTCTGCAGAAGCTGAACTTCTTTCAAAATCATCTGGTTTCCTTCCTGCATTTCAGAAGAAGCATTGCGGACTTCCACAGTGCTGTCATTCATATTATGAAGAGCTTCTGTAATCTGATGTGAACCTTCATTCTGTTCTTCCATGGCAGCCTTAATCTGCATGACAAGGGCATCAGTTTCTTCAAGTTTGCGGGATACACTTTCAAAAGCAATGCTTGATTCACTTGAAGCAGAAACAACCTGATTGATTGAATCTTTTATATTGTTGAGCTGGTCACCGATTGTTTTTGACTGTACAGAAGAGGTTTCTGAAAGTTTACGGATTTCATCTGCTACGACCGCAAATCCCTTACCTGCTTCTCCGGCGTGTGCCGCTTCGATTGCCGCATTCATTGCAAGAAGATTTGTCTGACTTGCAATTGAAGCGATTGCAACGTTTGCTTCCTGAAGCATCTGTGACTGGGTTTCAATTTCTGTAATGCGGTCATTAACTGCCTTCTGCTTTGAAATACCTGTCTGAGAATTGGCACGAAGATCGTTGAATGATGTCGCCATTTTTTCCATAGACATATTTACAGAAGAAATATTTCCAATCATCTGCTCTACTGCCGCACTTGCCTGTGTAACACCGGAAGACTGAGCCTCAATCATTTGTATATATTTTTAATTGAATCAACGAATTCTCCGTCAACCATACTGAAAGTTCCGATAACTGATCCTACAACACTCGAACCGCTTTTAATCGGATATGCATATACTAAACTGTAATCATAAAGCTCTGTAGATTCGTAGGTGTATTCTTTTTCACCGTTCAGGGCAGCTTTTACCGCATGAGAGTTTGAAAGATCAGTACCAAAACGGCCGTTTCCTCCAACAACACGACCTGATTCATCTGTAACAAGAAGATAGTCGATATCAAGAACTTTTTTCTGCTCAACCGCAAGGCTGTTAGCCGTATCAAAATCATTATTTGCAAGAGCAGCTGCAAGACGGGTTTTGTCTGCAAGAACAAGAGTGGAATACTCAAGCTGGTACCGCCAGTTATCAAGAGTATCCATTTTATACATTATTATTGAAGAAACTCTTGTTTAATGCTAAGTTTTTATTATGCTTGATTCGTCAAATTTCAAAAGAGCACTCAAACTTACAATGCCGGTCTTTTTCGGCTACATTGCAATTGGCATTCCTTTTGGTCTTATGGTTGTGAATGCTGGTTTTTCATGGTGGCTGGCAGTCTTAATGAGTCTTTTGATTTATTCCGGAACCGGTCAGTATATCGGAATTGCACTTTTTTCATCAGGCTTAGTAAATGCCGATTCTTTTTTTACTTCCCTTCTCACATTTACAGGCATCGAATTTTTTATCGGATTAAGGCACGTTTTTTATTCACTTTCTTTAGTTGAACTTTACAGAAATACAGGCAGATGGAAATTTCCACTCATATTCACTGTAACCGATGAAACTTTTGCTTTAGTCACTTCATGTAATATTCCTAAAGATGCAGACAAAGGTGCTTATCTTGGAGTTATTTCTGTTTTCGATTATTCATACTGGGTACTTGGAACTTTAATCGGAGCCATTGCAGGAAATTTTATTCCGGACGGATATTTAAACGGCGTTGATTTTGCCTTAACTTCTCTTTTTATAGTTCTGATGATAAATCAGATTAAAGCCAGTAAAGATTTTCTACCATCAATTGCAGGTATACTCACAACAATTTTTGCGACAGTTCTTTCTTACATAAAGATTAACGGTCATGCAATTCTGCCAAAACAGCACTTGATTCTGACCGGCTTGTGTCTTGGAATTGCCGTAATGATTCTACTTCGCGGGAGCAAATCAAAATGAAACTAACCTCAGAAGAAGCTCTTATAGCAACACTTGTAATCGGAATAATGATGTTTCTGCTCAGATTTCTTCCTTTTCTGATTTTTGCAAAACGAAAGACACCGGCTTTTTTCTCGTTTGCAGAAAAATTTATTCCGGCGGTTTCAATTGCAGTTCTTTTTACAATATGTTTTAAAGAACGTACAACAGACCTGATTTTTTTAAGCTCAAATCCCGTTATGGAACTTCCTTCATTTTTTTCTGCAATTGCAGCAGGTTTAATTACAGTTTTTCTTCATCTCTGGAAAAACAATGCCATGATAAGTATTTTTGGCGGTACAATTATTTACATGCTTTTAAACTATTTATTTTGATTCATTTGTATAAATCATAAAAATCTGCTACATTATCCGCATGGATTTATTGAAGAAACTCAAAGAATTAGACGCCCGTTTTGTTGAAGTAAACGAGCTTGTACAGGACCCGAATTTAGTAAAAGACCAGAAAAAATACAAAGATGTAATGCGTGAACACGGTCATTTAACAGCCGTACTTGAAGTTGGAAATGAATACCGGAAGTGTCTTCAGGGAATCGAAGATGCAAAAATGATGATTACAGCCGAAGATGATGCCGAAATGAAGGAAATGGCACGCGAAGAGCTCAAAGAACTCGAAGAAAAGGCTCCTCAGCTTGAAGAAGAAATTAAACTCAAACTCATTCCGCCGGATCCTCTCGATGAAAAAAACATTATCCTCGAAATCCGTTCTGCTGCAGGCGGTGACGAAGCAAGCCTTTTTGTACGCGATATGTGGGAAATGTACATTCACCTGTGCGAACGCAAAGGCTGGAAGTACGAAAATGTCGAAGCTCAGGAAACAGAAGTCGGCGGCTTCAACAAAATCGTCACTCAGATTACAGGTAAATTCGTTTACGGAACATTGCGCTGGGAAAGTGGCGTTCACCGGGTTCAGCGGGTTCCTGCAACAGAAAGCCAGGGACGATTGCAGACTTCTACAGTCACAGTTGCAGTTCTGCCGGAAGCCGAAGAAGCCGACATAAAAATCAATCCGGGAGACGTACGTGTTGATGTAATGCGTGCAGGTGGACCTGGCGGTCAGTGTGTCAACACAACTGACTCAGCAGTCCGCTTAACTCACATTCCGACTGGAATCGTTGTAATTCAGCAGGACCAGAAATCTCAGATTAAAAACAAAGAAAAAGCATGGGAAGTTCTTCGTGCGCGCCTCTTCGATTTTGAGCAGAGTAAGCTTGATGCAGAGCGTTCTTCTGCACGCCGAAGCATGGTTGGAAACGGCGACCGTTCAGAAAAAATCCGTACTTACAATTATCCTCAGGACCGCGTAACGGATCACCGCATTAACCTTTCGCTCCACAATCTGCCCGGCTTTATGATGGGTAATATGGACGAAATGCTCGACGCTCTTAACGTTTACGCAAAAGAAGAAGAATTTAAAGCACTTGATGCGTAATGACCGTCCAGGAAGCTAAACTTTACGGAAAATCAAATCTTTCTGTTTCTCCAACGCCGGTACTCGATACAGATGTGCTTTTACAGCATATTACCGGCCTGGACAAAACGCATCTTCTTCTGGAGCGTGCAAGAAAGCTTTTACCAGAACAGGAAACGGCTTTTTTGGCAGCGATTGAAAAGCGTAAGACAGGCTTACCTGTTGCATACATTACAGGCCACAAGGAATTTTTCGGTCTGGATTTTTATGTCACACCTGATGTTCTCATTCCAAAGCCTGATACCGAGCTTTTAGTTGAACTTGCGCTGGATGCCCTGGAAGATAAATTCCGTGCAAATACAGAAAAAATTCCGACCGTATGCGATATGTGTACAGGAAGCGGCTGCGTGGGGCTGTCGATTCTAAAGACTCTGGCAGATAAGTCAAAAGATTCAGAAGAAAATAAATTCTCAACTTTCAATTTTCAACTTTCAATTTCATTGGTTGATATCAGTGAAAAAGCGCTCGATGTAGCAAGAATAAATGCGAAACGCTTAATTCCCGATTTCACTCCTCATTTTGTGCATTCAAATCTTTTCGAAAATATTCCTAATTCATTCGACCTTATCGTTACAAATCCGCCTTATGTTCCGCATACAGAATCGCTCGAACTTTTAAAAGACGGCCGCAGCGAACCGCTTTTAGCTTTGGACGGCGATATTGATGAATATGGTGAATACGATTTTACCGAAGACGGTCTTTCTTTAATCCGAAGGCTTGTTCCTCAATGCTATGGGCATTTAAATCGAAACGGAGTGCTTATAATGGAAACCGGCGAATACAATGCCGAAGAAACAGCTGAACTTTTTAAGAAAGCCGGCTTCCGTAATGTAAAAATTGAATATGACATGAATGAAATGATGAGAGATGTTACTGGCGTGAAATAAAAACTTAGGTTGATTTCTTCTTATTAAAAAGCTATTATAATAATCTGCAATTAATTTACATTGCAGTTCACTTTTTAAAGAGGATTTTCAATGGAAACAGTAAATACAGTATTCACACCAGCAGTTACACCAGTCCGAATCGGTATTGATGTCGGTTCTACTACGGTTAAGGTAGTTTGTCTGGACGAAAACGATAAAATGATTTACGGTGACTATCAGCGCCACCGAGCCGATATCCGCAATACAATCATCACTGTTGTAACACAGGCTTTGAACGAGGTCGAAAAAGTCGTAAAGCTTGGAGATAAGCATACTGTTTCTGTAAAAGTCACAGGTTCAGGCGGTCTTTCTGTCTCTCAGTGGCTCAATATTCCTTTCATTCAGGAAGTTGTTGCGGCTACTACTGCCGTTAAAAAACTCATTCCTCAGACTGATGTTGTAATCGAACTTGGCGGTGAAGATGCCAAAATCACATATTTTACAGGCGGCGTAGAACAGCGAATGAACGGTACCTGTGCAGGCGGTACAGGTGCATTCATCGACCAGATGGCAGCTTTGCTTGAAACAGATGCTCCGGGCTTGAACAAACTTGCTGCAGGCTGCCAGCAGATTTATCCGATTGCTGCCCGATGCGGTGTATTTGCAAAAACAGACGTTCAGCCGCTTATTAACGAAGGAGCAAGGCGTGAAGACATTGCAGCTTCTATTTTCCAGGCGGTCGTAAACCAGACAATTTCAGGTCTTGCATGCGGTAAGCCAATCCGCGGTCACGTAGCATTTTTGGGCGGCCCATTGCACTTTTTAGACCAGCTCCGTGTACGCTTTATTGAAACTCTCAAACTCAAAGATGACGAAATCATCGTTCCTGAAGACAGTCAGCTTTTCGTTGCAGCAGGTTCAGCTTTCTCTGCAGAAAAGGTATGCAATCCGCTTTCGTCTTCAATGCCAAAAGCATTCCCTACAATCAAAGATTTCCGTGATTCACTTAAAAATCTTGAGGGAGCCGAGCTTAACGAAGTTCAGCGCTTAGACCCTCTCTTTGTTGACGAAGATGATCTGGCTCAGTTCCGTGCCCGCCACGGTGAAGACAAGGCAAAACGCGGCGATTTGAACGCAGAGCACGGCCCTCTTTTTCTTGGTCTTGATGCAGGTTCAACTACAACAAAAGCTGTTCTTGTAAACAAAAAAGGCGAAATTCTGTGGGATTTCTACGATGTAAATGCCGGAAACCCTGTAGACCTTGCTGTCCGCGTTCTCAAAGACTTGTATAAAATTTTACCGAAAGACTGCTATATTGCACGTGCCGTTTCTACAGGTTACGGTGAAGCTCTCTTCCAGGCCGCTCTCGGCGTTGATGCCGGTGAAGTCGAAACTATCACTCACTACCGTGCTGCCGAATTCTTCGTTCCGGGCGTTGAATTCCTTCTGGATATCGGCGGTCAGGACATGAAGTGTCTCCGTATGAAAGACGGTGCAATCACTTCAATTCAGCTCAACGAAGCCTGTTCTGCTGGTTGTGGTTCATTCCTTGCAAACTTTGCAAACTCAATGAATCTTGACATCAAAGAGTTCTCAAAACGCGCACTTCTTGCAAAAAAACCGGTTGATTTGGGAAGCCGCTGTACTGTATTTATGAACAGCCGCGTAAAACAGGCTCAGAAAGAAGGTGCTACAATCGACGACATTTCAGCAGGTCTTTCTTATTCAGTTATCAAAAACGCACTTTTCAAAGTAATCAAACTCCGCCGTGCTTCAGAAATCGGCACAAAAGTCGTAGTTCAGGGCGGAACTTTCTATAACGATGCAGTTTTGCGCGCATTCGAAAAAATTGCCGGCGTAAACGTATTCCGTCCTGATGTTGCAGGTCTTATGGGAGCTTACGGTTCGGCACTCATCGCTTACGATCAGTGGTGTGATTTAACCGCTCCAAAGCCAGGTCAGGAAGCAGGCTGGGTTCCGCCGAAAATCGTTTCAAACATCGCAACTCTCGAACAGCTTGAACAGTTCAAAGTAGACCTTGAACTTACCCGATGCGGCGGCTGTCAGAATAACTGTCTTCTTACAATCAACACATTCACTACAGGCGGCCAGAAACGCCAGTTTATTACAGGTAACCGCTGTGAAAAGGGCCTGGAACGTCATCAGCTTAAAGACGAAAACGCAAAAACAGTTGACGGCTCAAACAAAGCAAATACAGGCGTTGAATCTACAGGCTTTGAACTTCCGAACCTCTTTGACTGGAAATACAAACGCCTTTTCAACCACTACATTCCGCTCAAGCCGGAAGATGCTCCGATGGGTTCTGTCGGAATCCCGCGCGTCTTGAACATGTACGAAAATTACCCATTGTGGTTTACAATGTTTACAAAGCTCGGCTTCCAGGTAAAAACCTCACCTCGTTCAAGCCGAATGATTTACGAGCGCGGTATCGATTCAATTCCATCAGAATCAGTCTGCTATCCTGCAAAAATTTCGCACGGACACATGGAATCGCTTCTCAAAATGGGCTGCAAATTCATTTTCTATCCGTGTATTCCTTATGAAAAACTCGAAGACAAGGGGGCTGGGAACCACTATAACTGCCCTGTCGTAACTTCATATCCGGAAGTTTTAAAGCACAATCTCGATTCAATCAACGAAGCAAACGATCTGCTTTTCATGAATCCGTTCCTTCCGATTTACGATTTGCCTCGTTTGCGTGAACGCGTTTATGAAGAACTTCACAAGCATTTCCCAAGCCTTACAAAAGAACAGGTTTTTGCCGCTGTCGATGAAGGCTGGAAAGAGCAGGAACAGTTTA
>NZ_JAZOUG010000020.1:0-2797 GCF_045657965.1 Treponema sp. | reverse complement strand
CAATTGCACCGGCTTTTTCAGCTTCTTCAAGAGATGCTGTACCTGCGAGAAACCCCAGTTTTACGGCAAGTCTGGAAAGAGTACCTGTTTTATTGCGTACCATGGCTGTGTATTCTTCTACACCTGGAATCATCTGGGGATTTCTGTGCCAGAGAATATCCATAGCCTGTCCTAAATGAAGACGTCTCAGTTCCAATAGAAAAAGCTCGTAAAATTTTAATTTTTCTGAATCAGACAGGTGAAGATTTTTTATACAAACTGAACTTTCAAAGTAAAGCCAGGAGCCTGCATTTAAAGCAATATCAAGTCCGTAAGTAATATGTGCGGCCGGCTTTCCCCGTCTTGTATCAGCACAATCTTCAATATCGTCATGAATAAGACTTGCATTATGAGCGAATTCAACTAGAGGTGTGATTTCATATGCCTGTTCAATTAATTTTTGAATTTCTGAATCAGCCTGCTTTTTTACTTTTGCTGTTAGTTCAGCACATAAAATCAGAAGTAAAGGGCGCCAGCGCTTACCGCCCAGAGAAATTAAGTTTTTGCATGGTTCTGTAAGAACTGAAAGATGACTGCTGTTTATACAGGTGTCAACTTTACCAAAAGAATCTGAAATCCATTCTGAGTTATTATTTTGAGGAAGGTATTTATTTAAAATGTTTTCGATTTTTTGCAACCGGTATTGAAATTCAGCATTCATAATCCGTTAAGTATATTATAAGAGTGTGAAAAAATCTATCAATAATAATGCAGGTACATGAGTTTTTTGGTTTGACATCTCTATTTCTATCGGTTATTATAGAAATAATTGATTGTAAGAAATCAATATTACGCAAAACTTTTGTTTGCAAACTAGGAGATTTAAAAATGAACAATGTAATTATGTTCGTCGTTCTCCCGGTTGCAGGAATCGTTCTTGGATGGATAATTCGATGGTGTTATGCCAGATTTCAACTATCTGCGTCAGAACAAAAAGCTGAACGCTTAAGACAGGATGCAATAAAGGAAGCAGAAGCACAGAAAAAAGAAATTTTGCTTGAAGCAAAAGATCAAATCATTCGTGAACGAAAACAGCAGGAACGGGAAGATCGTGAACGACGCGCTGAAGTTCAAAAATACGAAGCGCGGGTAAGCAAAAAAGAAGAGCTGGTTGACAAAAAAGCTGAAGAATTCGAAAAAAAAGAACTCGAATTTACAGACCGCGTCAATGCAATGAAAAAACGTGAAGAGCAGCTTCGCACTCAGGAAGAGCAGTATCGCAAAGAATTAGAGCGTATTTCCGGCCTTTCTGCAAAAGAAGCAAAAGATTTAATCATTAAGAATCTTGAAAACGATGCCCGTCACGATGCACAGGCTTTGCTTAACAAAATTGAGCAGGATGCACAGCTTTCTGCCGAAAAAAAAGCTCAGGAAATTCTTATTTCCACAATTCAGCGGATTGCTACTGAAACAACCGGTGATTTAACTGTTACTACAGTTTCTCTGCCGGGTGATGAAATGAAGGGGCGTATTATTGGTCGTGAAGGCCGTAATATACGGGCACTTGAAACTCTTACTGGTGTTGATATCATTATTGATGACACTCCGGAAGCTGTTGTTATCAGCTGTTTTGACCCTGTTCGTAAAGAAATTGCAAAGCAGTCACTTGAACGGCTTGTTACAGACGGCCGTATTCATCCGGCTCGTATCGAGGAAATCGTTCAAAAGGTAACACGAGAGATTCAGCAGAAGATTTACGAAGAAGGCGAAAAAGTCCTCTTTGATCTCGGAATCCATAATATGAGTCAGGACGGTGTCCGTGCTTTAGGTCGTCTTTACTTCCGTACAAGCTATGGTCAGAATGTTCTTACTCACTCAAAGGAAGTTGCAGAAATTGCTTCTCTGCTTGCAGCTGAAGTTGGTGCAAACAAAGAACTTGCAAAACGTGCAGCCCTTCTTCATGATATTGGTAAAGGTGCAGAAAATGATTCTGACCAGAACCATGCAGAGGTTGGCGCTGAAATGGCACGTAAAATGGGAGAAGATGCAAAGGTTATCAATGCAATTGCTGCCCACCATAACGATGTTGAAGCAACAACTCTAGAAGCTGTAATTGTTCAGATTGCAGATGCAATTAGTGCTGCACGTCCCGGTGCACGCCGTGAAACAGTCGATAACTATGTTAAACGACTGGAAAATCTGGAAGAAACCGCAGAGAAGTTTGCAGGTGTAGAAAAAGCTTATGCTATTCAGGCTGGGCGTGAACTTCGAATCCTGGTTAACAACGAAAAAATTCCAGATGGTGAAGTAAAAGAGCTTGCACAGAAAATTGCAAAACAAATTGAAACGGATATTCGTTATCCGGGACGCATAAAACTTACAATGATTCGTGAGACACGAATTGTAGAATACGCCCGATAAAAAAAACGCACTTCAGATTCTGAGGTGCGTTTTTTTATCAAACAGCTGTTTGAATTTTGTCTATTTTTTTAATAAAAAAGTCTATGTTTGTACCTACAAATAATGCGCAGTAAACTGTAATAAGAGAACCAAAAATCAAATTAAAAATTATTGAAAACCCGGTGATGTTCAGCCGGTTTAAGAAAATTCCGAAAGTTACCATCAGAAGAATCATGATAATCCCCCAGACTATCCATTTTGTCATTGATACCGGTTCTACATCCATATTTTCAATTTTTTCTTTTATTGAAAGATGAAGAGGCTGTGAAGCATATTTTTCTGCAAGTGAAAGATAGTGTACCTGAGTGCGGCATTTTTTACATGTAAGCAGATGAAATGTTATTTTGAGAGGAATATG
>NZ_JAZOUG010000019.1:0-4662 GCF_045657965.1 Treponema sp. | reverse complement strand
CCTCATCATCGGATACGCTCCATGTGAATTGCACGGCGTTAAGGGCGGCATGAACCACTGTCAGGACGAAATGAAGGCAGCTGTTAAGGCTGGCTACTTAGGGAGCGACCGCCTGTGGCGGGCAAAAGTCGTGAGACGACTTTTGAGCGAGTCTCCGAGCAGCTATGCTGCGAAGGGAACCTCTTCAGCTTCAACCCAGCACTCAAGGCAGAAGGAAAGAACCCATTCACCCTCACATCAAAAGAAGGCGACGGAAGCTACCAGGCATTCTTGAACAACGAGACACGCTACTCTGCATTGACACGCAAGTTCCCAGAGCGCGCTAAGGTCTTGTTCGACCGAAACGAACAGGCTGCTAAGGCTAGATTCGAGCATTTGCAGAAGCTGGTTGAGTTGTATAAATAGTTTTCACGCTGACACTCTGACGAGTGCAGCGTAAAACATTTAATGCCGCGACTGCTGTTTTGCTTCGCAAAATGCGCAGCGTGGCAAATGAAAAAACGCTCCTCAAAAGGAATTTTTTCCTTTGAGGAGCGTTTTTTTGTTTTCTAAAAACAAGTATTACAAATAATTCTTATTTCGAAAAATATCCCTGCAATTTTTTGTACATTTCAAGTAAAAGTTCGTGCTGCTGAATTTCTTTTGAAACATTGCCCTGAATCGGATTGCTGGAAAAAAGAAGGGCAGGATGAACATCTAATACAGTGGCGATATCTATAATCAAATCGAAAGAAGGTTTTGCAATTCCACATTCAATATTACCGATTGTGCTTGTGGTAACATCACATAATTCTGAAAGTCGTGCCTGCGTGAGTTTCTTTTCTTTCCGGTATTTCTTCAAATTTGATATAAATTCTTGCTGATAATTTGTCATTTTTATCAGTATAAGTCGATGAAAATAAATTTGACATCGTAATAAAATGATATTAAGATTAAGAATGTCAATTTAATTGATAAGAATCTTATAGAAGGTTATACATGATTGTTGATACATTATCTTGTCTTGTTGGGAAAAAATATCAATCAAAGTTTTATTCCGTTTCTAAAGATTCTGAGGGTGAATCAACTGAAGAAAATGGAGATGTTGTTCTAAGCATTTCTAAGGAAGATGCTATTTATTCCATAAGAATTGATTTTAATATAAGTGGCAATTTGAAAGAATTCAATACTATTGAAAATAGAATTTCTTATAACAACTATAAGCAAAAACTTTATGTTGTCGGAATCCAAGAAGAAGACAAAAAAATTGAAATGTATGGAATTATTTTTAATTTAAAAACAGAAATAACGGAGACTACAAAATGACCACACTTAACGAATCAGTCGCAAATTATCCCGGAAGCATAAGCAAAGCAAAAATGCTTAGACATGGAACCGGCAAATATGAAAATATCATCAAATTTCTTGTGATGAACGGTTATGTTGATGCTGTTGATTACGGCAAAGATGAACTGCTTGCACTTGGTTTTGCAATTTCTGGTGAAAATGGTGAATTGCTTAAAAACAGTGCTGAGTTTGATGAACTGCAGAAAGAATTGCACTTTGGTGCAAAATATGACCCGAACTGGAATGAAAAAACTTCAACAGATAAAAAAGAGGAGAAAACTATGACTTGTTCAAAATGCGGTGCAGAAATTGCTGCAAATGTAAAATTTTGCCCTGAATGTGGTTCGCCTGTGGCACAGGAGAAAACGACTGCGGAAGAGCCTGCTCAGAAATCAGAAATAACGCAAGACGAAGCTGAAAATGTTGCGAGGGTAGCAGAATCTGCTCAACCGAACTTTGATCAGACACAAAGTAATGCAAGCGGTATTGCATTTACACCAAATTATGTGATTCGGGATTATTTGTATTTAGGTATTAACTTTATTATTGCTGGTTTATCAGTATTCCTCGGTTGTGGTTTTATCTATACCATATTTGACAGGAATTCTTTAGGAGAAATAGGTTTTTTTGGGATTTGTTTTATTTTAGCGCTTTTGTCGTTAATGTACTATACGGTAAGATATTTCATTTCTCAAATCAAAGGTTATCAAATTGATTTGGAGAATCGTATCCTTTTTGCACCGCCCGGACAATGGTTTCGCTTAAAGCGTGAATACATCAGTATTGACGATATACAGCAGATTTCAAGTTCTGATGAGACCAGCTTTTCGCAAAATCGTAGTACTGGCGAAATATCAGTTTGGCATTTTTATAAACTTCAAATAATTGGTGCTGCTGGTACATTCGGTTCTCGCAGATACACTTTCAAAACCGAACACAAGCGGGACGAGCTTTATTCCGCTATTGCAGAATTGAACCAAATGGGAACACCTGTAGTGTAAGGCTGTATTGTTATGAAAAAATTTCTCTTTCTCTTTGTTTGTGTTGCAATTCTTGTTTCTGCACTTTCTGGTTGTGGAAAATCAAACTTGCAGGGAGAGTGGGGCTGCTATGTTCCCGGCGGTCCTGCATATTCTCTTGAAATAAAAGGTTCTACGCTCAAATTCGGGCAGTTTGGTGAAATGTCCTCGCTTGTTTCGGAATATCATTACAAGCGAGATAAAAATATTCTCTATCTTTCGCTTATAAAAATGTCTGGTGACGGTGGTGTTACTTGGGAAAAGCGTGGTGGTGAGGATGGACTTATCAAATTTTCACTCAATGAAGACGGAACACTGGATTTCAACGGAAAACGATATGTTAAATCCTCAGAACTGCTGAAAGAGAAAAAATTCTTTGACGGAACTTGGACTGCTCATGCGAATGGAAGACCGGGAGCGACTACCACTGTAAATTTTGATGGAAATGATTTTGTTCAAGATGCAAGCCACGAAGCAAGCCTAAAAGGAAAAGTTATCCGTAAAGGCAGTCAAGTGACATACGACATTAAAAAGTATTGTGAAGATGGTAAAAACTGGAAGAAAGCCGACAGCAGTGCAAAAATTCAGGGGCGGGTGTTGATTTTGGATGAAAGCCATTTTGCCGACCTCATAGAAATGGGTGAGTATGGTGTTGTTGCACAGATTTTCACAAAGGTATTAAAAGAGTCTTCTTCAAAAAGCGAGAATAAAGGTGAAATGCCTGATAATTCATCAGAAGAAATCACCATTGAAAATCCAGATACATTTTCTGGAACCTATACTTCCTATGATGCGGATAAAAATATAGGAAAGATTATAGTCTTTACAGAAAATAGCGAATTTATTTTGATGGAAGTGGCAGATGACAAAGTTGTTTCGCATCGGCTTACCTATAAAAAAGCTGGAAACAAGTATTATGTAAAACTGCTTGCAACTTACAGAGACTTCGCATGGGAAGAAGAAAAAAGTACGGAAGAACTCATTGCAATCGACAAGGCAGACTATTTTCTTGTAATTAATGAAGAACCTCTTACAAATTGGGAAATGGCGTGCAATGATGCCGCTGAAACTAATGGCGTAACCATAGAAACATATTTTGATGGCACATGGAGTAATTCTAAAACATCAGCCTTTCAAAAGAACAATGTTATGATTTTCAAAGACAAACACTATAAAACGGATTCTGGTTTTGAAGGTAATTTCTCATACAAGGACAATACTCTCTTTCAAGACGGTTACAACACTCCAATTTATATTCTTGATGAAAATCATTTTGCTTCAATTCCCGACACAGACGGTGAAACAATCTGTAACATCTACGAAAGAATTGAAAATGAAAATTGAGAAAATAAAAAAATATGGCTTAGGGATTGTAGCACCGCCGTCAGGCGTTGCGGAACAAAGTGGAGCAATGAAGCGGCAGCGGAAGTGCGGAAAGCCTGACCCGTCGCATACGACGGGGAACGCCCTAAGTCTGTCACTCTTAAGCAATAAGGCCGGCTACTTAGGGAGCGCCCGCCTGTGGCGGGCAAAAGTCGTGAGACGACTTTTGAGCGAGTCTCCGAGCAGCTATGCTGCGAAGGGAACCTCTTCAGCTTCAACCCGGCCCTCAAGGCAGAAGGCAAGAATCCGTTCACTCTCACTTCAAAAGAAGGCGACGGAACTTACCAGGCATTCCTCAACAACGAGACACGCTACTCTGCTCTTACACGCAAGTTCCCAGAGCGAGCTAAGGTTCTCTTCGACAGGAACGAGCAGGCAGCTAAGGACAGATTCGTTCACTTGCAGAAGCTGGTTGAGTTGTATAAGTAATTGTACGTCACCCGCGTAAGCGAGTGAGCACTCCGCATTCATGCGGGTACACACGCCGCCCTTTCAACATGCTGTTGAGGGGGCGGTGTTTTTTTGTTGATTACGAAATCCAGATATAACCAAAAATAATTTTTTCTTGAGTGCCATTCTATGACACTCTCCGTGTGATATAATGAATCAACTTATGCAAGCGGAGGGTAAGCGTCAAACCAACCGGTGAATAACTGAAATTGTTATGTTATAATGCTCTTAATTATTCTGATGCACATAATCTGTGTTATACGCACAGCTCACTGAGCTGGTGAAGGAAAGGAAAAATGAAAATTAAAAAAATATTTTTTAGTTTATGTTTAACGATAATAGTTGCTACAAGTTTATCCTCACAAGATAAACAGAATTTTTCTTTTTATACAGATGATTTAGGTTTTCAAAAATATACAATAACACCAGATAAAATAATATTTGAAGATGAAGAGAGTAAAATTACAAAAGAATATGATAGAAA
>NZ_JAZOUG010000018.1:0-5046 GCF_045657965.1 Treponema sp. | reverse complement strand
TCAATGAAAATAAAACCGAACGGCTTGCTGAACTGGAAGATTTATATGAAATCAATCCCTCTTATCCGGGACTTGCACAGGAAATTTACAATTTAAAAGATTCTTTAGGAATGTTCCCTAAAAAAGTTACAAAAAGTGATACAAAAAAACAGTTTAACGAAAAATTTGCGTCTGCAAAATCGCTTTTTAAAACAGCCGGTAATGATGAAGACAAATTAAAAAAAGCATTAGATGCAATAAATGAAGCAATAAATCTGGATCCAGGCAGCAAAGAAGCCAAAAATCTTAAGCTTGAGATTCAGCTTAAAATCGGTGTCCAGTCAACTGCAATTCTTTCTCAAAATGATGAAAAAATGTATTCTGAAGCCGCCCGACTTTTTAATCAGAGGCGTTTTTCTGATGCAAAAGTCGTAATGGATAAACTTATGACCGGAAAAGCAGCTCAAAAAAGCCGTAAAGTTCTGGATTTGTATAACCGTCTTTTAAAACGACTGTAAAAGTGGAATAATATATGAAAACTGTTCTTGCAAAATACAGAATATTATTTAGTTTTCTCGCATTTTTTTTAATCTTTCAAAATCTTTCTGCCCAGCAAAAGGAAAACTTCTTCTGGGATTCTGTTAAGAATATTTCTGAAAAAGATTCTTTCTTTCCGGTTTCACTTTATAAAGACGGAAAATCTTATATTTTTTATGAAAGAGCTGATAAAGCTAAGCAGACAATTTCAATTTCCTGGCTCTGGAAAGACGGAAACTTAAACTGGTCAGATACTTATTCGTTAAATGAAACATTTAAATACTCGGGCACAGAAGTTCCAGATTTATATTCGGCAGCCGTTTCAAATCAAAATACAATTGCTGTCTCTGTCCTTGATTCTTCTACGGCAAACGGTATTGTAAAAGTGTATTCAAAAGATTCTGGCTCATCAGAATTTGAATGTTATTCTTTTCCGCCGCTTCAAAAACAGATTACTTCGTCAAGAATTTTTGCTACATGCTCAGGCGGCTTTCTGCTTTTTGTTTCTGTCGGTGAAGGTAAACAGACTTTAACGGAATCAACCTTTTCAATAATGTATGCAGAATCTTCTGACGGGAAAAACTGGTCTGAACTTTCAAAATTTGCGCCTTCAGAGTCTATTTCAAATACATTTTCTCCATTTCTGGCACAGGCTGGAGAAAGAGATCTGGTTGTCTTTGAAGGCTGGTATGAAAAAGATCCTGCATCCTCTCAGCTTTATTCAACATTCCGCTCTCCGGAAAATAATTCCTGGTCAAATCCTGTTATTTTAACTGACAGTGATTCTGTTATTGATATAGGAAAAGTTTTTACAGAAACAGACATGCAGCTTCCTGATTTTTTAAGATATAAAAATTTCCGTCCTATGGTATTTGCGGACGGCGGGGACATTAAAATTACCTGGGAAAGAACTGTAAAAAACAGCTCAGTTTCAACAGTAATGGTTGCGCCTCTCAATTACGAAGGAAAAATCCTTGATAAAGCTGATGTTGAATCTTTGAACAGTTACGGAAATGCGCGCCGTCCTTCACTTTTTAAGTATCACGGAAAATTCTTTCTGCTCTGGTTTGATGACAGAACAAGCGTTGATAAAGTTCATCTCTGTGAATATCTTGGAGCTCAATGGGTTGAAGTTGATTCAATCGAAAGAAGACAGAATGTATCTGCTGTTTCAACTTATGCTTCTCCTGTTATAAGTGTATCTCCACAAAATACCGACACTCTTTCAATTATCTGGCAGCAGCAGACAGAGCACTCTTCACAAATCGTAATTCTTAACGAAGATTATTTTTCTCAGAAACCTGATTTTTCTGCAAGAAATTTTAATAAAGGTCATCATAATTCTGAAAAAAATCCAGTGGTCAAAGTAATTCTTGATGAAGACATTTCCGGAGTTGCAGGATTTTCTGCACTATGGACTTTTGATGAAAATGAAAATCCTGCAAAAAGTGAATACAGTGAAAACTTTCATTTTCCAAAAGACAATGTGCTTACTGCAAAAATTCCTGATGACACAGAAGGAGATAAAAAATTATATTTTAAAGCCTGTACCCTTGATAAAGCCGGAAACTGGTCTGATTATCAGGTTCTTGAGTATTATTATGATCAGACTCCGCCTATGGCTGTAACCGGTGTTTCATTTGATAAAGATGAATGGGGATTTGCTTCATCAAATGATGTTTCTTTTACATGGAAAAATGATGAATTTGATGATGATGAAATTGCAGGTTATTCCTGGACTTTGACACGGCTTGGTCCAATTGATAAAAGTCTTGAAGTTTCAAAAACAAAAAAAATAAAATTCACTCAGGAAGAAACTTCTCAAATTCTTGAAAATCTTGCTGTAAAAAATGAATTAAATTTTTCAAAGGCAAAAAAGCCGTCTTCAAAAATAAACGGAAAAAACAGTTCTGCTTCCTTTAAAAACCGGGATAACGGTGTTTATTTATTTTTGGTCTGTGCAGTAGATGCAGTCGGAAATGTAAGTCCTGTTAATTCGACAGTTTTGTTTTTAAATAAATACAAGGCTGCAACTTCAATCGGAAATGTTACGGCTCAGGCTGACGATTTTGGGGTTGTTTCACTTTCTATTTCCGGACAGGAATTTTCTTACGACGGAAAGATAAGCGAAGTTATTTTAACAAATAATGATACCGGAAAAATTTACAGGTTTAGTAACAGTAACGCCGGTTTTTCCATAAAACGCCTTTCTGATGAAAAAGAAGAAATATCAGATATAAAAATCCCGGGTATGAGTAAAGGCTCATACACTGTTCAAATCCGTCATTCCGAGCGGGGCCTTTCTACCTGGAAGAAAAATCTTGTGATTGGTGAAAATGGTACCGTAAAATACGAAAAAAACTATAATTTTGAACCTGTATGGCAGATTTTAAGTCTTACAAATGATATTTACCGTTTAAGTTCAGATAAAATTGCCTTCTGGCTGATTATTGCTTTTATTGCAGCCGGAATTTTAGTCTGTACAAGAGGATTAATTGTAAGTGCAAAAGACGCCTTTACTATAAAAAAAGAAATGAAGCTTATTATGCAAGGAGTTTATATGGATGATGAAAAGCCTGAAGAATTAAATAAAAATGCAAAAGTAAAGGTTTCTTTGAAAATTAAGTTTGCTCTGGCTATTGTGAGTCTGCTTCTGTTTATTGTAGCCGGTATTTCTTTCATAATCGGAACTGAAATGATGCGGATTCAGGAACAGATTATGATTTCTGGTCTGAAAGAGCGTGTAAAAGTTGTTATGGGAAATATGGCAAGCGGTGTTCAGACTTATCTTGATGACGGACGTGAAAGAATTGCAGAAATCGGCGCTATCGTTAATCAGACTGACAACTTCTCTGAATCAAGATATGCCACAATTATAAGCTATCAGATTGACGGTATTCCGGTTCAAAATAAAGATGATGCGGATTATGGCAGAAAACCTCTGGACTATGTCTGGGCAACAAATGATGAAGACATCCTTTCAAAAATCGATTCTGATACTTTTGATGCAGGTTCTGTCAGAATAAAAGTCGCTCATGCAGACTTTTTCCGTTCTTTCATTTTAAAAACAAATATTGATGCTAAAGCGATTGCTTCTGAATTATCCCATACGACAGGGGATAATTCAAATCTCATTTTCAGAAAACTGAATGATTTTTCTGCCTCTGTTTATGGTTCTTTCCCTGCAATGAATGATAACCGCCTTGACCGCCAGCAGACTAATTACCTTTTCTACTGGCCGGTATTATATCAGAAAACTAATGATGATAATTTGATTCAGGCAGTTATTCTGATGAAAGTTGAAACAAAGACTCTGGTAAAACAAATTGATGATTCCCAGCAGATTGTCCTGTTTATTTCAGGTGTTGCGGCTTTACTTGCGGCCGTGATTGCTCTTGTAAGTGCTTTTATTCTTTCCTCAGTAATTACCAGACCAATTATGAAAATTGTTTCTCATGTAAAAAAAATTACAGAAACAGAAAATAAACTGCTGCTTGAAGGCGTAGAAATTAAAATTAAATCTCATGATGAGCTTCGTACTTTAGGCGATTCTGTAAATGACATGACTAAGGGGCTTGTTCAGGGTGCAAAAAATGAAGCCCGTGCAAAAATTGCCTATCAGCGGGCTGCAAAAGACCGGGAAGAAGCTGCCCGTGCACGTGCGGAAAGTGCTGAAATGAATATTATGAATCTTGACGGACAGGCTGTACAGAAAGCATTTATCCCGCTTGTAAGTGACGGAGCAGAAAAAGAAACGACTGCTTCCTATAAAGACAAAGAACTTGAACTTTTCGGCTATTATGAAGGAACGGATGCCGTTTCCGGAGATTATTTTGATTATAAAAAACTGGATGAACGGTGGTATGCGTTTATAAAATGTGATGCATCCGGTCATGGAGTTCCGGCAGCCCTTATTATGACAATTGTCGCTACAATTTTCCGAAGATATTTTGCCTCATGGAAATTTGAAAAAAACGGAGTTCAGCTTAATCTTCTTGCAAGTGATATAAATGATTTTATTGAATCGCTTGGCCTTCGCGGTAAATTTGCTGCAATGATGATTTGTCTGTTTGATACAAAAAACGGCGATGTTTATACCTGTAATGCCGGCGATAATATTCTGCGCATTTATGACAGCAATGAAAAGAAAATAAAAGTTCTTACCCTGCATGAAGCTCCTGCAGCCGGTCCTTTACCGAGCTTTATGGTCGAAATGAAAGGCGGCTATAAAGTCGAAAAAATTAAATTGAAGCCGAATGACATACTCTTCCTCTATACTGACGGCATTGAAGAATCAACAAGATTTTTCAGAAATTCAGATTTTGAAATTATTCCATGCAGTGAAGCCGGCTTAAACGATGGAGAAGTTCATGAAACTCATAAAAAGGGTGAAAAGTCAGAGCAGATGGAACCAAAGCGGGTTCAGGATGTAATCGAAGCTGTTTTGAACCGGAAAAAATATATTTTGAAGCGATATCATACCCCGGTTTCTGATGAAAAACTTGAATTTGATTTAAGTCGGATCGTAGC
>NZ_JAZOUG010000017.1:0-3941 GCF_045657965.1 Treponema sp. | reverse complement strand
ACGAACGCCCCTTCAGGGGCTGCGACGGGTCAACCTGCAATAGACTTGAACGTAAGTGAAAGCCGGGACTTAAGTCTCAGCTTGAGAACCGAGCCTTATAGGCTGTGTTCAAACCACCCGTTTGACGGGTGGTTTGTGATTACTCTGCTGGGATTAAAATATCGCTTCCTGAAATGATTAAATCAGGGTTTTTAATGCGGTTGTAGTCGGCGATTTTCGGATATTTCCATGGTGTTTTGTAGTAAGATTCTGAAATATCCCAGAGTGTGTCACCCCAGCGGATGTGATATTTTACATCAGCTGATTTTTTAACTTCAGGTTTCTTCTCTTCGACTACTGGAGCAGGTTCCGGAACAACCTTTTCCGGCTCCGGTGCGATTACGATTTTATCTTCCTGAGCAGCCGGTGCTTCTTCTTTCGGCTCTTCAACAACAACATCGATGAATTTTGTTTCTTCCTGAGGTTCTTCGAGCTGAGCAGGAGTTGCTGTTTCTTTTTCGATGACAGTTTCCTTTTCTTTTGAGAAGAAGCGGTCAAGCAGAGAAACGCCGTTTGTGTTTCGTGAAGCAAGCAGGTTGTATTTTGAAGGAACAACGAAAAGCAGAAGAATTGTTGCAATCACACAGATAATTGCACAGATAATGCAGATGATAACCGGTGTGCGTGTTTTTTTATCTTCTTCGTCTTCATCGTAAAGGGAAGCATGTTCGCCTGCGATTGTTTCTTTGTCGTAAAGGTCAGAGAAATCCATTGCTGAGCCTGAAGCAGCAGATGAAGTGTTAATGTCATCAAAGAATTTGTCTTCCGGCTCCGAATTAAGAGAGTCAATTGTTGAATCAAATTCTGTTGAGTCAAAAGCAGGATCGTTCAAATCATCAAAATTTAAGCCGGTTGCTTCTGTGTCAGATGAAGAGCTTTCTGAATCAAAATCAGAAGAAAAATCAGGTAAATCATCTGTAGAGAAGGTTGAATCATCTGAAACAGTTTCTGAAGAAGCAGGAGCATCAAAGTCCAGACCGTCAAAATTTAAGTCAGGGCTTTCCGTTCCGATTACATCTTCATTTGTGTCATCTGTCAAAGAATTTGAGTCGAAATTTACTGATTCAAGAGTAGTGTCTTCGACAGGAATGTCATTGTCTAAATCAGAAAAATCAGGAAGTGCGCCTGCAAATTCGTCTGCTGAATCTGCTGTGCTTTCTTCTGATGAAGCCGGTTCTGAGTGATCAAAACTGAACGGCATATCTTCAAGAGCTGTTGTGCCCATGTCAGGAAGTTCGTCCGGTGAGAAAGTTGCATCGCCTGCGTTTTCTGCAATTGCTTCTTCTGCAACGGCAGCATCTGCAACACCTAAGTCAGGAGTTTCTTCGCGTTCAGCTAAAGTTCTTGAAACCAGAGTAACTTCAGTTTCGCTTTTTTTGCCGGTTTCAGGGTCAACGACTTCAGCTGTAAGATGATTTTCTTCATCAAGACCAACAGAAAGGTGAAGTTCCGGCTCTCCGTTCGGATGCGGATTAAGTTTTGTTACTTCAAGAGTGTCAACATATTCGGCATCTTCCATTGTGCCGTTTTCAGAACGATACAAATCAATCTGAACTTTTGTCTGGTTGTCTTTGGCTGTCGTCAAATCCAGCATTCGCTTTTTAGGAGTTCCTTCTTCGAGAATTGGATAAAATGTTCCGTCTGCAAGCTTAATTCCGATTGTCTTCATATCGTTCCCCTGAAAAATTAGTTATATGAATATTCGGCAATTCCTGCCAGTTCGTTAACTGTTGTGCCAAATTTTTCCGCAACATTGTATTTTGTTGTTTTTACGATGTTGCCGTTTGCGTCATATCTGTAAATTATGCGGGCGATAAGTTTGTTTTCGCGGTTGTAGGTCTGTTCTTCAGTAATCTGATAAGAAGCGTCAAATCTGAATACGACTTTGCGGGTCTGAATGTTATCGCCGTTTGTGTATGTGATTTCAGAAAGTTTTCCTGCATCGTTGTAGTTGTAAACAGCAGCTTCTTCAAGCTTACCGTCAGAATTATACTGTGCAACTTCAGAAACTCTGTTCTGGTCATCGTATTTTGTGATGATTTTTGAGAGAAGTGCACCTTCTGAGTTGTAGTAAGATTCTTCGGCCTGTTTACCGTTAATCTTCCAGATTGTGCGGTTCACAAGATTTTCGCTTGCGTTGTATTCTGATTCGTCAATTTTGTTGCCGTTTGCATCATAAGTTGCAGCGATTTTCCAGCTGATTTTACCGTCGGCGTCTGTGCAGAGAGTTTCTACAAGATTTTTGCCTTCGTATTTGTAAGTAATTTTATCAACGACAGCGTCTTTGCCTGTAAGTTCAGAACTTTCTGTTTCAACACCATTTGCGTCAAAAACATGTACATATTTTGCTTTTGGTGAACGGTAATAGTCACCGAACTTTTCGGTAATCTGATATTCGATTTTTGTGTATCCGCCAACAGTTCCGACCGGCTTTAATGAAGCAGAAGGGTCAAATGCAAAAATCTGAGCTGCAGCAACTGTTAAAGCAAGAATAAACAATGTTTTTTTCATAAATTTCCCCCAAAAAAAAGCAGTTTAAGGCTTTGTTTAAAATATCGGCTTTTTTAATTATAACTGAAGATTTTTATTTTCCCGATTTGATTTTAATTTGCTTTGTTTTCAGCCGCTTCAAGCGTGTTGTACATGAGCATGGCAATCGTCATGGGACCAACTCCGCCCGGAACCGGTGTAATAAAGCTTGCTTTTTCTTTTAAGTCTTCAAAATCACAGTCGCCTATGAGTCTGAAGCCGCTTTTTTTGCTTGCATCTGGGATTCTGTTTACGCCGACATCGATTACAACAGCACCGTCTTTTACCATGTCAGCAGTAACTGTGTGCGGGTGGCCGCTCGCTGCAATCAAAATGTCTGCCTGACGTGTGATTTCTGCCATGTTTTTGGTGCCTGTGTGGCAGATTGTGACCGTGCAGTTTGTTTCTTTTCGGGCGAGCAAAAGTGAAACCGGCTTTCCGACGATATTGCTCCGGCCGATTACGACAGCGTGCTTTCCGCTGGTTTCGATTCCCATGCGCTCAAGAAGAACAATGATTCCGTGCGGAGTACATGGAAGGAAGGCTTTTTTGCCGATTACGAGGTTTCCGACATTGACCGGATGGAAGCCGTCTACGTCTTTTTCCGGGCTGATTGCCATGATTACTTTGTCTTCGTTGATATGTTTTGGAAGAGGAAGCTGAACCAGAATGCCGTGAACAGAATCGTCTTTGTTGAGTTCGTCAATCAGTTTGAGTAAGTCTGCTTCGGTTGTGTTTTCCGGAAGTTCCACGCTTTTGTCTGCCATGCCTGCTTCTGCAAGAGCCTTTCGCTTACCTGTAACATAGCTTACGCTTGCAGGATTTTCACCAACCAGAACTACTGCAAGACATGGAGTGATTCCTTTTGCCTTTAAAGCTGCGACCTTTTCTGCAACTCCAGCGCGTACGTCCAATGCAATCTGCTTTCCGTCGATAATCTGTGCACTCATTTTGTAACCTCTTTAGACTTGTTTTCTTTAGTTTATAGAATTGAAAATATACCCTATTTTCGATAAAATTGCTATCTATTATAAAAATACAACGAGGAATTATGAAACGGTTTACTGCGTTTTTCTGCGCACTTTTTATGATCTGCACCTTTGCTTTTGCAGATGAAGAAATCGACATTAACGATGACATCGATCAGGGACAGGAACAGCAGGTTCCGGAAGAAGAAGAAACTGATATTACCGTAAAAGCACCTGTTAATATGAACGAGCCGGGCGACCAGTATATCAGAATCGGTCTTATGGCAACTTTTCCGCTTAATTTCGGCGGTTCGTTCCCTCTTTACAGAGATGGTCAGCTTTCAATCGGCGGTGCGGGTATGCTCGGTTATCACCGCTTTCTTACAAAGTCGGATCGTAGCCATG
>NZ_JAZOUG010000016.1:0-1489 GCF_045657965.1 Treponema sp. | reverse complement strand
CGAACCCTCGTCATCAGCTTGGAAGGCTGAGATAATGAGCCGTTATATGACTGCCGCAGGACTGCCAGCGGTTGGAATCGGACCAACGACACGCAGATTTTCAGTCTGCTGCTCTACCAACTGAGCTACACCGGCTTGTTGTCATGTGACGGTGTTAAATATATACTTCTGTTAAAAAAATGTCAACAGGTATTTATAAAAAAATTAATTTTTTTTATAAATTTTTTCTGCAACATTTAAGAGCTTTTCTTTATCATTCATCTGAGGGTCGTCAAGAACGCATTGAAAAAGCTCCTGCAAAATAAAACCAAGTTTTTTTCCAGCAGGAATTCCTGCTTTTATTAAATCATTGCCGTTTACAGCTAAATCTTTTAATGAAAGTGTATTTTGCTTTGAAAGAACATCTTTAACACGGTCCTGAAGAAGTAAAAGCTTTTTCATTCCTTCACTTGAAGCTTCCGGCATTTTCCGATACTTTCCATACATATCTGCAATTCTCAGCAAAAAAATATCATCAAGATATTCCGGCTTTACTTTTACGATATATCTTCTTACCGCAGCATCAGTCCAGTTTTCTTCAAAATGAAACATGTGATTTTCAACTAAATGTGCAACATTTTCAATTGTTGAATTAGGAAATTTCAGGCGGAAAAGTACATCTTTCACTATTTTCGCTGAATAGATTTCATGTTTATAAAAATGAATTATTTCACAGCTGCTTCCATCAACAGAAGGATTTTCAACTTTTTCAATTGTTTTTGCTTCATACTTTCCGGAATCATGAAAAAGAGCAGCAAGACGTACATTAAGATTCTGGCGGGGAGCTCCGTCACAGGCATAAAGATTGTGATCCAGGACATCAAAAACATGATAACCGCGGATATCAGCCTGATTACAGTTACGGCATCGGGTAAGTTCTGGAATAAAAATCTGTAGAATACCAGTTTCTTCCATACGGTGAAGGGCAGCAGAGGGTTCTTTCGACTGCAATATTTTTATAAATTCATCCCTAAAGCGCTCTAAAGAAATTGATTTAATTTTCTCCTGAACTTCTGGAATTTTTATTGCTTCATATGTTTCTTTTTCGATTTCGAAATCCAGCTGACTGGAAAATCTTAGTGCCCTTATAGGACGTAATCCGTCTTCCAGAAATCTTTCTTTTGCATTTCTTACGGTTCTGATTATTTTGGATTTTATATCTTTTTGACCGTTGAAAGGGTCTATAATTGTTCCGTCTGAAAGATTTGTAGCAATTGCGTTCATTGTAAAATCTCGGCGGGAAAGGTCATCTTCAAGAGTTGCATTAAAGGTTACGTTATCCGGATGACGACCGTCTGAATATCCTGATTCACTTCTGAAAGTTGTTGCTTCGATATCGCATCCCATAAAATGAATTGTAACGGTTCCGTGTGCGATGCCTGTGGGAATTACTCTGTGAAATATTTTAATCATCTGTTCTGGAGTTGCATTTGTTGTAATATCCCAGTCG
>NZ_JAZOUG010000015.1:0-5353 GCF_045657965.1 Treponema sp. | reverse complement strand
CCGAAAGGAATTTTTAGATTTTTACAAAGCTCCCGGTATTCTTTTTCTTCACTTTCATTTGCCTTGGTTACAAAAAATGTTAGGTTTTGAACAGAAAGTTCTGAATTATTTTTATCTTTAGTACATTCATTATGAATTTTTCGTATTGCCTGATTTGCAACACCGTCACGACTGTCAACTACAGTTATTCCGCTTCCACAGGCAGTTCTCATTTCCTGTGCGATATGAGTGAAATGTGTGCAGCCAAGAATTACTGTATCGCAGCCTTTATTTTTAAAATAACCGGCGGCTTCACTTACAGCATTTAAGCGTTCATCCTTATTTGAATTAAAATACTGCTTTTCAACAAAATCAATGAGCTTTGGATCTGCACGCATAAAAACTTCACAGTCACTGGCAAAATCAGAAATTAATTTCTGACAGTAAGGATGATTTACTGTAGCCGTAGTGGCAAGCAGACCAATTTTTTTATTTTTTGTAACTTTTGCAGCAAGTTTTATGGCAGGAACTGTTCCGATTATCGGTAAATCAGGAAAATTTTCTCTTAAATCAGACAGGGCTGTAACTGAAATTGTGTTACAGGCTACGACAATTGCCTTTGGAGACCATAAATTTATAATATTTTGAATCGCAGCTGATGCACATTCTGTAACTTCCCGGCTTGATTTTTCGCCATACGGAAAGTTGAGTGTATCTCCAAGATAGACGCATTTTGCTTCCGGAAACTTTTTATAGAGATTCAGCATATAAGGAATTCCACCAGTTCCACTGTCAAGAAAAGCAAAATCAACACTCATATAAATATTCTAAACTTTTCTCTAAAATCATGCAATGATGACTTTTTTTTGATACTTTTTTGCGCTAAAATAAACGTATGTATTCAAACTGTATCTGCAATAATCCAAACTGCACACACTTTGCTATATCAGATGTCGATCAGAACGGCAATCTTATTGAAAGTGCAAATTTCTGTTTTGATCACTCACCAGACAAAGAAATGCTGCGGGAAAAAATTTATAATTATATTTCCTCACATGACAAAATTATCGGATTGAATGCAAGTGGAATTACTTTTAAAAACATTGACCTGTCAGGCAAAAGATTTTACGGATGCAATTTTTCTCACTGCTTTTTTTCAGGACTACAGACAAAGGGTGTTAGAAGCCGTATTTCAACATTTGAATTTTCTGTTTTCAGCGACTGTAATCTTCTTGAAAGTAATATGCAGTTTACATCATTTGCCGGCTCAAAATTCAGTCATGTTCTTTTTACCGGCAGTGATATGATTCAAAATAATTTCTGCGGGATTTCTTCTTTTCAGTCTTCGTTTGATGATTCTGATTTATACAGTTCATATTTCATAAATGCCCAGTTAATTGACACTTCATTCCGTAACTGCAACATAAAAGAAACAGTTTTTTACGAAATTACCCAGCAGAATATTTCATTCCGACAGTCAAATACAAATGCAGCAATTTTTGACAAACGTGGCAGTGCTTTGTTTACAGGTCTCGAAGAATTAAATGTTCCGAGAGGTGTTCAGCAGGGGCCGTCATTATGAAAATTTACTTACACATGAATTTCTCCACACTTACAAATTCGTATCTCGTAGTCAATGAAGAGACAAAAAAGGCGTTAATTATAGATCCATGCCAGATTTCAAAAGATATAATCACCCAGATAGAGGACGGCGGATATAATCTTGAGGCGGCCTTAGTTACTCATAAACACAAAAGTCATATATCAGGCTTAAAAACCTTAAAAAAAATATATGACATTTCGACATACGCAGCAGATACAGAAGTTTCAAGTGACTTAAATCTGATACAAGGCGACGGTGTCATTAAAGTTGCCGGCCTTAAAATTGAATATTTTTCTGTTCCAGGTCACAGCTCAGATTCAATCGTTTATAAGATTGGAAACACTATTTTTACCGGAGATGTCATATTTGCAGGCAGAGTCGGTTCAAGTTCATGTAACTACACAAAAACCCGACTTTGCAATGGAATCAGAACAAAGCTTTTCAGTTTAGGAGATGAAATTACAATCATGCCGGGACACGGACCGCTTACATCAGTCGGTGCCGAAAAGCACTTCAACATTGATTTAAAAGCACTATCTGCTGATTAACCAGACTCTGCCGGCATTTAAATTCCACCGGTCATTTACATATTCATCAAGAAGAGCAGATGCACTTTCAAAACCAGAACCGTTCGTCTGAATAATATAATCCGCTTCATTTTTTGCAAGTTCCTGAGAATGAGGACGTTTTGCAAGTTCAACAAAATATCCTGCTGTGGCAGAAACAGGCCGCTGAATCATATATGCCATAAATTCATTTTTCATAAGATAATCATCGTTTACATCATAATTTAAACTCGGAGTAACCTGAAAATATCTTCGTAAATATGCAAGGGTTCTTGAATCAATCGTGTAATAAATTGAAGCAACCGTATTTCTAAAATCTTCGTCAATGAAAAAAATACCGTGCCAGCCTTCGTGAGCAACAAATGTTGTACGCAAATCTATTGAAGATTCCTGAGAAATGGAAATAACAGCTCCCTCACCTGCTTCAATTCCGCCGTCATAATTAATTTTTAAAAGACCGTTTTTTACTAAAATTTCTTTAAGCAGAAGTTCTTTTTCATTAAGCGGAAAATTTTCTGTTCCCGCTTTTTCAAAAAAACGTGCCAGATCCGCTGCTTTATAATCATGTGCATTGTAAGCATGTTTACCCTTTAATTCAGAATCAGTAAGAAGCCGTCCTTTATAACCTGCCTTTTCAACAAAAAAGGCAAGCCTTCTGAAAAAATCATCCTGCACATCATAAGTAGAAATATCAAAAAACAAAACACCCGGAAAGCGGTCCCACTCAAAAAGTTCATAATCCGTTCCACGCCAGTTGTTTCTTGACCATTTTATAATAAGCCCCGGATCAACTTTTATAGGCGTAAGTACATTTTTTTTGCCGTTTGTAAAAGTAAGCAGATTCAAATCAGAAGCCATTAAAAAAAGAATCTCAGGCTTTTCAGCTTCATCAGGATAAGTTACCTGAGAAAAAGGAATTTTTAATGCTGCAGCAGGAATTTCCGTTAATGAATCAGTCCGCCTTATGGAAAAGACTTCGCCGCCGAAAGCAATCTTCTGAGTGCCGGAATTTTCTGAAAACTTTATTCTGACTGTCGGCATTAAAGTTTCCCTTGAATTAATGGAATTAAAAGCCTGCGAAGCACCGCTGAAATCATCATTGCCGGTATTAAAGCCACCGTTCGGAGCAAAAGCAAAAACCGGAAGTGAGCCTGAAAAATCATGTCCTACAAAAGCCCGTAGAATTTGAGCAGATTCAATTTTGATTTTTGAACGGGTATTTATAAAAAAGCCGGAAGGGACACCTTTGTCCCGTGAAAAACAGAAAGCAAGTGCAAAGGACGCTCCATCGTATTTTTGCAGAGAATCTGTTACAACAGGAACTTTTAAATATTCATCAGATTTTGCTGATGAATTATAAAAAAAACCGAATGATAATTTTCCTTCAGAATCACTTTCTGATGTTTTAATTTTTACAGGATTTATCTGGACTAAAAGAGAAGCATCTCCGTTTTTTTCAAAAAAATTTGAAACGGCACCTTTCTGGTCTGCTGTAAATTCATAAAATCTGACACCATTTGCAGACTGTTCAATCATTTCAGAAGGATAGAAATCCGGTATATCTAATACAAAAGCTGATTTATAAGAACATGAAAGAAAAAGAACTGAAACAATCAATATAAAAAAAGATTTTATTCTCAAATACATAGTTAAAAATCTATCACAAAACGCAAAATTTAACTATCATTATAATCGAAAAAATGAAAAAAGAAATTGCAGTAATTCCAAATCCAAACCAGATTATCATTATCCATAAAATACAGCACTCATTGTGCTCAATTATTAACAGTAAAGCAGACAAAGAAGTTTTTGCCGTTCCTGTTTATCCCTTTTATGTAAAATTTGACGAATCAATCAGCCTTAACGATAAAATACAAAGTTTAATTCCAGAAAAACTGGATTTTGACAAAGGAATTTTTTTTATCAGCATAAAGGCAGAAGTAAATCAAAATAAAATCAACGGACGGATTGAATTATGCAGATTTTCAAAAACACCGAAAGAATTTTCACCAATTTTTTCTGAAATAGAAACTGATATAAAGTTATTAAAAAAAATCAGTCCTGCAAAACTTGCCGAAATAGAAATAAATGAAGGTTCAGATGAGAAATTCTGGACAATAAAATCCGAAAAATGGATTAAATTTTAAAATATAAAAACCCCAGTCACAAACAGCATGACTGAGGTTTTACAGCAGATGCCGCACGGATGCGGCACAAAAGCAAACTAATCACGCAAGAATTTTCAGATTGCAAAGCGGTCTGAAAATTCTTATCGCGACAGGATGTCGCTATGCTCTCTTCAAGTGAATAGCAAATCCGCCTACTTCTTTGTCAAGGTAAACAACCTTGAGTGGAGAAGCGTTTTCTTTGCCCATCCATTTTGCAGTTTCCATAACCGGTTTGAAGCCGTATGGTTCAAGGAAAGCAAGAGCGCGTTCTACGTTGTTGCATACCATTGAGATATGACCGCATGTTCCGCGTCCGTTTTCTTTCATGATTTCAACCTGTTCAGAAGCGAAGATTGAAGAGTTACCGATTTTTGAAGCGAATCCGAAGAGTTCGAACTGTTTTGCAATTTCGAGAGCTTCCTTTTCGTTTTTAGCATTGATACCCATGTGGTCAATGTGGAAGTTGTGCATTGCTTTTACAGCATCTTTACAGATCTGTGTGATTTCGTCCCATTTGCAGCCTTCGATGAGTGGTTTTTTAACCATCCACGTTCCGCCCATACAGAGGATGTTCTTGCGTTTTGCATATTCAGAAACATTTTCTGTTGTAACGCCGCCTGTAGGCATGAATGTACACTGTGGGAAAGGACCACCGAAGTCGTCGATGATTTTGTATCCGCCCTTGCGCTCAGCAGGGAAGAGCTTTAAGTGTGTGACACCCTTGTTGATACAAGCAGTGATTTCTGAAGGGTTAGAAATTCCAGGCATTGTAGGAATATTGTTTTTGATACACCAGTCAACTACATCAGGGTTGTATCCCGGGCTTACGATGAATTTAGCACCTGCTTTTACAGCTTTTTCTGCCTGTTCAACATTCAATACAGTACCAGCACCAACGAGCATGTCTGGTTCTGCTTTAATCATAGCTTCGATTGCTTCTGCAGCACATGCAGTGCGGAATGTAACTTCTGAAGCCGGAAGACCGCCCTTTACAAGAGCGTGAGCCAAATCAGCTGCTTTTGAAGCATCTTCGATTG
>NZ_JAZOUG010000014.1:0-4526 GCF_045657965.1 Treponema sp. | reverse complement strand
TCCTTCACTTATCTGATTATGTTCAAAGAACTTTTACCGTACTGACCGGTTGTCAGCGGGTGAGAATGAATATATCACACCAATATTTTTCTGTCAACACTTATTTTCTTTTTTTTCAATTTTTTTTTATTTTTTTTCGATTTTTTCATTTATTTTAAAAAAAAGCTTAAGAAAAAAATCTTAAGCTTACTCAATAAAAAAATACAAATATTATCGGGTAGACTGGATTCGAACCAGCGACCCCAACGTCCCGAACGTTGTGCGCTACCAGCTGCGCTACTACCCGTTTTTTTTGACATAAAAAAATCCCGCTCTTTTATAAGCGGGATTTTGTCGGGTGCGAAGGGGCTCGAACCCTCGATCTCCGGCGTGACAGGCCAGCGCGATAACCAGCTTCGCTACGCCCCCGTGATGTTTAATATACTATCAGAAACACTATTTTTGTGTCAATAATATTTTTTATTTTTTTTGCATTTTTTTTAATTTTTTTTTCTTTTTTTTATCCACGCGGTGCTTTTGCAGGATCAATTGGCTGACCATTCTGAAACACCATAAGTGAAATCTGAGACTTGCCGGTATAAGTATCAATACCAGCTGTACCGATTTCAGAACTATAATTAATATAATCCCCCTTAGATACATCAATTGAACCTAAACCGGTATAAGCATAAATATGACCTGTTTTACTTTGAATAAAGACTACATTTCCAAATCCTCTGTATGACCCGGAAAACATTACAGTACCAGCCCGAATAGCCTTAACTTCCTCGTCTTTCTTTGCAGCCATACTGACTCCGCCGACTTTTCCGTTTATATAGACTATATTCTCAGTTTTTACCGGCCATACCAGAGAAGAATCCGCTTTTTTTCCTGAATAAGTACGCGGATTGTCAATTTCAGGAATTTTTGAAGAAGATATAGAACTTTGTGCAATATCCTTTTTTGATGATGAGTTAGATGTATTAGTTTTTACACCGGTAACATCAGAGGATGCAGTAGCTGATGAAGATGGTACTTTAAGCTTTTGTCCAACTTTTAGCGTTGAATCTTTTCCAAAATCATTGAATTTCTGAAGTTCATCAACAGAAATCCCATATTTTTTTGATATACCAAACCAGGTTTCCCCTTTCTGAACTTCATGAGTTACAGACGAAGAAACAGGAGCAGGTTTTCCATCAGGAATTTTTATTTTTTGACCAACCTTAATGCCATTATCTGATAAACCGTTAGCATTCTGAACATCAGATACAGAAACTCCATATTTTTTACTGATTGAATATAAAGTTTCACCTTTCTGAACTTCATGAAGCGTATCACAAAATAATTCAACAGAAGATGAGAAAATTAAAACTAAAAAAGCAAGTTTAAAAACCGAACATTTCATATCTTAGAAATTTTCGGCAAAATAATGGAAAAAGTTAAAGCTAATTCTCCATAATCGACCAGAAAAGGCCTGCAGCATCAATTCCATTAATTTTGTTATAAGAAGAATAGCATTTAAGAATATTATCCCTTCCACTGGTCAGCTGTTTACTGGTAATTCCATACTTTATTGAGCTGTCTGCTTCTATAAAAGCACTTAAATGGTCTGCCAGCCGGACAAGTTTACCATCAACAGGCGAATAAATATCAGAATTATAATTTTCATTAAGTTCTTCCCAACTGACTGACTGGGAAGTTTTTGAGCCGTCAAGTTCAGTAACAAGTATTCTGTTTTGAAATTCATCGTTTGTAAAATAAAGAATTTCCTGCACATACGAAGAATCCATAAGCGGAACAAGTTCAGCATGAACAATTTCATCTTCAATCTGCTTTACAATTCCAGGTAATTCATTGGTAGCCTGTTTTACTGGAGAAATTATATCGCGGGTCACGCTTTCCGGTAAATCATGAAAAAGAGCAGAAAAAAAATCATTAAAAAGTCGTTTTTTACAGGGAATTACTTCTGTCGAACGAATAAGTAAAAGCGTGACTACAGCTACAAAAAAACAGTGGCCTAACACGCTTGTTTCTGGAATACGCGGTGTCTGATTCCACCTTGTCTGAAAACGAAGCTGCTCTAATTTCATAATAAACTCAAAAGGTTTTTCACGATTTAAAAGCATCCGGACACCTTTTAAGTCAGAATATTTTTTTAAATTTTCACTAAGTTCATCATGGATTTCTTGAATCCGCTCTTTTTCATTTACAGGTGAAATCATCTCAAGCTCACGAAGAGAAGAAAATTTATGCGCCGCTTCAAGCACCCGCTCTGTAAGTGAAAATTCATTAGTATTTAATTCGGAATCCTTTTCGAGAAAATTTGAAAATTTTTCAAGCAATTCTGAATCAGAAAGATAACTTTCATATTTTGAATAAACCCATTCATTGAGTTTTTTGTACTCTAAAGGATATTTTTCCCTAATCATCTGTTGAACAGGTGATTTTATATCGCAGAGCATAATTTTTTTTAATAAATCAAAAAGCGATGAATAAATCATCTGCTCCCAGTCTATTTCATTACCTTCTGATTCTTCGTATTTTCCGATTATATATGCACAGGCCATTTTTTCGGCAGCTTTATCCATTTCAACGATTTCAAACGGGCGTACAAGATCATTCCAGCGCTGAATGGAAAAACCTTCAAAAATTTTGAGAATTAACTGTTTTTCAATCATTATTTTGCAATTCCTTTTTTCTGGTCGGCTTCAAATTTTTGTTTCCAGACGCCGGCCTTTTTCTTGATTTCTTCAGCTTCTTCAGCTTCCCCAAGAGCGATTGCAATTCTACGGCAAGCAGATAAATATTGAATAGCCAGACGCATGTCATCAATACGATGAGTTGAAAGTTCATATCTGTCACGATATGCAGTAGCAGACTGGTCATTCAGTTTTCTGATTAAGCGGATATAAAGCACAGAATTATCATAATCAGGAGAATTCGGATCAAAATAATCTTTTACAGCCTGTTTTAAATCTATAAGATTCTTGGCTACTGTTGCAAAACGCCCCTGAAGTTCAACAAAAGACCACTTCCATTTTGTATTATCACCAAATGCATCGATAAGGAGAGAAATCGCAAGGCCAAGCTTTTTTATAAGGTAAAAACGCTTTTCCAGAGGAGTATTTGCAATTTCCGTAAGTTTATCTGATAAATCAGCCTGCTGTGCATCAACTGTACCAGAGACAATTTCTTCAAGATAAATAATCGCTTTATAAAGCATTTTGCGGGCATCATTCAACGCATCATTATCTTTTGTATTGACGAATTCGACTGTAAGGTTATTGATTGTGATATAATAAGTTGCAACTCCAATCATAGATTCACAGAGTATAAGCCTTTTATACCCGACACCTGCATTATCATGAGACATGAGCGCAAGCATACTTTTTTCTTTTTCAAGAGCTTGATTTATCATTTCCACATAAGGCTTGCATTTAATTTCGCAAATTTCGCGGTTTTCAGTCATTACTTTTGCCATTAGTTTATCCCCCCAAACTTAGACAACATTGAACGGGCATGTTCCAGAGACTGTTCACTTGCAGAATCTCCGGAAAGCATCCGCGCAATTTCAGAAACACGCTCTTCTCCGGATATTTCATGAACATGAGTTTGTGTCATGCCCCCACTCACGCCTTTTTCTATTTTAATCTGATTATCGGCATAAACTGCAATGCTCGCAAGATGTGTAATACACAAAACCTGCCTGTTTTTAGCAAGTCCCTTTAAATGACTTCCAATTGAAACCGCTACTTCCCCACCGATTCCTGTATCAATTTCGTCAAAAATCATTGTTCCAACAGTTGATTCACCAGAATCATCGGCCTGACACAAAATGGTTTTTAGAGAAAGCATAACACGGCTCAATTCACCGCCGGAAGCAATTTTTGCAAGAGGCTGTAAGGGCTGCCCGGGATTTGCACTGATTAAAAATTCAATATCATCAATTCCATACGGCCCGCATTTTTGAGTAATTTCATTTCCCTGCTTTTCTGCAACCTGTACGTAAAACCGTGTTCCGCTCATACCAAGTGTTGAAAGAATCTGCACCACACCGGATGACATTTTTTGAGAAGCTGCTTTTCGTGCATCAGAGATTCTTTTAGCTTCGATATAAACCTTTTTTCCAAGCTCAGCAATTTCTTTTTCAAGAAGTTCTTTTTTGTTTGAAGATGAATCTAATTCTTCAAGACGAGTCTGTGCTTTTTGCAGATAAGCTATTACTTCAGAAAGAGGAGAATTTACAGAAGAAGCATACTTTTTTTTGAGATTATAAATAAGAGTCTGCCTTTCCTGCACCTGACGAAGCCTTTCCGGGTCAAAAACAAGTGAAGATGCATAAGATTTATACTCTTCTGAAATATCACTTAATTCATAAAAAGCACTGTCCAGCCGTTCAGCTAATTTTTGGAGAGATTTATCTGAAGAAGAAGCTGAATCTGCAAAAATCCTGATTTTTTTAAGGAGAGAAACAACGGAACCGCCTTCCCCTTCGGAAAGAGAAGAATTAATCGATTCAACATCAGAAAAAAGCTTTTCAAAAGATG
>NZ_JAZOUG010000013.1:0-9885 GCF_045657965.1 Treponema sp. | reverse complement strand
AAACTGTTTTGGCAAGTTTCTTTCCGAGCTGAACGCCTTCCTGATCAAAGCTGTTTACATTCCAGACAAAGCCCTGGAACATTACTTTGTTTTCGTAGTGTGCAAGAAGGGCTCCGAGTGTGGCAGGGGTGAGCTGCTTTCCGTAGATAAGGCTTGAAGGGCGGTCTCCGGCGAAAGTTTTGTTCGGGTCTGAGTCTGTCTTACCGCAGGCAAAAGCCATAATCTGGGCAGTGACGTTTGCGCCGAGCTTTTTCTGGCTTGTTGAGCCTTCGATTACGACGTCATTTCCAGCCTGATTTTCTGCAAATGCGATGAACTGAAGCGGAATTACGTCCGTTCCCTGATGCAAAAGCTGGTAGAATGAGTGCTGACCGTTTGTTCCTGGCTCACCAAAGATTACAGGACCTGTAACATAGTCGATTGCCTCGCCGAAGCGGTTTACGCTCTTTCCGTTTGATTCCATATCAAGCTGCTGTAAGTGAGCAGGGAATCTAGACAAGCCCTGTGAATATGGCAAAACTGCTGTCGAAGGATAGCCCTGAACATTTCTCTCGTAAACGCCGATGAGAGCGTCTAGAAGGGCAGGATTTTTGAGCAAATCTTCGTTTGTGGCAAGTTTGTCTTCTTCGGCTGCTCCTTTTAAGAAATCATCGAAAACTTTTGCGCCGAATGCAAGTGAAAGAACAGCCCCGCCGACACCAGAAGTTGAAGAGTAGCGTCCGCCGATGTAGTCGTCCATGTAGAATGCCTGAAGATAGTCCGGGTTATGGGCAAGCGGAGAAGTTTCTGAAGTGACTGCAATCATGTGCTTTGAAGGCTCAAGACCTGCTTTTTTGAGAGCGTCTTTAACGAATGATTCGTTTGTAAGCGTTTCAAGTGTGGTTCCAGATTTTGAAACCAGAATAAAGATTGAGTGAGCAAGGTCTGTTGATTTGAGGACTGCAGTTGCATCGTCTGGGTCTACATTTGAAATAAATTTTGCTTCCATTTTGAATGTTCCCGTTGCCTTTGCCCAGTTTTCGAGAGCCAGATACATTGCTCGTGGTCCCAAGTCTGAACCACCGATACCAATCTGAACGACAGTGGTGAATTTTTCGCCCTTTGCGTTGACGATTGCGCCTGAATGAACTTTTTCTGCGAATTCAGCGATTTTTTTCTGTTCGTTGAGGTAAAACTCTCGTTTGTTAACGCCATCTGCCATAACGTCTTTTCCGAGCTGACCGCGGCAAAGATGGTGTAGTACCATTCGTTTTTCGCCCGTGTTTATGACAGCTCCATTGTAAGTTTCTGCGAATTTTTCTGTAAGTTGTGCTTCTTTTGCAAGTTCTGCAAGAACAGAAAGCACTTTTTCGTCAACCTGTTTTGCAGCATAGTTGAAAGTAAGACCTGCCCCCATTGGAACAGAATAATTTTTTACACGTTCTGCAGCGTTTTCGGTTGAGAGAGCAGATTTTACGCTCACAGCACCTTTGAGCGACTGAAGTTTTTTGTAAGAAGAAAGATTGCTTAAATTTTCCCATGTAATAGCCATGATTCCACCTTTATTTTATGAAAATAAGATGAAATCATTGTATCACTTATGCTGATAAAAAGCGAATTCTTTTTAGACAGCCGGACAGTCCGGGTGAGAGTTTGAAGCATTTGCTGTTTCTTTTTTTAAGCCAAGCATTTCTCGCATTGTTCTCCAGCCAAGTTCTGCGCATTTTACGCGGGAAGGCATGTGCTGAATTTCACGGAGGGCACTTGCTTCATCGAGCTCTTCAATCTGCTCTTCTGTGACTGTTCCCTGAATCATTCCCATAAATATTTCGCAGAGCCTGAGAGCTTCTTTTTCTTCTTTGCCGATGATTAAATCGAGCATCATATCGCAGCTTGCCTGACTTACAGCACAGCCGCTTCCTGTAAAAGCACCATCAGCGATTTTTCCGTTTTCTGTTTTAAGGTTTAAAGTGATATTGTCTCCGCAGCTTGGGTTTATGCCCTGCAGCGAAAGATTTGCTCCGTCTAAGCCTGTTTTGTGGGCAGGGTTAATGTTGTGTTCGTTTAGAATTTCACGGTATAACTCTTTTAGTTCCATGGATGTATTTTAGCGGATTTAGTGTTTTTTTGGTAGTGTCAGGGTAAATTCTGCCCATTTTCCAAGTTCACTTGTGGCATACAGGGTTCCTCCATGCTCTAAAGCAATTGTTCTTGCAATTGCAAGCCCCAGACCATATCCGCCGGTTTTTCTTGCACGGGAAGAATCTGAACGGTAAAATCTTAAGAAGATTTTTTCAAGTTCTTCTTTTGGAATACCATTACCTGTATTATGAACTTTTAAATAAATTTTCTGATTATCTGAGTAAGCCTTTACTGTAATTGTTGCTCCATTTTCAGAATTTTTAATGGCATTGTCTACCAGAATTATAAAAATCTGTTTGATAGATTTTTCATCACCATTGCAAATTAACCCTTTTTGAATATCCAATACAAGTCTTTTTGAGGATTCAAATGCTACAACTTCAAAAGGAAGTATTGAATTTTCAGCAGCGTTTGAAAAATCGAAATCGATAAATTGAAATTCTGATTTACCGGCATCATTTTTTGCAAGATAAAGAAGGTCTTTTACTAATTCACCCATTCTTAAATTTTCTGTCTTTATGTACTCAAGCCATTTATTGTTTTTTATTTCGTTTTCAAGAACATCAATATTTGCACTTATGACAGCAATAGGTGTTTTTAATTCATGTCCTGCATCTGCAATAAACTGTTTTTGTTTAATAAAGGCATCCTGAACTGGACTAATCATCGCATAAGAAATCGGCACTGAAATGATAAGGGAAATAATCAGGCAGATTACATAGCAGATTATTGAATATATATATAATTTGTAGAGTGTTTTTAACTCAGCATTGCGGTTTAGAAAGCAGATAAGTTTATTACCTGATTCAATCGGTGAAACTTTGTACATTATTCCATCGATTGTGCCGGTACGTTTTTCTTCTTCAAAAATTGTTTCAATTAATTTTTGAATTTCTTCATCAGTATAATTGATAGGAAAGTCCTGGATAAATTCGAGAACTTCTCCTTTGGGAGAAATTTTAACAGCAAAATAATTTCTAAGCCCTCCGTCTTTTTGGTGTAAAACTCCCAAAAACGGACTTCTTGATTTATTTAAGAAATCGGAGTGATTTTTTAAAGATGATGTTGTTGCATCAAAATCTCCGTGAAAGGAATCTTGTATTTCCCGTGGCTTAGGCGGATCAGGTCGATGACCGTTATTTTCAACAAGCATTTCAAGAAACTGCCGTGCTTCATTTCTATCGTGTTTTGTAAGCATAACATTCAAAAAAAGAATTACACCTGCAAAAATGAATACTTCAACCAGCATGATAGAGAGTATGAATTTTATCCGCAGCTGCTTGATTATCTTCATAAATCACTCCTGAAGTTTTTAGCGGGTTTCGTCTTCGAGGGAATATCCGATTCCTCGTGCTGTTCGAATACGGATTTTTACTTCGAGATTTTCAATCTTTTTGCGGATGAAGGAAATGTAAACTTCAACGTTATTATATTCTGCATTTGAGTCACCGCCCCAGATTTTTTCGATAAGCTGTTCTTTTGTAATAATCTGGTGAGGATGTTCGAAAAGCAGACTTAAAATCTGGTATTCTTTGAGAGAAAGTTTAATTGCAGCTCCTTTTGCAGACTGAAGTTCACAATTATTTTTGCTTAGTGTTAAATCACCAAAAGTAACAGATTCTTCCTTTATTTCACCTTTGCGGCGGGTTAAAGCTCTTACACGGGCGAGAAGTTCATCACTTGAGAAAGGTTTTGTAAGATAATCGTCTGCACCGGCATCAAGTCCTGTGATTTTATCTGAAACATCATCTTTTGCTGTAAGAAGTAAAACTGGTACATGATTATGATTTTCACGGAGCTTTTTTAGAATTGAAATGCCGTCAATTCCTGGAAGCATGATGTCAAGAATAATTGCATCATAAATCTGCGACTCTGCATATTTGAGACCTTCTTTTCCATCCAGAACCGCATCAATATTGATTCTGTTTTTTTTGAAAATTTCTACAAGAGCCTGTGAAAGGCCTTCTTCATCTTCTACAAGTAACACACGCATATTGTGCCTCCTATAATCTTATCTTAAATTATAAGCCTGGTTGCATTAGGAAATCTTAAATTATCATAAAAATAAACTGAATTTGAGCGAATTCCTGATAATTTTTTGTTTTATTCTGTTGTTTTTCTGCTTTATATACATTTTAACAGATATTTTATATAATTCACGCATTATGGCAAAAATTCAGATGAAAAACGCAATCGCTGAACTTGACGGCGATGAAATGACGAGAGTATTGTGGGCGGTCATCAAGGAAAAACTTCTTGAGCCGTTCGTTGACCTTAAAACCGAATATTATGATTTGGGCTTAAAACACCGTGACGACACAGACGACAAAGTTACTTACGAGTCTGCTGAAGCTATCAAACGCCTCGGTGTCGGTGTAAAATGCGCCACAATCACTTCAAATGCTGCACGCGTAAAAGAATATAACTTAAAGCAGCTTACACGAAGTCCAAACGGCATTATCCGTGAAGAGCTCGATGGTACTGTCTTCCGTGCTCCAATCTTTGTAAAGAACATTCAGTGCTCGGTTACAAGCTGGAAAAAGCCTATTGTTCTCGGCCGCCACGCTTACGGCGATGTCTACAAAAACTGTGAAATCAAAACTGACCAGCCGGGAACTGCAGAACTTGTCTTTACCGGAAAAGACGGAACAGTTATCCGTAAGACAATTCAGGAAATGAAAGGTCCTGGAATTTTACAGGGCATCCACAACATGGATTCTTCAATTGAAAGCTTTGCAAGATGCTGCTTTTCTTATGCACTCGACCAGAAAATCTCTGTATGGCTTGGTACAAAGGATACAATCTCTAAAACATACGACGGAAACTTTAAAGAAATCTTCCAGCGTGTTTTTGAAAAAGAATTTAAAGAAAAATTTGACAAAGCTGGAATCGAATACTTCTACACTTTGATTGACGATGCTGTTGCACGAGTTATGAAAAGCGAAGGCGGCTTTTTGTGGGCATGTAAAAACTACGACGGCGATGTTATGAGCGACATGATTGCAAGTGCATGTGGTTCATTGGCAATGATGACAAGTGTTCTTGTAAGCCCGGACGGAAAATTCGAGTTTGAAGCAAGCCACGGTACCGTTCAGAAGCATTACTACCGCTACCAGAAAGGCGAAAAAACTTCTACAAATCCTGTCGCACTCATTTTTGCATGGACAGGTGCCCTTGCAAAACGAGCAGAACTCGACAACACCCCTGAACTTGCCGAATTCGCAAAAAAACTTGAAAAAGCAACTTTGGACGTAATCGAAAGCGGTGTTATGACAGGCGATTTGGCACGACTGGCAAATCCTGCTGCAAAAGAAGTCTTAGACAGCTGGCAGTTCATCGATAGAATTGCAGCAAAACTGTAAGACTATCCACAGATAGGCACAGATTATATAAATCAAAAAATTATAATCTGTGTGTATCTGTGTTAATCTGTGGATTATAACTCTTCTATTTTTTTATTCTGAAAATGGAGGCTCATAGCGATGGCATTTGCCGCCGTTATGAGCAAATCCATGTCTTTGTACTGCCAGATGCGGGCGTTGGAAGTCGAGTCGGCACGGATATAGCCGAAAATTTCATCGTTATAGCTTATTCTTGCATATAGAACGGAACGAATTCCCTGATTCTGGCATTCTTCGAGAAGTTCCATCTGATTGATATTTTCCAGATGGCTTGTATCGTTCATATAATAAATGCCCATACTCGGGCTGGTATTTTCCATAAAAAATGGATTTTCTATGGATTTGAATTCCTGAGTAAGGGCAAGCGAATAAACCTGCGAAAAAAACAGGCCTTTTTCGGTCTGTAGGCCCAAATGATCAATCATCAGATTAGAACCCAAAAAAAGAAGCAAATCTTTTATTCCGTCCTGAATGTGTGGTGCTGAATTTAAGAAACGAAATACCTGTGTGTGCATTTGCATCGAACTGATTGTAGTGTCATCCGCAGAATGCAGCTGTATATTTTTGTGTTTAGCTTCAAGATAAATGATGAAACAGTTGCGCCCCTTAATTTTGCCGCGATAGAGTGCTTTATCGGTAAGTTCAAACAGACTGTCATAATCGCCGGCATCTTCAGGAAATCTTGATAGACCGAAGGTACAGGTGAGATAAAAATTTTGTGCATCTGGTGTCTGTATTCCGTCAACTGATTTATGAACTTCCCGTAAAAGCGACCAGACGGCATCATATTCAGTTATTTCCGGGATAACTACCATAAATTCATCACCGCCAAAGCGTCCTACCACTCCACGGTTACCGAATGATTCTTTTAGCTTATTTGCAAGAAAAGAAATGACATGGTCGCCAGTCGTGTGACCGTAATTGTCGTTTACATTTTTGAAATTGTCGATGTCAATCAGGCATAGAGAAAATTCAGAGCCGTTTTTGATTAAATGTTTGGCATAGTCCACTATGACATCACGAGTGTAAAGACCTGTAAGAAAATCATTCGGCAACTTTTTTTTATTGAAAAAACTATCATCCATATGCAAAGTAAATTTTAATTCGATTTAAATAATTCGTCAAATAATTTTATTTAAGATTATTCTTAAACAGGCTTTTGTTCTGAAGTTTTTTACTCTGTTCTGCTGGAGTTTGTGGAGATTCTGGAAACGCTTTTGACTGTAAAACCAGTTTGCCGTTTATTTTTAGGATTCCATTTTTGTCGAGTTTTGTGAAAAGTTTTCCTGTATATAACTCTTCCGAATTTTCTGAAACAGTGTCTTCAATTAATTTTGATTGTACCTCTTCATTTGACACTTCAGAAGACTGGTCGATTATAAAGAAACTTTCTGGAATATTCATTACACCGTTTTCGTCAGTTATAATTTTGTAGAAATTACCTCTATGATTAAAAGAAATTTTCAGCTGTCGTCCTTTTGATTCTATTGATAAATTATCTTTTTTCAGAGTTTCATATGAACTTACGGCATATAGAAGTAATCCCTTTAAGCCTTGTGGAGTTAAAATATTTTTTCCTGATTTGTCATAAGAGACTGTTCTGAATTCTTTAGTGCTGTGATAAAGAGAGGCTCCGGAAACAGCGTCAAATGAATCTTTTAAATTGGTTGATGAGGTTTTCCAGTTAAAATAATTTTTTGAATCTGGATTTTTTGTATTAAGTCTGAAATCAATTTTAATGTAATTATCTTTTTTTTCATTTGATGCAGCTTCAAAAAGAGTTAACGAAAAAAACAAAAAAAAATAATAAGAAAGTTCTCATGTTTATCATAATGCCTAGTTTATCAAATTTAGCTTTTTTTAGCGAGTACTTTATAATTTTTTTTGTTTTAGCTATGTAAGCAATAGGCAATTTTATGTATTATTCATTGTCCAAATTGAAAAAATCCGCTATATTTTTCTTATGGCTAATTTACTTGAATTAAAAAATCTTAATGTTGATATAGAAAAAAAACATGTAATAGACGGAGTTTCCTTAACTGTTAATCCTGGTGAAACGCATGTTCTTATGGGACCAAATGGAGCCGGAAAGTCTACTCTTGGTTACACTATTATGGGTAATCCGCGATATACAATTTCAGCTGGAAAAATTTATTTTGATGGTGAAGATATAACTGAATTGTCAGCAGATAAGCGGGCTGCAAAAGGAATTTTCCTCTCATTCCAGCAGCCGCTTGAAGTTCCTGGTATTTCCCTTGAGTCTTTTATCCGCACTGCATTGCAGCAAAAGACTGGTGAACGTGTCAAATTATTTCAGTTTCAGAAACAGCTTAAAGAAACCATGAAGCTTTTAAATATGGATGAAAGTTATGCTGGCCGCGATTTAAATGTTGGTTTTTCTGGCGGTGAGCGCAAAAAAAGTGAAATCTTACAGCTTTTAATGCTTTCACCACGCCTTGCAATTCTTGATGAAACGGATTCAGGACTCGATGTTGATGCAGTCCGTACAGTTTCAAAAGGTATCGAAGAATATCAGAAACGGATGAATGGTGCTTTGATTATTATTACCCATTCAACAAAAATTCTTGAAAGCCTTAAAGTAGATAAAACACATGTTCTTGTTAAAGGCAAAATCATAAAAGAAGGCGACGGCACTCTTGTTGAACAGATTAATGAAAATGGCTTTGAACAGTTTTTAAGTTAGAAAACGCTTTCAAAAACTAAAGCAGAATGCAGACCGCCTTATTCTGCTTTAGTCAGCGATATATCTTGCACGGTTATTATCTGTTTCAAAGACATCAACTGCCCAAAGATAAGTTTTTTTTGTGTCGTTTGTTTTTTTTAACTCTGGAATTTGTTTTATGATTCCGTCATATATGTAAAGAGCAATTCTTTCTGCACTTGGGTTCTGAGCAAAAAAAGTAATATCGTTGAGATTCGTGTGATCAAGCTGCTCACAAACTTTGCGAAGGGCTTTCTTTAATTCTCCAAAATCTAAAAGCATTCCGCCTTCATCTAATGAAAATCCCTGTATATGTGCATACACTTTATAATTATGACCATGCAGATTTTCACATTTGCCATGATAATCCTGTAAAAAATGAGCTGCAGCAAAATCAGCTTTTACCCTTACCTGAAACATGCTACGAAGTATAACAGAAAATAAAAAGAGATACTATATTGTTATTCCGAAAAAAAAAGCATAACCCATAAATCAGCTGTTACACTGTTTTATGAGTTACGCTCTTTATCAGTGATTTACTGAATCTTAGAGTTCAGTAAATGCTTATTTCATTGCTGCTGAGATTCTTTCCAGAACCTTTTTGCGGTCAAGAGGTTTTACGATGTAGTTTTTTGCTCCAAGAAGTAGTGATTTTTTAACAAGTTCTTCTTTACCAAGAGCACTTACCATAACAACGCGTGCGTTCTTATCAAAAGCTACAATCTGCTCCAAAGCTGTGATACCGTCCATGCGAGGCATAGTAATATCCATGGTAACCAAGTCTACATTAGGACATAATTCCTTGTATTTATCAACTCCGTCTTTACCGTCTACGGCAGTTGCAACAACCTCATATCCTTCGCTTGTGAGAATCTGACCGAGCTGTTTTGCAACGAACATTGAGTCGTCCACGACGAGTACGCGGATTTTTGTTCCGTCAGCATTCATGCCCTCTGGCGGACGCTCATTGATTGAAGGAAAATCCTGTTTAGTTTTCATTTTGGCACTCCTTATCCTTTATTACATGCGTTCGCGAATTGCGACGTTAACTTCGATTTTACCACATTCAGTGATGAGTGGCACTATAAGTGCTTCAACGCTGTTTGTTGTGCTGCCACCCAAAGCAGCAATTTCCATTTTTTCACCTGCAAAGAGAGCCGGTGGGGTAAGGTCAAATTTGAAACCAAGTTCATGCAGTTTTGTTACTGCCTGCGCTGTGATGAGGTTTGCAAGTTCGCTGATTGTAGCCTTAGCCAAATCATCAAATTTTGTTAATGTCTCACCATTCATCTTTGAAGCAATGTTTAATGCTGTCTCAAAGGTCATATCGAAAAGAACACGACCTTCTACATCACCTGCAAGACCAACAAGTGCTGCAACACCCATAACTGGCATAGCTGTTGACTTAAGGTACAAATCTCCTCGTGTAACAGTTGCACCGTCAAGCACTTCTTTCAAGATTTGATATGAAGTTTCTACAAATGGGTTAATGTACTCTACTCTCATGAGTTTTTACTCCTGTTTTATTTTTTTTCAAAAATATTTAACGAACCGTTCTTTTGAGCAGTCCATCTATCATTACCTTCTAATGATTCGTTTTGACCAAGGATTACTATACCATTTCCTTTAAGTTTTTCTGCA
>NZ_JAZOUG010000012.1:0-5694 GCF_045657965.1 Treponema sp. | reverse complement strand
CCAAACATCTCGATAAATCGGGATTTGATTAGGGTGTCGTATTTTTCGAGCATCTGCTTGTGCTTTGCGAGGAGTGTAGTGCATTTATCTAGCTGCGCGGCAATCTGCTTTTGCTCTTCGAGGGGCGGAAGTGGAATTTTTGCTTCGGAAAGACTTGCTTTATTTAGCGTAATGCCTTTTACGGCTTTATTGCTACCTTCTGACCAATCTTTATTGGAAAACAGATGATACAAAAAAGAATTGTCCGTTTCACATTTTCCATTAGGTAAAAAAGCCATAATTGCTTCATTTGAATACATCTCATCAGAAGTAATTGCAGTTTTTCCGATTGAAAGTTTAAAACTCATTATGAGCGTATCTTTAGGAATGCTTTTTATTCCACTTGAAGTAATTGCTTCATCAGATAAACATTCTTTAGTTTCTGAAATATATTTCTCTGACTTTGAAATATCAGCAATAGAAATCCATTTATGAAAACCTTGAAAGTAATCAAATTTTTTTCGGTCAGGAGTCTTACCCATTTGTAAATCAAAAATATCCCCAAGCCGTACCGTTTTCCACTCGTTCATTTTCTGCTCTCCCTATTTCAAAACCAACGGCTTATTCTTTAACAATTGTGCAATCAGACCACTATAAACAGAAGTATCATCTGTTAGAGTGATGGTTGTTACTTTTCTGCCACCATCTTTTGAACTTGCACCGCAGTGGTAGATTTTTTCGTCAGGAGTTCCGTAATCAAGAATATTGTAACGGTCATGGAAAATCTTTCCAGCTTCTTTGACGTCAATTTTCAGACCAGGAAATTCTTTGCAAAAATCATCGTATTCAACTTTATGAAGCCCGTTATTTGTGTTGTCGGAGAAGATTGTTACTGCAACATTCTGCTTTGCATTCTTAAAGAGAATCAGGGTTTTCAGAGAAATATAGTTATCTACTATATAGATAGTTTTATTAGCCAGTGTATAAATCTGCTGGTAAGCAATATCACTTTCCACAGGCTGGCCATTCAAAATAAGCCATCCTGCTGGAATTTCGGGTTTTCCAAGGTTTAGCATAATAGGTGACAGTTCAGATTTTCTGACCATATCGCCAAGATTACTTACAACTGTTTCTACTTTATCATCAATTTCTGCAAGCTGTTTTTGGAACTCAATAATATTCTGAGTGTTTTCCGATGTTTGCAATGAAAGTCGTAAAAAATCACGCTGACTTACAACTTGCTGATTTTCTATAACGTAATCCTTCATTTTCTTAAAGAGACGTACGAGAGCTTTGCTCTGTTTTGTGGCAAGTTCACCCTTTAATACTGTCATCAGCATGTAAACGCCCTGTTCTGTAAATGCATAGGGAAGACTTCGTGACATAACGCTTATATTTGCGGTCAAAAAATTTGACCGCAAATTATTGGTTTCTTCTTCGGTTAATTGAAACATCAAATCTTCTTCATCGAACTTTTCAATGTTGTTCTTTACTTGCTGATTAAAGGCCTTTGTAGAATAGCCATATATTTCAGCCAAATCCTTATCAAGCATGACTTGAACGCCACGAATCATGTAGATTTTATCTTTTAAGTCGTTTTCGTTGTTTATAATAACTTCTTTTTCCATATTTACCCCTAAAATAAGTTCACGTCTGTCGTACTTATTCTCCCAGCATTTTCTCTAGTTCTGATAAATCAGATTCTATTTCTTTCTGTAAAGCCTTGATTTCGCTAATAAGAACTTTTGGAGCCGGATATTCCACCTTTTCGTAAACAACTTCTTTATATTTATTTATAGAAAGGTCATAGTTGTTTGCAACAATTTCTGATTTTGGAACAAAGAAACTCTGTTCAGTACGCTTTCTGTCTTTTTCTGCATCAAGATTATGAAAGCGTTTGATGATATCTGGAATGTCATTTGCTTCAATTGGTTGGCGTTTATCATCAAGCGAGTATCCGTCTGCTTTCATATCATAGAACCAAACGTTATCTGTTCCACCTGCACCAGTTTTTGTAAAAACAAGAATACCTGTACTTACTCCGGCATAAGGCTTAAATACTCCGCTTGGCATACTGATAACTGCTGCAAGCTGATGGTTTTCTACCAGTTCTTTACGTAGCGCTTTATGAGCATTACTTGAACCGAACAAAACTCCATCAGGAACAATACAAGCACAGCGGCCGCCTTTCTTAAGCATACGGATAAACAAGGCAACAAAAAGAAGCTCTGTTTTGGTTGTAGAACATACGTTTGTAAGACTTTCTGCGATTGTTGATTTATTTACGCTTCCTGTAAACGGCGGATTTGCAAGAATAATATCGAATTCACCTTCAATTTCGTTATTTTTACTTACACTGTCCTGATAAGCAATATGTGGTTCGTGGATTGAGTGGAGCAGAAGGTTCATTGCGGAAATTTTGAGCATTGTACTTCCTGTGTCAAAACCAGTAAGAAGACCTTTCGAATAATGCTCCCATTCTTTATCGCCCATCTTGTTTCCGTATGTGTCGCGGATAAATTCTGCAGAAGAAATAAGGAATCCTGCAGTACCACATGCCGGGTCACAGATTTTATCCATTGGTTGAGGCCTGATAAGTTGAACCATCATGTCGCGAATCTGTTTTGGAGTACGGAACATACCAACCTGGCCACTAGAATTCATCTTGCTCAAAACATATTCGTAAATATCACCAAGCATGTCTCGGGTCTGAACTTCAGGATTTTCAAAAAGTTCATCAAGTTTTGTAATTACGGCTTTTAAAGTCTGCGGGCTAGGAATAGAGAATGCTGCATCTTTCATGTAGCGAGCAAAAGCACTTTCTTCGTTTGCATTTATTTTTTTGATGAAAGGAAAAATCTCTTTATTCATCAAATTAAAGAGTTCTGTTTCTTCAAAGGTCTTAAAAATATGCCAGCGGTATTTCTGCTTGTCAGTTGGGAAGATGTGTTCTTTCTTTTCTCCTGACATTTTTTCGTACTGTTCAGTCTCATTTTCAACTTCATCAAGAGAATGTATGAACATAAGGTATGAGAACTGTTCAATGACAGTCAGGTATTCGCTCATACCTGCACTGAAAAAGTCGTCCCAGATTGAATCTATTTTGCTTTTTATTTCGCCAGTAATCATTTTGCTTTTTCCTCTATAAAAAAATTACGTTATTATAGCATAAAAAGCATATTTATGTGCCGGATTTTAGAATCTGATCTTAAGAATTAAAAAAATGCCGGATAAGCCCTGAAATCAGGAAACTTACCCGGCGTAATTTTTTTTGAAGTCAGCTTATATAAAAATTAATCCTGCAAAGCTTCGTAGCCTTCTTCGCCTGTGCGGACTTTAACCACATTCTGCACATCGTACACGAAAATCTTTCCGTCGCCGATGTGACCTGTGTAAAGAACTTCCTTAGCGGCAGTTACGACCAAATCTACTGGAACTTCTGAAACTACGATATCAACCTTGATTTTTGGAAGAAGGGTCATATCAAGTTCAACACCGCGGTATTTCTGAATATTGCCGTGCTGCTGGCCGCATCCCAGGACGTTTGTAACGGTCATTCCGGTTACACTGATGTCGTTCATTGCGCTCTTGAGTTCGTCGAACTTGCTCGGTCGGGTGATAATTGTAACCATATGGAATTTTGCATCAGGGCGGCTTGTGGCGCGGGCCACTGGAACTGCCTTTTCAACAGGAACTGTGCTGGAGATTTTTTCTGAAGCAAGGTTTCCTGCAGAAAGTCCGCCAAGTCCTGCATCTCCACCTGTCATAACCTGCGGAGCCATAATGAATCCGCCGTAAGCTGAATCAATTCCGTGTTCAAGCTTATCAAGACCGATTACTTCTTCTTCGCGGCTGGCTCTGAGTCCGTGGAATTTTTTAATCAGCGCAAATACGATTACCATACATACAGCTGTCCAAAGAACGATTGTGAATTCGCCTAAAGTCTGGATTCCTAAGTGCTTGAATCCGCCGCCGTAGAAAACGCCAGATTCAACATTGAACAGACCGTCACTCAAAGTTCCCCAGATGCCGTTTGCAAGGTGAACGCCTACAGCACCAACCGGGTCGTCAATATGAAGCTTCAAGTCAAGAAATTCAACTACGATTACAACAAGGAAACCAGCTACGATGCCGATGATGCTTGCTCCAAGTGCGTCAACTGTTGCACAGGTCGGAGTAATTGCGACCAGGCCTGCAAGCGAAGCGTTCAAGGTCATTGAAACATCAGGTTTTCCGTTCTTGAACCATGTGAAAAGCATTGTTGTAACTGCAGCCACTGCCGGAGCGATTGTTGTTGTTGTAAATACTGCCGCAAGACCGCCTACGCCTAAAAGCTGAGTGCAGGCAGCTCCGTTGAATCCGTACCAGCCGAACCACAGAATGAAGGTTCCGAGGGCGCCGAGAGTAAGCGAGTGACCGGGAATTGCGTGTACCTTTGTAACTTTTCCGTTTTTGTCATAGTCGTACTTTCCGATTCTTGGTCCTAAGAACATTGCGCCGATTAAAGCCGCAGTTCCGCCTACAGAGTGAATTGCAGCTCCACCTGCAAAGTCAACGAATCCTAACTGTGCAAGCCACCCGTTAGAGTTCCAGACCCAGCCTGCTTCAATAGGATAAACAACTGCTGAAATTACAGCCGAATAAATACAGTAAGAGCTGAATTTTGTTCGTTCTGCCATAGCTCCCGAAACGATTGTCGCTGCAGTAGCGCAGAAAACAAGGTTGAATACAAAGCTCGACCAGTCAAGTTCTGCAAAATTAGTGAAAAGCTGCAAATGCGGTTTTCCGATTACACCGAAAATGTAGTTTTCGCTCATCATAAGACCGAAACCGAGCAGCATGAACATTGGAGTTCCGATACAGAAATCCATCAGGTTTTTCATGATGATGTTTCCGGCATTTTTTGCACGGGTAAATCCCGTTTCAACCATCGCAAAGCCACACTGCATAAAAAATACAAGGGCTGCACCAATAAGGAACCATACGCTCCAAACTTCACTCATTTTTTACCTCCAAAAAAAAAGCGGTGATATCAAGCACTGCGCACATGCCCGACATCATCGCCGAATAAAAAATTAAGGGGTCACAGGTAAAACCTATGACCCCTTTGTCTTAGATGTTTAACTTATACTCGAAAGCAAAAAACGTGTCAATATGTTTGCAAAAGAATTGACATACAGAATTTAAAATGCTACATTCCTTTTGAAAAAATGCGAGGAAGCCTTGTTTGTTCAGGGTTTCCTTTTTTTTATGGCAACGGAGTCTTTTCATTGATATGAAAAGACCTTTTTATTTTTAAAGAGGTTTAATTATGCTGAATGAATCTGAATGGGAAGAAAAACGTGTGGCACTGCTTGATTTATACGTACAGAAAGATACCTTATCTAAAGAGCAAATAGAGCGACTGTTAAAAGCAGAACTTGTAATAAGCGGTGAGAAAGAGAGCGTTGCAAAATTCATTTCTGATATAAGTAAAAAATTCTCCCTTTCGATACGTGAAAGCGAGGTTTTGGAAGAACTGGCTTTGGGAAAATCTAATTCACAAATAAGCGAAACTCTTTTTGTATCCGTTTCAACTGTAAAAAAACATATTTACAGTATTTTCAATAAAGTTGGGGTGAATTCAAGAACCCAGCTTTTAAATCTTGTTTATAATATGTGATGTAAAAGTTGGAAAATCATTTCAATGTGTTAAAAATCTTTCAAAATATCAAC
>NZ_JAZOUG010000011.1:0-1577 GCF_045657965.1 Treponema sp. | reverse complement strand
AAGACATTTGTCTTCCTAAGACCGCTTGGCCTCCGACTTAAATAGAAAAATCGTACAGACTACCGAAAAGCACTGGGCTTTGAATTATACCTCCTTAGCTCAGTGCTTTTTTTTTTAAAAAGGGAATTTTTTATTGAGATTTTTTATTCAAGGAATTTTTAAACACGAGCCGCATCTGGAGCCAGACCACGCCGCCGTGGGTGGAATCCGAGACGCCCTCGCTTACAAAGCCGAATTTCTCGTAGAATGTGCGGAGTTTTTCCTTACAGGTAAGCACGATTCCTTTCCTGCCCTGGTCTTTTGCGTCAGAAATGACCTGCTCCATTACTTTGGAAGCAAAGCCCCTGTGCTGGAAGCGAGGTGCGGTGTCCACGCCAAAAATCATCTGCCAGTCACCCTTTTCTTCGTGGAGCAAAGGATTGTCGTACATTTCGTCCGTCAAATCTTTCCGGCTTGTGACAAGGCCGTTGATGAAGGAAATCAGTTCCTTTTCATTCCCAGTCTCGTCACATTCAAACAGGAGCCAGAAGTGATTTGGAAAGACTTTAAGCCGTCTTTCAATTGATTGCCGGCCTGCAGCCTCAGCTGGTGGAAAGCAGAGGAATTCAACCTCGCTCAGTTTTTCAAGGTCATTTAGACTCGCGTGTCGGATTTTTGTCATGTCCGCTCCTCCTTCAAATTATTCGAGTGAAATCTATAACAGCATATCATGGCGATGGAAGTGAAAACCCAGACCACGGGATATGCGATTGAAACCACATAAAAACTGGAAGTCAGGCGGGTGGACACAAAAAGGAAAGTCTGCCGCAAGAGCACGAAGCCCGCAAAAGTGATGATTGTTGGTGCAAGTGAAATTCCCAGTCCCCGCAGAATCTGAGCAAAAAACATGCAGACAGCACAGAGGATGTAAAAAGGAGCCGTACACCTGATGAAAATCGCCCCGTAACGGATGGATTCTGCATCATCAATAAAAATCGAAGTCAAAAATTCTGCAAAGATGAAAAGAACAAGCGCGAAGAAAGCCACTAGCGCAAGCTTCATTGAGAGGGCTGATTTGATTCCCTGCCTGATACGCATGATTTTTCCGGCACCGAAATTTTGCCCCGCAAAAGTCATAGCCGCAAAGGCAATGCTCTGCATCACGCCCTGCATGAGCTGATCCAGCCGAACGAACACCGCCCAGCCCGCCGCACAGGAAGAAGTAAAGGCGTTCACATACTTCTGGATGAAAGTGTTGGAAAAGGCCTTAATTGAGGAAGCGATTGCTCCGGGAAGCCCGATTCGAAGTATTTCCTTCAAAATCTTGAAGTCAATTCTGAGTCTTCTGACTTGGACTTTAAAAACATCGTCACTTTTAATCAGGACGAAAAACACAGGAAGAATCGAAAGACCTTCTGAAATCACCGTGGCCCAGGCCGCACCCTCTATTCCCCATTTGAAGCCCAGAACAAAAATAAAATCAAGCGCAATGTTCACGAGCGAAGAGAAGACGAGGAAATAAAGCGGACGCCGTGAGTCTCCCAGAGCACGAAGAATTCCTGAGCCGATGTTGTAGAGAATCAGGAAGCCGATTCCTG
>NZ_JAZOUG010000010.1:0-7375 GCF_045657965.1 Treponema sp. | reverse complement strand
CACAGAACGACATGGCTACGATCCGACTTAGAATTTCTGATTTGCCCAGACATCGCTTGAATCAGCGGCAACAAAAATCGGAACATCGCCGATAATCTCAATTTCCTTTGATTTTGCGTAATCGTGAACGGCCTGCCACTGTTTTGAAGCGAAGAACTGAATCACTTCGGTCTGCAGATAATCTTCGGTGTGCTCGTTAATCCATTTTTCGACTGCCTGTTCATCGTGTTTTGCAAGCTTTTTCGGCCAGTAAACATTCCAGCTTCCGTTAACACTGCTTCCAGTCTGTTCCCGTTCTTTCTGAGCTTTTTCGTCATAGAATTTTTTAATGCTCATAAAAGCCGCATAGTCACGAAGCCAGAACATATTTTCACGGCAGAAAGAAAAGAATTCCATTTTTACAGAAGAATCAAAAGTTTCACCTGCAGCATCCGGATTTGTAATCAGCTCAAGAAAGTATTTTGCTATTTCTTTGAGGGCATTAGTTTTCCACCAGACTACAGAGCCAAAATCAACATTACCTTTGTTCTTTATGTAAGAAGGCTTTTTGACAAGCGCCTCAGTTGCCCAGCCACGATTAACTAAATCTTCAAAATCAATCAGAAGCGGATTAAGTGCAAAGGTAGAGAATGACTGATAAGGGCTGTCCCCGTAACCTGTAGGACCTAATGGCAAAACCTGCCAGAGCTTAATTTCAGCCTTCTGTAAAAAATCAATGAAGTCAAACGCGCTTTTTCCAAGCGTTCCGATTCCCGCACTTCCCGGCAGACTTGTCGGATGAAGCAAAATTCCTGCTTTTCTCATAAAACTATCTCCTTTTTTGTTTTTTTATAACAGTTCGATTCTTCGTTCTTTTTTGAGCTGCTCTACAACTTTTTTAACGTCCTGAACTTTGCTCTTATCGCATACAAGCACAGCATCTTCTGTCTCAACTACAACAATATTTTCAAGACCGATTGTTGCAATGAGTCTGCCGCTTGAATAGGTAATGCAGTTTTTAGTGTCAACGTTAATCTGATCACCGATTTTGATATTGCCGTCGGAATCTGATTTATGCAGAACGCCCATCATGTCAAAACTGCCCACATCATTCCAGCCGAATTCGCCCGGCACAACATAGACATTATCTGATTTTTCCATGATACCGTAATCAATTGAAATGCTTTCGATCTTTGGATAGATTTTATCGATAACGTTGTATTCATCATCAGTTTTCATGGATTCACCAATTTTACACAAATCATTGTACACCGATGGAAGATATTTTTCAAAAGTTTTGAGAATTGTGCTTGCTTTCCAGATAAACATTCCGGAATTCCATGCGTACTCACCTGATTCGACATATTTTTTTGCAGTTTCTTCATCAGGCTTTTCTTTGAATTCAAGTACTTTTAGAACCTCTTCACCTGATTTTTGAAATTTAATGTAGCCGTAACCAGTTGCAGCAAATGTCGGTGTGATTCCGACTGTAACAAGTGCGTCCTTTTCTTCTGCTGCTTTTACAGCAACACTCAGAACACGGGTAAATTCTTCTTCGTTTTTAATGTAGGCATCACTCGGCGTGATTACCATAATACCGTCACCGTATTTTTTTAAGATTTCCATGGCGGCATAACCTACACAGGCTGCCGTATTACGTGCACTCGGTTCAGAAAGAATATGATTACGCTTTATGCGGCCTTTTGTTGCTTTGAGCATTTTTGCGATCTGACTTTCGTTTGTGACGATAAAAATATCATCGTTTGAAGCGGTTTTTGAGAGCCGGTCAATTGCTTCGTTTACCATTAAGTCTTTGCCGCTCAAATTTAAAAGCTGCTTGGGGGTTGCCTGTCTTGAAAGCGGCCAGAATCTTGTTCCGCCTCCGCCTGCCATAATTACACCGTATGTTTTCATTGTTTTACTCCATAGTTTTATTATTTATTTTCCAGCAGGAAATATTTATTTCATTTGAAGTTGATTTTTGTTTACATTCTTCTTTTGTAAACTGACAGCGTGGTGCAAAAGGACAGCCTGGCTCAGGGTGTGCAGGGTCTGTTACGCGCCCCGGAATTGAAACAAGCCTTTGAGTTGAGTAGTGAGTGCCAAAACGCGGGGAAGAAGCTAAAAGTGCCTGTGTGTACGGATGCTTTGCGTGGTTCATAATCTGCTCACTCGTGCCTTTTTCCATAATGAGTCCGCCATACATTACAATCATGTTGTCGCAGAGTGAAGCAACCAGTTCAATATTGTGGCTGATAAAAATAATTGAAAGACCGCGTGTTTTCCGAAGATTCGCAAGAAGTGAGACAATCTGAGCCTGAATCGTAACATCAAGGGCGGTGGTAGGTTCGTCTGCAATTAAAAGCTCGCAGCCCTGAGCAAGAGAAAGTGCGATTGAGATTCTCTGAAGCTGTCCTCCTGAAAACTGATGCGGAAAATTTTTAAGACGGCTTTCCGGATCAGGTAAGCCCACTTCATTCAAAAGAGATATTGTCTTTAAGTCTGCTTCGGCTCGGGTGATTTTCGCTTCTGAATTACGGAATGTCTCAAAGAAAACTGAGCCTATATTCTGAAGCGGGTCAAACGAGCGGCCAGGTTCCTGAAAAATAAGACCGATTTTTTTACCACGGTAAGAACGCATTTCTTTCTGGCTGAGTGAAGTAAGTTCTGTTCCTTCAAAGAAGATTTTTCCTTCGATAGCAGCGTTTGAAGGATGCAGAGCCGGAATTGCGGTTGTAGTAACGGATTTTCCGCTTCCAGATTCGCCGACGATTCCTAAAATTTCTCCCCGGTTCATGGAAAATGAAACGCCACGAACAGACTGGATTACAGTCTGGCTTGACCCGCGGAGAACCGTGAACGAGACACGGAGATTTTCGATGGAAAGCCACGGGCTAGGGATTGGAGCACCGCCGGAGGCGTTGCCGTAAGGCAATGTAGCGTCAGCGGAAGTGCGCAAAGCCCGACCGCGAAGCGGTAGCCCCCTTTTTCTAAATACCACATGGTACGGGTCAAAGTAGTCTCGAAGGGCATCACCCAGAAAGTTAAACGCCAAAGTGACGGCTAAAAGCAGAAAGACCGGAGTTAAAAGCCACGGAAAATTTTTGAGGTTTGAAAGTGTTGAAATGTCGCGGTTTATAAGGCTTCCCCAGCTTACGGCAGGATCTGAAATGCCAAGCCCGAGATAGGAAAGCGTTGTTTCGCTCATAATAAAGCCCGGAATTGCAAGTGTTGTCGAAACTATTAAAAGGCTTGTAATCTGCGGGATAATGTGCGCAAAAATTATTACGGTAGAAGGAATGCCTTCAAGACCTGCATCTAAAACAAATTCTTCCCTTTTGATTGAGTGAACCATGCCTCGCAAAGTGCGTGCAGTTCCAGGCCAGCCGACCAGCGATAAAATCACGGTGATAATCATGTAGGAAGTGCCGGAATCCATTTTGCTGTTTAGAAGCGAGCGCAAAAACAATATGAGGTAAAGCCCCGGAATGAGCATGAAAAACTCAGAAAAGCGCATAATCGCCCAGTCAGTTTTGCCTCCGTAGTAGCCTGCAAAGCCTCCGAGTAAAATTGCAAGCACAAGTGAAATGAAACTGGCTACAAAGCCGATTGTAAGGGAGATTCTGCTTCCGTAAACCATGCGCGAAAAGAGGTCGCGGCCTAAGTTGTCGGCTCCAAAAAGAAAAACCGGATAAACTTCTCCAGTCTGTGGGTCAGGGAGAGTGCCGAAAAGATGGCGTGAACAGCGGATGAGCCCAAAAATACGGTATTCTTCGCCTTTTACAAAAAAGCGGATTTTGTGATGAAATTCTTCGCCTTTTACTTTTGCATAACGCCATGTAACAGGATTTAAGACACGGTACTCACGGGCAACGATTCCTTTTGAAGAAAGTTCGATATTTGAAGGGTGAAAAGTGTCTTCTTCGAAAGTTTTGCCCGGTGTATATGGAGCAAAAAATGGCGCAAAAATCATGGTGAAATAAAGAATAATGAGAAAACCAGCAGAAATTATTGCGAGAGGCCGGGTTTTTAAATATTGAAGCAGACGGTTCACAATCATTTATTATACAGAGTTTTTTCAAGTTTCACTAGATGAGAATCACTATAAAATGCGGGCGATATTGTAGAATATTTTCTCTGTTTTTGTTAGAATAACCTACTATTTTTGGAGATAAATAAGCTGAAATGGCAGAAAATAAAAATATTGATATAAAAAGCATGGCTGACTCTCCGTACGATTTCCGTTACGAAGAAAAGGGATTTTACCGCAACAAACAGGGCTTGACTGCAGAAATTGTTGCAAAACTTTCCGAAGACAAAAACGACCCTGAATGGATGCGTGAGTTCCGGCAGAATGCACTTAAAATCTACAACGAGCTGCGTGTTCCTGAGTGGGGACCGGACATTTCTGGCCTTAACATTGACCAGATTGCAACTTATGTACGCCCGAACACAAAAATGCAGGGCAAATGGGAAGATGTTCCTGAAGACATTAAAGATACTTTTGAAAAGCTCGGAATTCCTGAGGCTGAACGCACTTCCCTGGCAGGTGTTGGAGCTCAGTACGATTCAGAGCTTGTCTATCACAATCTTCAGGAAGAAGTTGCAAAACAGGGAGTTATTTACACTGATTTTGAAAGCTCTCTGCGGGGCGAGTACGCCGACATGGTAAAAGAGCACTTTATGCAGCTTGTAAAGCCAGATGACCACAAATTTGCGGCTTTGCACGGTGCTGTCTGGTCCGGCGGTTCTTTTGTTTATGTTCCTAAAAACGTTAAAGTCGAGATTCCTCTCCAGAGTTATTTCCGCCTGAATGCAAAGGGAGCAGGTCAGTTTGAACATACGCTGATTATCGTTGATGAGGGAGCGGACTTGCATTTTATTGAAGGCTGTTCTGCTCCAAAATACAATGTTGCAAATCTTCACGCAGGCTGTGTTGAGCTTTATGTTAAAAAAGGTGCTCATCTTCGCTATTCAACCGTCGAAAACTGGTCAAAGAACATGTATAACCTGAACACCAAGCGTGCCCGTGTTGAAGAGGGTGGTTCAATCGAATGGGTTTCAGGCTCGTTCGGAAGCCATATTTCTTATTTGTACCCTCAGAGCGACTTGATTGGCCGTGGCGCCCGTGCTGAGTTTACGGGAGTAACTTTTGCCGGAAGCGGACAGAATCTTGATACCGGAGCCAAAATGGTTCATATCGCGCCGAACACGACCAGCGTAATTACAACAAAATCGCTTTCAAAATCAGGCGGCATTTCAACCTACCGAAGTGCAATATACATCGGAAAAGAAGCGCACGGAAGTAAGGCAAGCGTTTCGTGCGAAAGCTTAATGCTTGATAATATTTCCCGAAGCGACACGGTTCCTGCAATGGACATTCATACAGACGACTGTGATGTAGGTCACGAAGCTAAAATCGGACGAATTTCAAACGATGCGGTTTTCTATTTGATGAGCCGTGGAATCAGCGAAGAAGAAGCACGCACTATGATTGTTTCAGGCTTTGCAAATCCTGTCTCAAAGGAACTGCCGCTTGAATACGCCGTTGAAATGAACAACCTGATTCGCCTTGAGATGAAAGGAAGCCTGTAAGAGAAAAACAATGGTAAAAAAACTTTGCTGCTTTTTTGTTTTGGCTTTTTCTCTTTGCGCAGCTTTTGGAGCTGACTCAAAATGGACTTTCGCTTCATATCAGACTGAGTTTTCTTCTCCATCTCATTTAATTACTGTATCTGAATGGAAGTTTCAGTTTCCCGGCGGAAGTAAAATGGCTGAGGAAAAACAGCTTTCAGGATTTTCATCAAAGTATTATTCAGTTTTTAAGGATGAGGGTGGCACAGAATGGATTCATTTTGCACTTGATGCAGGTGACAAAGGACATTCAAAAAATACGAAATATGTCCGTTCTGAACTTCGCCATCTTGAAAACTGGGATATGAAAGGATTCCATCGGATGAGCTATACTTTTAAGGCTTTTTCTGATGATAAAAGTGCAAAATTCACTGTTGGGCAGATTCATTGTGTACCTGACGAAAAAATAATGAGCGGAGAGCATTCACCGCTTTTAAGAATAGCCGTTGCAGACGGAAAAATCCGTGCATGGATAAAAAATTATTCTGACGGTTCGTATAAAAGCCCTGTACTTGGAGCTTATTCTTACGGCGAGGAAAAATCTGTTGGAATTGAAACGACAGAAAACATTCTTGCAATATATATGGACGGCAGAAAAGTCTTTCAGGAAGAAGTTTTTTGTCCTTTTAAAAATTACTTTAAAATTGGAGTTTATCCGCAGCAGACGCATGGATTTTTCGATGTGCTGATAAAAGATTTGAAAGTGGAGGTAAAATAATGACCGAAAAAATTAAACTTGAGAATATAAATACAATCCCTTCCCTTACGTGGAACTGGTTAAAAATGAACCGTGCTTCTGTTGAATTTGAAGCTTCTTCAGAAGTAATTTCAGAAAAAAAGGAAATCAATGCCACTAAAAAAGACGAAATTGTTTTTCTCCCGCTTGTTTTTGAAGACGGTAAACGTTATGAAAATGAACAGCTGATTACTGCTGAAGAAAATGCAGAAATCACTGTAATTCTTGATTACACTTCTGCCAAAAGCGCAGGCGGTTTTTCTTCGGTTAAGACAAAACTGGCTGCAAAGCCATACTCAAAAATTCACCTCGTAAAAGTTCAGCTTCTAGGCGAAAACTACGTTCAGATTGACGACACTGAAGGTGAGTGTGATGAAAACGCTTCGATAGAAGTTACTCAGATTGAACTTGGCGGAAGTAAAGTTTACGCACAGGTAAAAAACGAGCTCAATGGATATGCTTCAAAGTTTAAAAGTGATACTGCCTACATAACAGAAAACGGCCAGATTCTCGACATGAACTATGTCGTAAATCATCATGGCGCAAAAACTGACACAAAAATGCTTGTAAAAGGCGTCGTCGGAGAAGCTTCACTAAAAACTTACCGCGGGACCATTGATTTTAAGCGCGGCTGTACAGATGCTACAGGCGATGAGCAGGAAGAAACTCTGCTTTTGAGTAAAACTGCCGTAAATAAATCAATTCCGGTAATTTTGTGCGATGAAGAAAATGTAGCTGGAACTCATGGTGCTACTTTAGGCCGACTTGGTTCAGATGAACTTTTTTACATGCAGAGCCGCGGAATTTCAGAAGAAGAAGCTGAAAAAATGATGAAAAAAGCAAAGGTTTTGAGTGTTGCAGCTCTTATTCCAAGCGAAGAAGTCCGTGCAAAAATCGAAGAATTTTTAGAGTAGTGTTACATACGCCTTTTCTAATGTTCGATTTTGAATTTTAAATTTTTTAAGGCAGTATAAACAGCTTCATTTACTGCTGAATTTACTGTTTCTGATACGATTTCAAATTGTG
>NZ_JAZOUG010000009.1:0-2437 GCF_045657965.1 Treponema sp. | reverse complement strand
GTGCTGCTTTTCAAGATTGTATTCAAAAGCCATTTTACACCTCGTTTATAAAGTAAAGAAAGTGTATCTGTCTGAGGTGAAAATGTCAATATGACAAAAAATGAAATTTTGTCATATTAAAATGTTATTCGGCCAGATATTTTTTTGCTTCAACACTGTCATATTTTTCAGCAAGAAATTCTGCCGCAGCTTTCATGTCAATTTCTGCTGGAATCCAGCTGTATTTTTTCTTGAGAGAATCAACGGCCGGCTTTATTTCAGAGGTTTCAAGTGATGAATAATATTCTTCGATAAACTCTTTTGATTTGACACTTTCGCTTTTTGCTTTTCCTTCAACTTTGACAACATTCCAGTGTTTTCCATTCCAGAGCAGGGTAACAGTATCGCTCATTTTTTCAATTACAAATCTTGCTTCCATCTGATGCACAAGAAAGTATTCGGCTGTGTGAGTAATTTTATCACCTTTTTTCAGGATTTTACCGTCTTCGCTATCAAGAATTTCAGGTTTATCTTTTTTTATTGCGTATTTATTTTCGGAAGGGTATTCTTTTCCGTCAATTTTTAAATTAGTTATCCCATACATCCAGCTTTTTGATGATTTTTTATAGAAGAACCATCGTTCCGGTGTAAGAGAGCCGTTATCAGGACTTGTTTCAAGCCGCTGTTTTGCACTTACATAAAATGAACTGACTTTTAAAATCAAATCTTTTGTTTCTTTACCGCTGAGGATTTCCTGAAGATTTGGTACATCAGCTCTGTGTATCATTGTGTATAAAGCTGCGGTTGTTTGGGTGGAAGTTAAACCTTTTGTTGTTATAAGTTTTGAATTCTGCTCAAGCCAGCCGGAAATAAACCAGAGAATTACGAATGCTGCTGCTATTCCTGTAAGAATACGGTTTTTGTTCCTTCTTAAAAATCTTTTTACTTTTATTTTTCTGTCTGCTTTTTTTATGAATCTGGTTCTTTCTGATTGATTTTCTGAAAAATCAGGAGCTTTTTTAAGAAGTTCTCCGACTAAATTATTGTCAATTTTTGAAGCTCTTTCTAAAAGTTTTCTCTGGTTTTTCTGAGCTGAAGAATCTGTGAGGGTTCTTTTTCCTGCCGTAAATTTAAGGTCTGGTTTTAATTTTAATGAAGAGTCTATGCTTTCTGAGATAAAATCTGCAATACTGCTGTTCCAGAATTTCAGTGGTATAAAATTTTCATCATAAATATCTTCCTGCCGTTTTGTTGTATCATTTTCTTCGTATGGAAAGCGGGATGTAAATGCCTTATAAAGAACAGTTCCTCGTAAAAATAACAGACCGGATTTTTCATGAAGCCCTTTGTAGAGATATTTTCCCTGAATGGAAGCATAGCTTTCCTTAAAATGAGAGGCACATTCTTCAAAAAGTTCGTATGAGAGAAAAAGAAGTTCTGCTGTTTTTGATTGTAAATCCGAATCAATTATAATTCCACCTGCACCTGAAATCTGGATATGCTGATTTTGACTGTAGAGAAAATCAATGGCTTTACAGAAAACCTGAATTGCAAAAATATCATTTTCTGTTCTGGAGTTGAAAGCTTTTTCAAGAATTTCTGAAAGAAGGCTTCCGTTTATTTTTTTTCCCTTAAAATAAACATTTTTGTTTTCATCTGTTTCTGTGGTATCGAAAATATAGTCTTTGGAAGTAAATGTGCCGTCTTTGAAATGCAGGTAAATATTTTTTACTGAAAGAAGACTTGCAGTGTTTGTTTTTGCAAATGAATCCTGATTTAAGCCCGAAGAAAGCGTAATAGAATCTGAAGTTATTTTTACAATATTCATGTGCTAAATTTAGCGAGAAAGTCTTCTAAAGACAAGATAAATCGTTTTCCTTGAAAATCCCGGGTTTTTCATTTACACTTTATTTGAAAAAAATATACGAGGTTTCTATGAAAGAATTTTTACCTTACGAAACAGTGCGTAACGACGCACTAAAGCTTGCATCACGGATTTATCACGAGGGTTTTATTCCTGATGTAATTTACACTTCATTGCGTGGCGGAGCTTACATGGCAAACGTTATCAGCGAATACTTTAAGCTTGCCCTTAAAGGCAGAAAGCCGGTTCTTTACGCTGCAGTTGTTGCACGCTCTTATACTGATGTTCATTCGCACGATGCAATCAGAATTGACGGCTGGACTTATTCTCCTGATTACCTTCGTCAGGGCGATAAAATTCTTCTTGTTGATGATATTTACGATTCCGGCCGCACACTTAATTATCTTGTTGAAGTTCTTATGAACAAAGGTGTTCCTCGTGAAGATATAAAGGTTGTTGTTCACGATTACAAAAATTTTACCTGTAAAGAAACACTTCCAATTAAACCTGATTACTGGTGCCGTAAATTCGATATCAATTCTCCTGAAGATGACCGCTGGATACATTACTGCAGTCATGAACTTGTAGGTCTTT
>NZ_JAZOUG010000008.1:0-3399 GCF_045657965.1 Treponema sp. | reverse complement strand
CAGTCGCTCGATGAGCTTACCGACAAAATCCTGCCGCAGTTTACGGGCGTAGACCGCGCGGCAATCAAGGCTGACGCGGCGGAATTCTATGACGCACTCGTGGCGGACGGTTTTATCGTAAAGGGCGAGAACGAGGCGGAGCTTAATGCGCAGGACACGGGCTTTACCTACAATGCAATTTTACCAAAAACAAACCGCGAAGATTTTTCGCCTACCATTCAACGGGCTGATACAGAAACACAAGACTTATTGGAAAAGCATTTTGCGGGAAAGCCACATCTTACCAATTTTCAGATTGAGCTTACCTCAAAATGCAACGAGCGGTGCGTCCACTGCTACATTCCGCATAAGTTCAAACTGAATAATATCACGGATGAAATGTATTACTCTGTTCTTGAGCAACTTTCTAAAATGGGCGTACTTGGTGTAACCCTTTCGGGCGGTGAGCCGATGACGCATCCTCATTTTAAGGAATATCTCCGTGTCGCGAAAAACTATGACTTTTATGTGAATATTCTTTCAAATCTTACTTTGCTTGATGACGAGACTATTCAAATAATGAAAGAAGGCAATGTATCTTCTGTCCAAGTTTCGCTTTACTCAATGATTCCGGAACATCACGATGCAATCACAACGCTCAAAGGAAGTTTCTATAAGACTCGCGATGCTATTTTGAAATTGATTGAAAATGATATTCCGCTTCATGTCAGCTGTCCTACAATGAAAGGTAATAAAGACGATTATGGTGATGTTATCCGCTGGTGCCATGAGCATAAAATCCGAGCACAGACTGATTACATAATGATGGCAGAATACAATCACGAAACGGATAATCTTGCAAATCGTTTGACGGTAGATGAGGCTGGAAAAGTTATCAAGGATATTATGGCTGACGACACTGACTATCAGGAAGCAATACTTGCACCTGATTTTGTTCACCGCTGTAATATGAGCCAATTCAACCCGGAGCGACGTCTTTGTGGCGTGGGTATTTCTTCATGCTGTATGGTCGAAAACGGCAATGTGTACCCATGTCCTGGCTGGCAGATGATGGTGTTGGGAAATCTGAATGAATCATCACTTGAAGAAATCTGGAACAATAGCGGAAAAATCAAATGGCTTCGCTCGCTAAAATTTAAAGACATGGGTGGCGGCGAGTGCTGCAAGTGCGACAAGGCGGCTTTCTGCGCTCCCTGCATGGTGCGAAACGCCAACGAATCAAAGACAGGAAATCCCCTTGAAATCAACCGTCACTTCTGTGCCGTAGCCGCAAAGAACAAGCAGATTGTTTTGGACTGGCGAGAGGCAAAACTAAAGGAACTGGGAAAGTCGTGATGTTGAGCATAGCTAAACATTTCTAATATTTTTTGGAGGATATTATGGGATTCAATCCGATGGAAAAAATGAAGGCTGCGGCCGCCTCAAAAGTGGAAGACTTAAAAGATTCAGCCATGAGCAAAGCGTCTGAATTAAAAAGCGCCGCCGGTGAAAAATTAAAAGAAGGCGCACAGGCTACGGGAGCGGCATTAAAAGAAGGTGCTGCAAATGCGATTGATGAATTAAAAAACGGGCCGAAGCCGGCCGAGCCTGTTCATATTACAACTGCTGATGATTTTTCGGGTAATCTTGATTGTCCTGTGAACGTATGTCTTTTGGATTATTTTGCAAAGTCTGCGTATGCAAATATGGAACCAGAGGAAGAAGATGGTGATGAAAAAGACTACAAGTTTACCAAGGATGAATTATCTCCGGTAATTTCAGTATGTCTTTCAGAAGATGAAGTTGAAGTAGACGAAGATGATGAAGAAATTGATGAAAATCTATATTGTACGCAATGTAAAGAAAAGACTGGAAATTATTATACATTCGTTACTACTCTCGATAAGAAATTAGAGCCGCTCATAAGCGGTGATGGAAACCGTCGCTTCTGTTCAGAAGATTGTTGTAAAAAATATTTTGAAGAAAAATATAAGCAGTCTGTTTTTGTGACTGCAGATGTTGATCGTTATAACTATCGTCAGGAAGCAGCAAAGGAATACTTAAAAACAGGAACATCTTCTGATCTTGTTAATGAATCTGAAACAGCTGACTCTAGTGATAATAATCCTGACTACAGTAATTATGATAAATCTGACTGCTGTGCGGAATGTGGCACTCCATTTGTTATTGCCGGAGCTTATTATGATTACATTATTGAAAGTTCGAACAAAGAGCAGGATAAGCTCATAAAGAAAGACAAAGAAATCCAATATAAACACTTCTGTAGTTCTGAATGTGCAAAGAAATTTTTTGAAAAGAAATATCCTGGAGTTTTTGTTACTGAAGATAGAGACGAATATGCTGCGCGTCTTATGGCGGGACGAAAGAATCTGGGAAATGCTTCTTTCGGTGACAAATTGGCGCAAAGAGCCGCCGATAACATGAAGAATATGGCAGCAAGGAACGAAATGCTTCAGAAAAAACAGGAAGAAATGGCTTCAAAAAATAAAGCCGGTATTTTAGGAATGTTCTTCCCGTTCTTGAACAAGTTCTTGAAGTAGGTAGAATGACAGCCCGCTATGATGACTTAAAAACACATGATTTTCATACACACATCGGCCAGTACTGGAATACATACTACGACTGGCACGATGTGTTCTCTTGCCTGAAAGCAAACGGCATATCCGGCACTACCTGCGCATACCTTACGCCAAAGTTTGACGATATGAAAACGGCAGTGGAATTTCATCATGCTGTTGTAGAAGAATGGCATACGGCATTGAAGTTTGCATCTTCCATAAAGCTGAAAGTAAAACCGTTATGGTGGGCAGACCCGCTTGTACTGCGTTCAGGGCTTTCTGTTTCTGATGCTTTTTTTGAACTTCCGTTTGCGGGAATTGCATTGCATCCCCGCTTGCATGACTGGACAAAAGAAAACAGTTCTCTTACGGATGCGATTTTTGAATTTGCAAAAGGGCAGGATATTCCGCTCTTTATTCACACTGGACTAAGCGAGGACGACAGCCCTTATCTTTTTGAGCCTTGGTTCAAGAAGTTTCCAGAAGTGGAAGCTCATCTTGCCCATTGCCGCGATTCTGAGGCAATTATTGATTTGTTTTCCAAATATCCCAAGTTGCTCGGGGACACAGCCTTCTGCCCGGATGAAAGCTATGATGCAATCTGCAAGGCGGGTTTTTCCGAGAGGATGCTTTACGGAACGGATTTTCCCATAACTCATTATGTGGAACTTAGCGAAATTAAACACGTACAAAGTGATTTTCAGCCAGCTTTTGAAGAACTTTGCAAAAACTATAAAAAACTGAAATTAAAGAGCGATTGCTTAATCGTATAAAAATATGGAGGAAAATTTATGTATAAAAACAAATTTGGTAATCCTGAATGGGAAAAATCTTTAGACAC
>NZ_JAZOUG010000007.1:0-5081 GCF_045657965.1 Treponema sp. | reverse complement strand
AGAGGAATCTGAAGGGGAAGAAGTTAACGTACTTACACTGGCAGGCGTAAAACTTTGAACTTCTTCTGTTTTTATTTTAGCGGTTTCAATATTATCAAGCTGTTCTTTATCTTCATTTTTTCCGTTTTCCAAATCACCGCCAAAACTTTTAGTCTGACTGATATTTGAAACTTCAAAATGAGGGGCATGTTCATCATCAGCAAGATTTGAATCATCAACTACAATATTAACAACACTTCCTGCAGCAGGATGTACGGGAGAAGATTCTGAATCACTAGAAAAACCAATATCTGAGGAAAGAAATTTTTTGTATAAAAAACTGATTCCGACACTAAGTCCTGCAAACACAAGGGCAAAAATAAACGCCCTTAAGCAAACATAAGAGAACCTTACATCAGAAATAAGTCCAACAAAAAAAGACAGACAAAACCCGACGCAGGCAGAAACGCAGATATATTTCGGGTTTATCATAAAAATTCCTCCCTCTTTAAGATTAAGTCAAAAAAAGCGTTAGGTCAAGTTTTAATTATTTTTTCTTAAAAATTTTTTTAGAAAATTAGAAACACCTTCAGAAGCACCTGTGTCGCTTTTTTCGATTCTACCAACAATATGCTTAATACACTGAGCAGGTTTTGATGTAGGATTAACAATTATAAAAGGTTTTTGCCGTATAACCGATGCCTGAACAACCGGGTCATCATAAACGAAACCAATATAATCAACTTTTTTATTCAAAAACTGTCCTACGATATTTATAATACGCTCAGAAATTCTTTTTCCTTCATCTGAAGAATGAACACGATTTACAAGCAGTTTTATATTCATTTCACGGTCAGAAAGTTCTGTTGTTATGATTTTTATAATTCCGTATGCATCGGTAATTGCAGTCGGCTCCGGAGTTGTTACGACATAAACTTCATCAGCAGCAGCAACGAATTGAAGTACATTATTGGCAATACCAGCTCCAGTATCAATAATAATAATATCTGCATTTCCAAGCATCGAAAACTGCTTTGCAAAATAATCCAGTTCATCTACAGTAAGATTAGCAATTTTTGAAAATCCGTTTGCTCCGGCAATAAATTTTATACCAAACTCAGTATCATTAATAATTTCCTGCATCATCTTCTGTTTATTTATAACATGCATAAGATTATACTGAGGTACAATATTCATCAGGACATTAACATTCGCCATACCCAAATCACCGTCAATAAGGATGACTTTTTTTCCCTGCTGGGCATAAGCAATCGCCATATTTACAGACAGGTTTGATTTTCCAACACCGCCTTTACCACTTGTGATTGCAATAATTCTTGTTTTGTGATTATTTGACATCATTTCTTTTAGTTCCTGAGCCTGATCTTCCATTTATTTTTCCTCCGGAAATTTTTCACTTATGTGTTCGCGATTTATTCTAAAATCACTAAAATAATTTAAATTTAATAAAAATTTTAAGACAGATGCACGTTCAATTTTTCTTGGAACCTGCTGACCATCAGTTATGTATGAAACAGATTTATTTTTTTCTGTAAGAACGCTGATTACATTACCAATGGCACTTGTTTCATCCCATTTTGTAATAATTACGGAAGAAAAATTAAACGGTTCGTAATTTTGGATAATAGAAATCATATCGCGTGCCTTTGCAGAAGCAGTAAATGTTAAATAAACATCAGGCTGAATTCCTTTTATTTCAAGCATTTTCCGCATTTTTCCGATATTCTCAGAATCATTCGGACTATAACCTGGGGTATCAATAAAAAGCACATCGATATTATCACGATAAGTATCAATGATTTTTTTTACGTCCTCAGCTGACTCAGCCTTATCAACATTAGCACCAAGCAAATCCCCATAGCGCTTCAACTGCTCTTCTGCTCCAACACGAGTATGATCGATTGTAATCATTCTGATTTTAGGTTCTTCCTGATTTTCATTTCTGGCTTCAAGAATCATCGTTCCGGCAAGTTTTGCAATTGTTGTGGTCTTTCCGACACCTGTAGGTCCTACAAGAATAATTACATGAGGATAAGGATGATAAGTTTTTGGCGAAATTTTTAATGATTCACCAATCCAGTCAATAACTTTTTCCTGGACAAAATTAAAATCTTCAAGCTGTTCAACAGAAAGTTCGCTTTTAAGACGAGTCGTGATTTTATTAATGTATGAAAAAGTAAATTCGTTTTCCTGAAGAAACTCCTCAACCTTCTGAATGGAAACAGGTTTATCAGCCGCATTAGTTGCAGCAGCAATATTTTTCATGGTTGTTTCCATTGTTTTTTTCATTTCTTCAAGCTTTTTATCAAGATTTGCCATTACTACAGTCTGAGATACAGCAGATGAAGCTTTTGATAAAAGTTCATCACGATTTTTCTGAAAAGAATCCTGCTGAGATAAAGGCTTTTGTTCTGCACCGATAGAATAACGGACTTCCCAATACTCTTTCTGCCCGAATCCGAAAATACCAGGCTTAAATTTCTGTCTTTTTCCTAACGGCGTATAATTATGACCGTACATATTAAAAAGCTTTTCAACACATTCTTCTTCAGTTTTGCCTGTAATCGTAAGAACTTCATTTTCAGGCTTCCCATATTTAGCAGAAGGCATATATGAAGGAGAATTACTTAAAGTTCTTACAGCTGATGAAGTATAACTTTCTTTATACATTTATTTCTCCAAGAATTTCCAGATTAACATTTCTGCCGGCCGCAACAACTTCGTTAAGCGAAAGAACGGCAATTCCAGGCATTTCAACATCAATTGAATGTTTTACAAGCTGTCGCACTTCAGAAGTCGGACATAGCAGAATCGGGAGATAATTACGTTCTCTTAAAGCTGCAACTGACTCCCCTACAGCCTTTATCCATTTACGGCTGTCAACAGGATCAAAAGCAAGAAGCGGTTGTGAACCGTCCTGAGGAACAACGATATGCTGCATAATTTTTTCTGAAGCAGCCTGAGAAACCTGAAGTACGCTCAGTTTTTTATTCGGATCATGAGGATCTACATACTGCAGACATATTTGAAGTCCCAGTGCTTCACGAACTTTCTCAATAAGAAGCCAGTTATTATGGCTCATATTACCGTAATTTGCGAGGGTTTCCAGAATTGTTTCAACATTACGGATTGAAACCTGTTCTTTAAGAAGCCCCTGCAGAACATGTTCAATTTCGCCGTAGGTGTATTTATATGTAGTAAGAACTTCATCAACGACGACTGGATTTTTCTCTTTAAATTTATCAATGATAGCTTTAGTTTCAAGACGTCCGAGAATTTCTGCTGCATGAGAACGGATAATTTCAGTGATATGAGTAGCAATAATTGTAGGCGGATCAACAACTGCATAGCCTGCCCTCTCTGCATCTGAACGCTGTTCTTCACTTACCCAGACTGCAGGAACACCAAAGGCAGGATCAAAAGTCTGTTCGCCCTTGATTTCTTCAGTAGCACTTCCTGTATTCATGCACATATAATAGCCGAGTTTAATTTTACTTCGTCCGGCTTCAATTCCTTTAATTTTAAAGCTGTATTCATCAGGAGCAAGAGTCATATTATCAATGATTCGAATTTTCGGTACAACAAGACCTAAATCAAGCCCGGCTTCACGACGGATTCTTGTAACACGTTCAAGAAGTTCAGCACCCTTTTCTTTATCAACAAGCGGAATAAGTGCGTATCCAAGTTCCAGACAAAGCGGATCAAGGGGAACAACAGGGCTGACTTCTCCGTTTTCACCGGCTGCTTTTTTATTTTTTTCGTTCTGTTCTTCTTCAAGTTTTTTAGCAAAAGACGCCTTTTCATTTTTAATCAAACGGTAACCGTAAAAAATAAAAAGTCCGCCGACTGGAAGCAGAAGATACCACGGGAAATTAGGAATTAAACTCATAAGAGCCAGAGTAACTCCAGTGATAATAAAAACATAACCGCTTGCAGTAAGCTGTTTTTTTAACTGTTCTCCAAGAACTTCTTTACTGGAATTTCCAGTAACAATAAGACCGGTCGCAAAAGAAAGCAGAAGTGAAGGAAGCTGACTTAAAAGTCCGTCACCAATTGTAAGACGGGAATAAAGATCTGCTGACTGACCAAGTGTAAGAGTGGTTCCATGCGAATTTTTAATAAGCATACCGGCTACAATTCCTGCAATTAAATCAAGTGCAGTGATAAAAATACCGGCTTTAACATTTCCGCTTACAAATTTTGAAGCACCGTCCATACTTGAGTAAAAATCAATATCACGCTGAATTGCAGCCTTTTTTTCACGGGCTTCTTCATCTGTGATGTAACCGGAATTAAGTTCAGAATCGACGGCAAAAAATTTCTGGTTCATTGCATCCAGACTAAATCGTGCTGCAACTTCAGAAACTCGGGTTGCACCTTTTGTAATAACTAACACCTGAATGATAATCAGAATGATAAAAATAACCATACCAATAATCAGACCAGTTGTCGAAGGCTTTACAGGACTGTCACCTGTTACAATTGATGAAAAAGCCTTAAGCATGGAGCCTGGGAAACCTTTATATCCGGTACCGGCAGCTTTTGTTAAAATCAGACGGGTTGAACAGACATTAAGTGCAAGCCCATAAAGAGTCGCAAAAAGCAGAACACGGGGAAAAGAAGTGAAATCTGAAGATTTTGGAGTATAAAGGACAACAAGAAGAACAACAACAGAAATTGAAATATTTACAATCATCATGAAATCAAGGAGTACGCCCGGAGCAGGCATTAAAAGCCCCATGATTATTGCAATTGCAAAAGCTGCAACAAAATGATTCGCAATATTTTTTGTCCCCAAAACATTTTTTAAACTAAAACGGTTCGCCATTCAAATCCCCACCCGAAACAGCTCACTTACTTTTTGTTAAACTTTTCTAACTGACTATAAATTGTAGCAATAGCCGAGAAATAGTCACTAGGTATTATATCACCGATTTCTGTTTCTGTATAGAGTGCACGAGCTAAAGGACGATTTTCTACAACAGGAACCTCGTTTTCTTTAGCAATTTCCCTGATTCTGAAAGCAAGATTATCACTTCCTTTTGCCATAACCTGCGGTGCATCTGAAACAACCTGGTCAT
>NZ_JAZOUG010000006.1:0-7682 GCF_045657965.1 Treponema sp. | reverse complement strand
AAATACGCAAAGAGATAAGTCAGAAGATATTATTACTGCTTTTTCATATTTAGTAAGAGATTTGGAGCCATTTAAAGGAGCTACAAGAACTTGTGATTTGTATAAACAACTTCAATATATAAATATTTCTTTTCGAAAAGGTCTTGCTTTATGCAATAAAAATAAAGACACTCTTAGAAAATGTTTGGATTTATTAATAAAAGTGACAAATACGACAACATACCTAGATAATTCAAAAAATGGTCCTCTAACTGAGGAAGATTTTCTTGAATTGGTATTGGATTTTTTGCCGGAGGACTTTTCCCTTAATTCAATTGAGCATGAAATAAACGATTCGTCATATAGTGGTTATTATCAGGATTTAGCCAATTTATTTTTTCATTATTCAACTATTTTATTTAAACAAAATAATAAACTTGATGCTGAGCGTTATTATAAACTTGGAGTTCAGTCAATGCTGGGTTATGGATTTCATAAAGACATAAGTATTTATGAAATTTTAGATTGTCTAACAGAAACTGAAAAGTACACTGGTCTTGTGACAAAGAATCAGATTTTTGATTTATACATAATGACTAAAACTATTATCATGCATACAGATGGCAGAGATACAAATAACAGTCCTGTAGATTGGTTTTGGCAACTTTGCAAAATTTCAAATAAATATGCATTAAACTTTTTAGCAACTTATGGTCTTAGTAAAATATGTCCAGCAGGGTATTTTGAAGAATATTTGTCATACTTTCTTGAAAATACTAATGATTTATTAAAGAATGATGAATGGTTTCTTTTATGTTTAACAGCACCTTTGATTGACAGTGACAAACTTTTATCAAAAGGAATGGATTTTTTTAATGAAGTATCTATTTCATTACGAGATATGTATCGAAGATGGGTAAAATGTATACCTTTTGTTCGAAATAATCATAATGAAGAAAATTACAGATTTTCAGATGCTACAATAAAAAAATACTTCAATGAGTTTAATATTGATATTTCTGCAAAAGATGAAAAATCTGAGCAATACTCAAATTATACATCATTGAAAAAAGAAAGAGAGAAATTCTCTGCAAATTCACTTTCTGATGCAATAAATTATTTTTCATACGAAACATTATATAATGAAGATTGTGATGATTTTATAAAATTATTACTTTCATTAGATATACAAAAGCAAAAAGAATTATTATTAGCATTTTTTAAAAGTATAAGTTTTTCACCAAAGTGCAAAATAGAAAATATCTTACTTAAGATAGAATCAACAGAATTAAAAGTATTTTTATTGGTTGGTTATTTTGTTTATAAATCAGATGGATATTTAAAAACTATGACAGATTATAAATATCTAAATACAGCAAATGAACTTGATGGGGAAAAAACGCTAAAAGCTTTAAGGGAGATTCTTGCAGTACGACTTATGCATTCAGAATATCCTCTGTGGCAGTCTTGTAATTTAATTCTGGCACTCATAAAATTAAATTATGATATAACTAAAGTTTTTCAACTATTCAATTTGCTTTATAAAATTACCAAGAAGAAACTTCCTGTTTCTAATGATTATGTTTTTGATATGCATGTTTATAGCGAAATAGAAAAGTTTTCTACACCAGAAGTTTTTATACTTATTTTAATCTCAAGATTCAATCGATTAGGTGTTGAGAAAAATCAATTTGCGATTTATAGCTTGATTTACATGGCAAACGAGTACCCAGAAGAATTATTGAATGCTATTGCCTATGTTTTTCATCATGATGCTATGGTGTTGCCTATGCACCGTGCAATTTTATTACAAATCGTAAAAAGTGAAATAAATCAGAATTTAATAACAGACTCTTTTAAAACAAGCATAATGCAAGGATTCCCAAAAGAATATTATTACGAAAATTTGCTTATTTGCGAATTATGCAATTTAGGCTGTAATCTTCAAATTATTAAAGATGGTATTACTTTGCAAAGAGATGAAAAGGATATTCGTTTTTTTTCAAACATAAATATCAGGTATGAATTTCTAGGACGAAGTGGTTTTTCGTTTGCTGGGTTGTTTAGTTCATTTAAAATAAAAAGGGATACTTTTCTAAAGAAGTATAATGATGATTTTTATTTAAGAGCAGACGAAGTTCTTGTTCCAAATGTTGCAATATCTAATGCGATTTACGAAATAATAAATAAGGAAGGAAATAATCAATTAATTTTCTTTTATAACATCTATGATAATATTTTCCCTCCATTCTTATTGGAGAATCTTAGACTGATTTGTGGAGCCATAGACAAAAGACCTTCGTTTTTACCAGTATTAGACAACTTTGACGACGAAAAACACATTGAAATATTTAAAGACATTGAAAGTTATTCTGATGAAAAATGGGTAATTTTAGCATATTCAGAAAAACAGCTAGTTGGTGAAAATTTCAAACAGAAAACAACATTGTCATGTGATTATTTCGTTTATTCTCCAGAGATAAAAGATTCTTTTTGTAGTTATATTTTTAATATTAATCAATATTATGATAAAAGAATGAAAGAAAAAACAAATATTGTCTCGAAAATTTCTGTATATGATTATATGGAATCTCAAAGTATTCTTTTTCTAGCACCGTTTATTATTGAAAAACTGGATTTACATTTAAATACCAATAAATTTGATGGATTATATGCTGTAGATTCGAAAAAAGAGATTATTACAAAAATGATTACATGGAAAAGTGACTATTTGGGAAATATAGGAGATGGTATAGAAATACCTAAGAGTAAAGGAACTGTTCTTCTTTTTAGAAAGGATAAATTAAATTTATTACAACAATTATATTCTTCCGATTTGGAAGGAATGACGATTCGAAAAAAAATTGAATAACTTAAGAGGTAGATTTATGGAACAAGAAACAATTTTAGCTATAGATGCAATAAAAACTATAATATTACAATTTCAGAAATAAGTTTTCTGAATATTCAGCGTTAGGGATTGTAGCAACGCCGAAGGCGTTCTCGCATAGCGAGAATGGAGCGAATAGCGGAAGTGCGGAAAGCCCGACCTGCCGCAAGACAGGTAACGCCCAGAAAAGGAGAAATTATAAATGTCCGAATCCCAGTTAATCGAATACAAAGAATCTTGGCGCGATGAATATCTCAAATGGATTTGCGGTTTTGCAAATGCTCAGGGCGGTGTGCTTTACATCGGCAAGAGAGATGACGGCTCTGTTTGTGGCGTTGCAGATTCAAAGAAACTTATGGAAGATATTCCGAATAAAGTTCGTGATGCGCTTGGATTGATTGTTGATGTTGATTTGATTACTGAGAACGGACTTGATGTTATAAAAATCACTGTTGAAGAAAATCCTTATCCAGTGAATTACAAGGGAGAATATCACTATAGAACCGGCAGTACAAAACAGCTTTTGCAGGGTTCGGCTCTGACTAATTTTCTTTTGCGTAAGACAGGTAAAAACTGGGATTCTGTTCCGCTTGAAAATGTAGGCGTTGAAGACCTTGATAAAGAAAGCTTTGATATTTTCCACCGTGAAGCCATTCGTAGCGGAAGAATGAGTAAGGATGACTTAAAGCTTTCGAATCAGGATTTGCTTGAGAAACTGAATCTTCTTGACGGGACTTTGCTTAAGCGGGCAGCTGTTTTGCTATTTCATCGAAATCCTGAAAAATGGATAACAGGTTCATTTGTAAAAATCGGATTCTTTGAAACTGACGCAGACTTGCGTTATCAGGATGAAATTCATGGTTCTCTTATGATTCAGGCAGACCGCGTTATAGATTTGCTTTACACAAAATATCTGACCGCAGAAATCTCCTATGACAACATAACTCGAATTGAACATTATCCTTTCCCTAAAGATGCCGTGCGAGAAGCGGTGTTTAATGCGCTCATTCATCAGGATTTTTCTGTTGGCGTGCCTGTGCAAATCAGTGTTTACAAGGATAAGCTTTATATCAGCAATGACTGTGTTTTCCCTGCTAGCTGGACAGCCGACACTTTAATGCAAAAACATCGTTCGCTTCCCCATAACCCGGATATTGCAAATACATTCTTTAGAGCGGGCTTTATAGAAAGCTGGGGCCGTGGCATAGAAAAGATTTGCAATCTTTGTAAAGAATACGGTATCGCCGAACCGGAATATACAGTTCATCCAAATGATATTATGATGATGTTCAAGGCAAATGAGCCTGTAAATGAGCCTGTAAATGAGCCTGTAAATGAGCCTGTAAAATTGGTTCTTGCCGTTATTGCTGATAATCCTAATTTATCAAAAGAAAAGATTGCTGAAAAAATCGGAATGTCACGGGCCACGGTAACACGAGCTTTGGCAAAATTAGTGGAAATCGGCGCGATTCAGCGTGTTGGTTCGGACAAGTCTGGACACTGGGAGATTGTAGAGAATGGAGAATAAAATGAACCTAGAACTTTTAACCGCAATAGAAGCAATAAAAAAAGCAATTTTACAGTCTTCAAATTCGTCAGACGCGTCTGACGAATTAACAGCAATAATTCCAATTGCGGATTTTAAGCTTAGTGATTAAATATGAACGTATTTGATATAATTCCATCAGATTTCTTTAATTGTCTCGCTGGGAAAAGCAATAATCGTGTATACGCTGACTGTCTGGAATTAATACATAATCAATATGATAAAGAAATTTCTTATCGACTTGAACGCTCATATTTAAGGGATGTACTTGCTGCATTTTTATTAGAAAATCATCTAGACTTGTCTGACGAAGAAAACACTGCAAATGCAGGAAATGATGAAGCTAACTTTGTTTTAAGAAAATTTATTTCCGTCGGCTGGCTTGAAGAAGATCAGGATGATTCTACTTTTGAAAAATATATTTTAATGACTGATAATGGCATTGCTCTGGCAGAATTTTTACAGAAACTAAAAAGACCGGCAACGCCAGAGTTTTCCAGTTACATTCTCAATATTTATAACCGTTTTAATTCAAAGGAATATGCAAATAAGCAGGAACTATATAACTTTATTCTAAAACCTACTTTTTCCGATGCAAAAGCTCTTTCTTCAGATCTTAAAAAGCTTTCAACTTCTATAAAAAAGATTATCGAGAAAATGAATCATGAAGGAAGTCTGGAGAGCCTTACAGAAAATATTATCAGTTATTGTGACGGAGATTTTATAAAAGAATATTCAAGACTTGTTCATCAGCAGAATATTCATATCTATAGAAACTTTATTACCCGCAAGCTAGATGAAATGAAGCAACCTGAATATTTTAATTTGCTATGCACAGAATTATTAGCAGAAGAAAAGGCCCATAAAATTCTGATTTCAAATATAGAAGCAGAAGAAAGAGTTTATGAAATGATTGATTCCACAAAGAAATTCCTTCATGACGACTACAATAAAATAATGGATGATATCAAACTGAAGATTAATACTTATATTCACATAGCAATTGCACGTGAAAGAATGCTCAGAAACAAAGGACTTGATATCCGGGGTGTAGTTGAGCAAACATTACGAATTCTCATTTCTTCTGAAAACAGTTCAGAAAAAGAAGAGCTTGGAAATTTATTTAATATTCAAAAGTATGAGTATGTTGATCAGTCATCTGTAATGTATCCACATAAGAGCCAGCAGATTTTGCATAATACAGAATCCGATTATTTTGAATTAACACAGGAAGAAATTGAACGGCAAAAATATATCCTTGAACAGGAATCTCTTAATCCATATTCAAAGGACCAGATGAAAAAATACATGGATGATTTATTCATTCAAAATGAAATTATTGATAACAGTCAGTTTAATTATTCAAATAAAGAAGACATATTAAAATCTTTAGCTGCAGTTAGTTATGCAAAAGAAAACGGATATTTAATAGAAACAGATGGTACCTATATAGAAAGCGAAAACTATATAACCAAGCACTGGAGGGCAAGAAAAAATGACAAATAATGAATCAATTAATGAATACTGGAATTCAGAATTTACCTCCAGCGATAAACAATTTTTCCAGAAATGTGCCAGAATATTATTAAAGAAAACATTTATTGTTCGTGACAAAGACGAAGAAAACCGTAAGATGTTTTATTTTGTATCAAAAAACTCTGATTTCTTTTCTAATTATTTTTCTTTCATGGGTTTTGAAATTTTAGTTCAAAAAGATTCCGGTGTAGTAATGCTTTCAAATATTGTAAATGAAAACATATCGGCATCTGTTGCAGTTAATAGATTCCGATTTAAGAAGATTGAAAGTATTATTCTTTGCTGTTTATGGACTTTACTTTCTGACAGATTGCATCGTGGTTCATTGGATAAAGTTATTAAAATTACATTGTCAGATTTAAATATAGAACTTGAAAAATATGACTATAAGAAGCCATTTGATAAAGGACCATTAAATGACATATTGAAGTTGTTTTGTAAATTCAACTTAATTGGAACAAGTGGTGAAATTGGTGATGAAGATTTTACCATTATTCTTTATCCTTCGTTACAGTTTGCCTTAAATGAAAGTGAATTTGTTTCTTTTGTAAAAGATGCAGAAAAAAGAATGAAAGGTAACGAAGATGATTTAACAACGATTGATGAACCAGAAGATTTTGATTCTACAGATTCAGAAATAGATCCGTTTGATTTAGGAATTGATATGGGGGATGAAGAATAATGAAGGATAATAGGAAAACAGCAAAACGACTTCTCCTTATAAACTGGTCATGTTTCCAAAATGAAATAATTTCTCTCGGAAGCTCTACCTTATTTACTGGTGTTAATGGAACCGGTAAAACTACAATCCTAGATGCAATGAGTTATCTTATTACTGCTAACACACAGTTTAATAAAGCAGCTGATGATAATGGAAGAAATGTAACTGCATATATTCATGGTGATAGAAAGACAAACGGATCAGACAGATATCTTCGACCGGGAAATGTTACAAGTTATATTGCCATGGAATTTTATGATCCCCTTATCTCTGATTATCATGTAATTGCTGTTTGTATGGAATCTCGTTCAGAAAGTGACAGAGCTATCAGCCAGTGGATAATCCGTGAAAAATGCAGATTAGAAGATTTTAATTTCAGTTCTGTTGAAAATGGAAAACTTACCGTAACATCAAAAAATAACCTTACATTCAAAAACATCCCACTGAAAGGGGCTGATTTTTTTGGCCGTGAAAAGGCTATTCCACAGCTAACCCGTCAGTTAGGAATACGAACTACGGATTACAGAAAATACAAAGAAAAGCTGCTTAAGATGATGGCTTTTGATCCTGAAAGAAATGTAGATAAATTTCTACAGACTTCTGTTTTTGCAGAAGCGGAAGTAAAATCTCTTGACCGGCTCAGGGAGCAGAGAAAACTATACGAACAGGCAAAACAAATGTTCGAACAGATTCAGGAAAGAAAGAATCTTCTTGAAGAAATAGAGCAGAAAACTTCAGAATATGAAAAGATTCTTCGCAACTATAACATTCGTGAATTGATGTTCAGGTATCAGTATATAAACCAATATAAGGATGAAATCTCAAAGCTTGAAATAAAGCAACAGAATAATCAGATTCAGCTAAAAGACCTGGAAGAAAAGAAAAAAGAATCAGAGATTAAGCTTTCAGAAATGATGGAAAGACTTTCTGAAATTAAAAATAAGAATCATTCACTTACAGAAAGCTTAAATAAGATGGAGAATGATAAAACTGAAATTTCTAAAAAGATT
>NZ_JAZOUG010000005.1:0-2597 GCF_045657965.1 Treponema sp. | reverse complement strand
CAGATTATTCAGATGGTAAGTGATGCGGCCAGTACAAAGGCACCAATTGCAAAGGTTAGTGACAAGGTTTCTGGCATTTTTGTTCCTGTGGTGATTGGAATTGCTTTGATAACTTTTGCTGTCTGGATGATTTTGGGTGCGGAAGCGGGAACAGCTTTAACACGGGCAGTGGCAGTTTTAGTTATCAGCTGTCCATGTGCCTTAGGACTTGCTACCCCTGTTGCAATCATGGTTGGTAACGGCATGGGAGCAAAAAACGGCATTTTATTTAAAACTTCTGAAGCCCTTGAAACTGCCGGGAAAACAAATGTTGTAGTTCTTGATAAAACAGGTACGATTACAAACGGCACTCCGGTTGTTACAGATGTAATATGTGCGGATGGAGTAATTGAAGAAGAATTTTTGCGTCTTTCTTACAGTCTTGAAAAAAAGAGTGAACATCCTCTGGCAAAGGCTGTAGTCTCATATGCACAGGAAAAAAATATTAGTGCAAGCGAGGTAAGTGACTTTGAAGCAAAAAGCGGAAGCGGCCTTACAGCAAAACTTGGTGGTAAAATTTTGTCTGCAGGAAATCTGAAGTTCATTGGAGAAGAAACTGCTGCCTCCCTTTCAGAAAAAGCATCTTCTCTTTCAGAACAGGGAAAAACTCCTCTCTTTTTTGCATATGACGGAAAACTTCTTGGTCTTATTGCTGTTGCAGATACTATGAAAGAAGACAGCCCTAAAGCAATTCAGGAGTTAAAGAATCTTGGAATTCGTGTTGTAATGCTTACAGGGGACAACGAAAAAACAGCCCGTGCAATCGGAAAGCAGGCTGGTGTTGACGAAGTAATTGCAGGAGTTCTTCCGGATGGAAAAGAAAGCGTAGTAAGAAGCTTGCAGAAAGATGTTTCGACGTCGCTCACTCAATCAAAATCAAAACGGAATTTTGTTGCAATGGTGGGAGACGGTATAAATGATGCTCCCGCTTTAACAAGAGCTGACACAGGAATTGCTATTGGAGCAGGAACTGATGTCGCCATTGATTCAGCGGACATTGTTCTTATGAAAAGCCGGTTGTCTGATATTCCGGCATTGATTCGTTTAAGCCGTGCTACATTACGGAATATTTATGAAAATCTTTTCTGGGCATTTATTTACAACATAATCGGAATTCCTCTGGCGGCTGGAGCATTTACAGTTCTGCTCGGCTGGAAGTTAAATCCCATGTTCGGGGCTGCTGCCATGAGTCTTTCAAGTTTTTGTGTCGTAACAAATGCACTCAGATTAAATCTTTTTAAGATGTATAATAAAAATTCCAGGGAGAATAAAATGGAAAAAACAGTTTATATTAACGGTATGATGTGCTCTCATTGCGAGGCACACGTAAAAAAAGCTCTCGAAGCGTTAGAAGGCGTAGACTCAGTTACAGCAAGTCATGAAGCAAAAAAAGCTGTAGTTACTTTAAAAGATGGAGTATCTCTTAACGAAAATGCTGTAAAAAATGCCGTATCTGAAGCAGGATATGATTTTGTGAGAGTTGAATAAAGGTTTTTAAAGTGCAGAAGTAATCATTTCTTCGGAAAAGTTTTCTGCACTTCCTTCCCAAGTGATTTTTCCGCTTTTGATTAAAATTATTCTGTCACTTAACGATTTTGCTTCTGCAATATCATGGGTAACCATAATTCCTGTAAATCCGAATTCTTTTTGAAGCTGTTTTATTTCAGAAGCAAGTTTTTTTCTTAACGGAGCATCAAGAGCTGAAAAAGGTTCATCAAATAAAATTAATTTAGGTTTTGTAATTAAAGTTCGGGCAAGAGCAACACGTTGTGCTTCTCCACCTGAAAGAGTTTCAGGAGAACGTTTTTCAAATCCTTCAAGGTTGAATTTTTTAAGGAATTCTGCTGCCATTATACGGCTTTCTTTTTTATTCATTCCTTTACAGCGAAGTCCGTAGGCAACATTATCATCAACGTGCATATGATTAAAAAGATTTGCTTTCTGAAAAACCATGCCGATTCCGCGTTTTGCCGGCTTTTCGTTTGTGATGTCGAGTTTGTCCAGAATGATTTTTGTGAACTGCGCCGGTTTTTCAAGACCTGCAATCAGCTTGAGTATAGTGGATTTTCCGCTTCCACTCGGACCTACGATTGAAGTCATTGTATTCTTCTGACAGGAAAATGAAACTTCAAGATTGAAATTTTCGCATGAGTAAATTAAGTTTTCTGCTTCTAAAAATATTTCTTTCATAAAATTATTTTTCCTTTATTTTATTTGCCAGTGCAAAAACTGTCATACAGATTAAGCCTAAAATTACTCCGGAAGCACAGGCTTCATGAAATCTGTAAGAACCTGCAAGTCTGTAAGTAAACAGGGAAAGTGTATTAAAATTCGGAATTGCCATAACAAGCGGAAGTGTTGTATCTCCGGCACTGACAGCAAAACAAAAGCCGAACGCACTTAAAATTCCGCGTAAGGAAGAAGGCAGATAAATCCTTAAAAGAAGATGCAGCGGATTTGTACTGAAAATACGGGCTGTGTCTATTGTTTCCTGAGGCAGTTTTGAAAGAGAAGAATAAATCTGCCTGAATGCAACCGGCCAGGAAATAAAAGTCTGG
>NZ_JAZOUG010000004.1:0-2877 GCF_045657965.1 Treponema sp. | reverse complement strand
CATTCGACCTGATTAAATTCGATATGAGTTTTATGAGGCAGTTTAACGAAAAAAATAAAGGCAAAGTTATTCTGGCAGAACTCATGAAAATGCCATTTTCAATCGGCGCCGACACTGTTTGCGAAGGTGTTGAAACTGAAGAGCAGATTCAGTTCCTGCGTGAAATAGGCTGTTCAAAAATTCAGGGGTTTTACTACGGCAAGCCTATCCCGTTCACAGAAGTACTCAGTAAAATTAACGATCCTAATTCACTCGGTTTTGAAAATCCGGAAGAAACGCAATATTTCGAAACAATCGGCAGGGTAAACCTTCATGATCTTGCTGTCATTACCTATGAAAACGAACAGGATTTCAACAATATCTTCAACATGATACCTATGGCAATTCTGGAAGTTTCAAAGGATGTTGTACGCTTTGTGCGGACTAACCAGTCATACAGAAATTTCTTCAAACGTTTTTTCGGGGTAGCAGTTACAGACAAAGAAGTTCCTATTTCACTGGTATTACAGAGCGGCGGCTCATCATTTATGCGCGTAGTTCAGAAAGTCGCAGAAGACGGCAAACGCACATTTGTAGATGAATCTTTACCTGATGGCTCAATAGCAAACTATTTTATCCGTAAGCTTTCTGAAAACCCTGTAACAAAAAAAGTTTCTGTTGCTGTAGGCGTACTTATGATTATGGATGCCGATCAGGGCACAACATACGCAAATATTGCCAAGGCACTTTCTGCCGATTATTTCAGGCTGTTCTATGTAAACACAGAAACTGACCAGTTTACAGAATATTCTTCCATTGCAGGTGAAGAACTTCTTTCAACAGAACGGCACGGTGAAAAATGTTTTGAAACGGAGTTTAAAGCAATTTTAAAAATCATTTATCCTGAAGATCTGGAAAATTTCAAAACAGTCTTTACAAAAGAAAATATCATTAACGAACTTAACGAAAACGGTAAATTCTCGTTAAGTTTCCGCATGGTAAAAGAAGGCGTACCTGTATACATCAATATGAAGATAATGCAGATGAATAAAACCAACATCATTATCGCATTAAGCAACATAGATGCTCAGGTAAAACAGAAAAATCTTCTCGAAAAAGCAAAGCAGGACGAAACTATTTTCAACCGTCTCATGGCACTTTCCGGAGATTTTGTCTGTATGTATATCGTTAACCCGAAAACTGAAGAATTTACAGAATATAATGCTTCAAAAGACTATGAAAAACTCGGAATTGAAAAACAGGGTAAAGATTTTTTTGCACTTTCCCGCAAAAATGCAGAAAAAAGTTTTATTCCTGAAGATGTAAAAAAATTTCAAAACGATTTCGTAAAAGAAAAGATTCTTAAAGAAATCGAAGAAAACGGTATTTTCGCCCGAAAATACAAACTTATAATAGCAGGCGAAGTCAAGCAGTCAAGTACAAGAGCTGCCCTCGTCAAAGAAAACGGCGAAGACAAGCTCATTGTCGGAATCAGAATCTGATTACTTTGCTGCCTTAAATCCTTCTTCCAAATCAGCGATGATATCATCAACATGCTCTGTACCGATTGAAAGGCGGATTGTGCTCTGTGAGATTCCCTGGTCAGCAAGCTCAGCATCAGAAAGCTGTGAATGTGTTGTTGTAGCCGGATGAATTACGAGCGATTTTACGTCAGCGACATTTGCAAGCAGGCTGAAAATCTTAAGGTTGTCGATAAACTTCCATGCAGCATCCTTTCCGCCCTTAATTTCGAACGTGAAGATTGAAGCACCGCCGTTCGGGAAGTATTTCTCATAAAGGGCGTGGTCAGGATGATCCTTAAGAGAAGGATGATTTACTTTCTGAACCTGCGGATGTTTACTAAGGAATTCAACGACTTTCTTTGTGTTTTCAACATGGCGTTCAAGACGGAGTGAGAGTGTCTCAACCCCCTGCAGAAGAAGGAATGCATTGAACGGACTGATTGCAGCCCCCTGGTCGCGGAGCAGAATAGCACGGATGTAAGTTACAAAAGCAGCAGGTCCTACAGCATCAGCAAATGAAATGCCGTGGTAGCTCGGATTAGGTGCAGCTATCGGAGCATATTTGCCGCTCTTCTTCCAGTCAAATTTTCCTGAATCAACGATAATGCCGCCTAAAGTTGTACCGTGTCCGCCAAGGAACTTTGTAGCAGAATGAACAACAATGTCTGCACCATGTTCAATCGGACGGATAAGATAAGGAGTTCCGAAAGTGTTGTCGATTACAAGAGGAAGTCCGTGTTTGTGAGCGATTTCTGCGATTTTATCGATGTCAGGAATGTCTGAGTTCGGGTTTCCGAGTGTTTCAAGATAAATTGCCTTTGTGTTTTCTTTGATTGCGCCTTCAACTTCAGCCAGGTTATGAGCATCAACAAAAGTTGTTTCAACACCGAATCCGCTCAAAGTATGTGAAAGAAGGTTATATGTACCGCCGTAAATTGTCTTCTGCGCTACAATGTGGTCACCTTTCTGGGCAAGTGCTTCAATTGTGTATGTGATGGCAGCCGCTCCTGAAGCAACTGCCAGAGCTGCAACACCGCCTTCAAGGGCAGCAACTCGTTTTTCAAGAACATCCTGTGTTGAGTTTGTCAAACGACCGTAAATGTTTCCGGCATCAGCAAGACCAAAACGGTCAGCTGCGTGCTTAGAGTTGTGGAATACATATGATGTTGTCTGATAGATAGGAACTGCACGTGAATCTGTTGCAGGATCAGCCTGTTCCTGTCCAACGTGTAACTGTAATGTTTCGAATTTGTAATTTGCCATAATTTTAATTCTCCTGTATTTATCTATTCCTACTATCCTAGTAGGTAACTACAATATATTTTTTTTTACCTACTATGTCAATATGTTATTAAACTTTTTTTTAATTTTTTTT
>NZ_JAZOUG010000003.1:0-2410 GCF_045657965.1 Treponema sp. | reverse complement strand
TCCTGTTGCATTAGCACCTGGTTTAGGTTTAAATGCTTTCTTTACATATACAGTTGTAAAAACGATGGGCTGCACTCCTGCTTTTGCTCTGACAGCTGTTTTACTTGAAGGTATTCTTTTTGTTTTCCTTTCATTGTTTGGAATCCGTGAAGCAATTATTAATTCAATTCCTGTAGGACTTAGAAAAGCAGTTGCTGTCGGAATCGGTCTGTTTATAGCACTGATTGGTCTTAACAATACTGGAATTATTACAGGCTCAGCCGGCACTCCGATCGCTTTTGTTAATCTTAACGGTGAGCATCTTACAGCAATTGTTGGTCTTATAGGTCTTATAATTACTGTTGCTCTTTATATTCTGAATGTTCCGGGTTCAATCCTGCTTGGAATTGCAATCACTACAGTTATTGGAATTCCTTTTGGCGTAACAAAAATTCCTGAAAATTTTGTTCCGGTTTCTTCTCCAGAAGCTCCTCATCTTTTTATGTTTGAATGGAAAAGTGTCCTTACATTAAAATTCTTTATTGTATTCTTCACATTCCTTTTTACTGATTTGTTCGATACAATCGGAACTTTGCTTGGTGTTGCCGAGCAGGGAAATCTTAAAGATGAAAAGGGTAATGTTATGAATGCGAAAGGCGCTTTGCTTTCTGATTCAATCGGTACAATTGCCGGTGCATGTCTTGGAACTTCAACAGTAACAAGCTTTGTTGAAAGTTCTTCCGGTGTTGCAGCCGGTGCCCGTACTGGTCTTGCTTCTGTAGTAACTGCAATTCTTTTCCTTCTTGCATTGTTTTTAAGCCCTCTTTTTGCTTTAATTCCTTCATGTGCAACAGCTCCTGCATTGATTTTTGTGGGATTTTTGATGATGCGTTCTGTAATTGGAATTGATTTCCGGGATGTAACAGAAGGAATTCCTGCATTTATTACAATTATGGTAATGCCATTTTCTTATTCCATTTCAAAAGGAATTTCTTTCGGAATTATTTCGTATGTTTTGTGCAAGATTTTTGCACGCAAAGCAAAAGATGTTCCTGTTGTAACATGGATTTTAGCTTTGGTTTTCCTGTTCGATATAATTTTTGAAGCTGTAAAATAAATCTTAAACTTTTAATTCAACTTCACTGCCGGCAGACTGCGTTTTTGTAACGATAATCTGCCGGTCAATTTTTTCTTTAAGCTCTGCAACATGACTTATAATTCCAACCAGCCTGTTATTTTCAGAAATTGAATATAAAGCTTTCATTGCAAGCTGCAGGGTGTTTTCATCGAGTGTGCCAAAACCTTCATCAACAAAAAGTGCGTCCAGTTTAATTCCTCCTGCACTTTCCTGAATTTCATCGCTTAATCCCAGTGCAAGTGAAAGTGAAGCCATAAAACTTTCTCCACCTGAAAGTGATGCAACATCCCGCCTTCCGCCTTTGTAATGATCGATTACATCAATTTCAAGGCCTGACTGACCGGTTTTAGCAAGTTCCTGCCTTCTTACAAGTTCGTACTGCCCGTCTGACATAATTAAAAATCTATGATTTGCACGGCTTAAGATTTTGTCAAAATATGTCATCTGAACATATGTTTCGAGCATAAGCCGTCCCTGGCCTGTAAGCTGACCGTTTGCCGTTTCAGAAAGAGAATTCACAGTTATATATTTTTCATCAAGTTCAGAAAGTTTTTTCTGGGAAACAAGAAGTTCAGAAAGATTTTTTGAGTTTGTTGCTATTCTTGCTGTGATTTCTTTGATTTTCTGGAAATTATCAGATTTTTTTGTTTCAACTTCAATTTTTTTCTGATTTTCACTTTCCCAGTCTATGAAAGGAGCATTTTTCAAAAGATTTTCAAGCTGTTTAATTGAACCGGAAAGTTCTGAAACTTTAGAATTACTTTCGTTAAACCGCTGTTCAGATGATTCTTTTGCATTTTTTAAAAAATCGATTTTTGAGCGGATTTCTTTTCCCTGAGCTATAAGTTCATCCCGGTTTTTAAAGGAAAGTTTTTGAGCTTTTTCATCAATCTGTTTTTTAAGCGATTCTATCAGAGTGAGATTGTGTACTTTTCTGGATTCTATCGAATTTAATTCACTTTTTAACTCTTCGCTTTCTTTAATTATTTCAGGAAGTAGAGAATTTAATCTTTGTTTTTCTGTAATTTTTAAATTAATTTCTTTTTGTTTTTGGATGAGTTCATTAAATTTTATTCTGTTTTCGTTTTTTGCTGAAGAAATATCGCTGTGTAAATTCAGCTTTTCTGAAAGTGCATTAATTTCTTTTTCGATTGAAGTTAAATTACCGGTCAAAACTGCACAAAGTTCTGCAGATTCAGAAGTTTTCTGCTGAGCTGTTTTCCATTTTTTTTCGGAACTGTTCACAGTTTCCTGACTCGGGGCATTTTCGCTTTTTCTGGCAGGAGAAGGGTG
>NZ_JAZOUG010000002.1:0-8999 GCF_045657965.1 Treponema sp. | reverse complement strand
CTATAATTTCAGAATTTGAACATTAATTGCCAGAAGTTCGTAAACGAAAAGTCGGTTGTAATATAATTTTTTACATATAAACTTAAAATACAATAATTGTAATTGATATAACAAGGAGACCACAATGGCAATACAAGTTCTTAAACCAAAATTTCACGTAGAAGAATGTCTTGAAGGCGTAAGAGAATGTCTGGAAAAGGGCTGGACAGGAATGGGCTTTAAGACCGTTGAAATGGAAGAGGAATGGAAAAAATACACTGGGCATAAATATGCTTATTACCTGAACTCTAATACTGTAGGACTTCATCTTGCAGTAAAAATCCTTAAAATGAATAACGGCTGGGCAGATGGAGATGAAATTATTTCTTCACCTATTACATTTGTTTCTACAAACCTTGCTATAGCATATGAAAATATGAAGCCGGTTTTTGCAGATGTTGATGATTATCTTTGTATGGACCCTGTTGATATTGAAAAGAAGATAACTCCTAAAACACGTGCTATAATTTTCGTTGGTTACGGTGGAAGAGTTGGTCAGCTTGATAAAGTAATTGAAATCTGCAAGAAACACAATCTTAAGTTGATTCTGGATGCAGCCCATATGTCTGGAACAAAAGTTAATGGTGTTTGCCCTGGTACTTGGGATGGAATTGATGTTACTGTTTACTCTTTCCAGGCTGTAAAAAACCTTGCTACCGGTGACAGTGGTATGATTTGCTGGGCAGATGAAAAATCTGCTGAAATGACAAGGATGCTTGCATGGTGTGGAATTAACAAAGATACATATGCACGTTCTAACAAAGGAACTTATGCATGGAAGTATGATGTAGATTACATTGGTTATAAATACAATGGTAATGCTATTATGGCTGCTATTGCTTTGACCCAGCTTAAGTATCTTGATGAAGAAAATGCACGCCGCCGCCAGATTGTAAATATGTATAATGAAGGATTTAAGAATAATCCTAAAATTAAGATTGTTCCTGCCCCACATGCAGATGAATGCAGCTATCACCTTTATGAACTGATTGTTCCAAATCGTGAAGAACTTTTGAATAAGCTTTCTGATGATGGAATTAATTGCGGTGTACACTACCGTGATAACACAGAATATAGTGTATTTGCATTTGGTGATGGACAGGCTCCTAAGGCACGAGAAGTTAGCCAGCACTTAATCACAATGCCATTACATATGTGGCTTACTGATGATGATGTTAGGACAATCATCGAAAAAGTAAATCAGTATGTTTAATTAACTTAAGACGGTTAAAAACATGGAAAAAAATAATATACAATTAGAAGTAAAATTACGACCTTTAGCCTTAAGTGATACAGATAATATCGTAAAATGGCGAAACTCTCAATTTGTAAAAAATAATTTATTTTCACAAAATGATTTAACCGTCGAACAACATGTTAATTATTTTAATAATGTAGTTTCAAAAGGAAAGTGTTATCAATTTATTATTGAAGCTAAAATTGGAATGGAAACTCTTGATATTGGAACTACATTTATTAAAAATATTGACTTTGATAATCGAAAAGGTGAGTTTGGAATTTTTATCGGTGAAGAAAAAGCCCGGGGGAAAGGTTGTGCTAAACTTGCAATTAAAGAAATTTTGCAAATTGCATTTAATGAATTAAATTTAAATAGATGTTATTTAGAAGTATTATCAAATAATCAAACAGCAATTAAACTTTACAAAAAAGTTGGATTTCAGATAGAAGGTACCCTGCATCAAGATTATATTAGAAATGAAGAAACATATGATGTTATATTAATGGCAATACTAAAAGAAAACTATATGAAATAAAAGAAACTAGTATTCTGAGAATATAATTGAAAACAAAACTAAAGATTATTTACTTAGAAATAATTGATTAAGGAGAAAAACAATAATGCGAATTGTTTTGAGACCTATAAAACTAGAAGATGGTGCTAACATTGTAAAATGGAGAAATACTCCAAGTGTTAGAGCACATTGTCTTAATCAAAATCCTATTACACTTGAATCTAACGAAGAATTCTTTCACAAAAATGTTGAGACTGGAAACTATCAGCAATTTATAGTTGAGCGCGATATAGAAGATTTAGGCGTTGCCTTTTATCCTATTGCTACGGTTTACCTGAAAGATATTGATCATACAAACAATCTCTGTGAACTTTGTATTTTTACAAGTGATGATGAAGAATGGAATACTGAAAGCCAGGCAATTGCTGTAAAAATGCTTTTGAAAAAAGCATTTGAAGAATTAAATATGCATAAGGTTTATTCTTATGTTTTCTATAAATTTCTTGATGAAGCAGGTTTGCTGGAAAAGGCTGGTTTTACGAAAGAAACTATTTTGAACAAAGAAGCTGTAAATGCTGATGGTGAGTATGAAGATATTGTACGATTTGCCATTACTGATGAAGAATGGAGAAAACAAAAATAACAATGGCAAGAAAACTTCATAATATTCTTATTACAGGCGGAGCCGGATTTATCGGTTCAAATTTTATTCATTATCTTTTTGGCATGTCTTCTGCAGAAGGCAATCTTTTTAACGATGCAAACTTTGACGGCACTGTTGTAAACGTGGACTGTCTTACATACGCTGGAAACCTTGAGTCTTTGAAGGACGTTGAGGCTCAGTTTGGCGGTAAGCGCTATTTCTTTAAAAAAGTAGATATTTGCAACCGCGAACAGATTGAACGCATTTTTAAGCAGTATGATATTGATACTGTAATTCACTTTGCGGCAGAAAGCCATGTTGACCGTTCAATACTCGGTCCAGAAGCTTTTATGAAAACAAACGTAATGGGAACTTTTACCTTGCTTGATGTTGCAAGAAACTACTGAAAGAAGGAAGACGCGGAAAGTTTCAAGATAGTTGTCGCATAAAATTATAACATTATGCAGATTTTTTTGCTGCATTTAATACTTCAAACTCTGAGATTTTGTATTGCCGGATTTTATCCGATGACCAGCGCAATGGATTTTTCTCACGAGCTTTTCTGATCACTTCATTGCGATTTGCAAAAAGCGCGAAGTGTTCGCCACATCTTTTTTGCATTGGTGTTATGAACTGAAGACCTGAATGTTTGTGCTCGAAATTATACCAGTGAAAAAAATCGGCAAACCATTTTCTTGCATGTTCCAGGTTTGTAAAATATTTTGGATATCCGCATTTATATTTTAATGTTTTGAAAAATGATTCAATGAACGGATTATCATCACTTACTCTTGGCCGTGAAAAACTTGGAACAATTCCAAGCTGATAATAAAGGGCAACAAGTGTAACACCTTTCATCGGATTTCCGTTGTCAGAATGAACAAAATCCGGATGTGCATTTTCTTTACGGCAGGCATATTCAAAAAGCTCGCGGGAATGTTCTGTTCCGTGTCTAAATCTGAGGCTCATTATATAGGACCTCAGATTAAAATGGTACGAAAGGTTTATGAGCAGTGTGATAAGATTTTAATCAGTTCAAAGGGCTTCGAAAAATCCATTTGCGAAAAAGGTGATTTTAAGGATAAACTAGTTTACTTCCCTAACTGGGCAGAAGAAGTAAAAGGTAATGTTCCATCAGATTTTGATATAAAAACTATAAAACCATTTAATGAAGAAGGCAATTTTATAATTCTTTTTGCAGGAAATATCGGAGAAGCACAGAATCTTGATGCAGCGATAGAAGCTGCAAAAATATTGAAAGATGAAAAGAAAATCAAGTTTGTTTTTGTTGGTGATGGAAGAAGAAGAGAACATTTACAGAATCTTGTGAAAGAATATTAGCTTGACGAAACTGTATATTTCCCCGAAAGATTCCCGATTGAGACTATGCCTGTTTTTATGAACGCAGCTACGGTACTACTGTTCTCTCTTAAAGATGAGTTATGCTTTAATTTGACGGTGCCAGTCAAAGTTCAGTTTTATATGTCTCAGGGAAAGCCGATTCTTGCTATGATTAATAGTGACGGAGTGGAACTTGTAAAAGAAGCAGAATATGGAATGGCGGTTGCGGCTGGTGATTATAAAGGCCTTGCGGAAGCAATAAAAAAGATGTCTGCGATGGATAATAAGGAACTTTGCACTTTTGGAGATAATGGGAAGAAGTTTTATAACGAAAAGTTCAGAAAGGAACTTAGATTGGAGCAGTTGAAAAAACTTTTGAATTAATATGGATTTTATAGATAATCTTACAGAAACAAACCATAAAAAAAAGATTAAAAACCATTATACAGCAAAGTAATGAATTGATGGTTGCCTAAAATCATTGAAAACAACAATATTTTTATATATACTTTAATTCTATGCTTCTCTATCTTGCATTTAAGAACATCATTTCCAGGAAAAGTTCTTTCGTTATTATTCTTTTCATTGCCTTTGCAGTCATGCTTCTTGTTGTTACAAATTCTGTTTTTGACAGCACGGAGCATGGTGTTCAGGAGACTTTTGTCTCAAGCTTTACTGGGGACATCGTTATCCGCCCAAAATACAAATCTCCTCTTTCCCTTTTTGGTGATGAAACTCCTGTCACAGGAAAACTCACTGAACTTCCAAATCTTGTCCCATACAGTGAAATTCACAGTTTTTTAAGCGAAAATCCTTCAATATCAGATTTAGTTCCCCAGGTTTCAGGTCTTTCCCAGCTTTCAAGTGACAGTGAAAATTCAAAGTGTTTTATGTTTGGAATCCCAGCCGGAAAATATCTTTCCCTCATGAAGTCAATTAAAATTCTTGAAGGAAATCCCTGGAAAGACGGTGAAAAAGGCATAATGCTTTCAAAAAACTATGCCGCAAAAATGCAGGCAAATGTCGGTGATACACTCCAGTTTGCAATCAGCGAAGGCTTTTCTTCAAGAATCCGCTCAGTTCCGCTCACGGCAGTTTATGAATATTCAGTTGAAAATGCCATCCTTGATAAAATTGTCCTTACAAATCCTGAAACAGTGCGTGCAATCATGGATATGTCAGATTTTTCTTCTTCAAGCCAGGAAGAACTTTCCGAAGACATGAAAGCTATTCTTGATAACTCAGACCTTGACTCGCTTTTTTCTGAAGCAGAAGATTTGACTGAAGGCGTTCAGACAGAAGAAGTAACTGCTTCTCAGGAAGATTATATTTCACTTCAAAACAGTTATTCAGATTCTTCTTCATGGAATTTTTTAATCTGTACTGTTTCTGATCCTAAAAAAACAAAACAAATCATAAAATCCTTAAACCGCACATTCAGACAGAATGACTGGCCTGTCGAAGCGGTAAACTGGAGAAGTTCTGCAGGAAACACTGCCTTTTATCTTTATATTCTCCGCCTTATTTTAAATATCGGAATCATAATCATTCTTGGTGCAGGCTTTATCGTCGTAAACAATACTCTTGTCATAAATGTTTTAGACAGAATCCGTGAAATCGGCACAATGAGGGCAATCGGAGCAAACAAACGCTACATCACAAAAGAATGTGCCGCAGAAACCCTCATCATGGCTTTTATTGCAGGAATTTCAGGCTGTATCTTGGGAATAATCGCTTCAAATATCATTTCAGCCCTTCACATAACTTTTTCAAATTCATTCCTCATTCAGCTTTTCGGAGGAGCAGTCCTGCACACTACAGTAAATTTTTCTAATCTGCTCTCAGCTTTTTCACTTGCAATATTCATAGGACTTATCGCATGGATTTATCCGCTTATCAATGCAATCCGTGTAAATCCGGTTGAAGCAATGCAGGGGGTCAAATAAATGTATCAGACAAAACTTGCACTCCGCTCACTTTTATACAGAAAAACTCAGTATATTTCACTTTTCTTAGTCTGCATGGTCGGTGTTGCAATTTCACTTGCCGCAATTGCAGTAAGCACAGGAATGATAAACTCACTCAATCATAAGGCAAAAATCTATTACGGCGGCGATTTTACCCTCATGTGTGCAAAAGATTCAGGTCTTGCCATTTATGATTATGACAAAGCAATCGAACTTGTAAAAACGCTTCTTCCTGAAGATGCTGAATTGTCTCCGCGTCTTGATTTTGATGCACGTCATTCTTCATTTTATTTTGAAGGCACACAGGCTTTACAGCAGACAATCAAAGGTATTCAGATTCAAAACGAAAAAAAATTGATTTCTTCCCTGAAATTCACAGAAGGCGGGGTTGAAAATCTTTCCGGAATAGAACAGTCCAACTGGGTTTTCATTTCGCTTCCAATCGCAAATATGCTGAATGTTCACATTGGAGATGAAATTACTTTCCAGCTTCAAACCACAGATGATTATTTAAATACTGTAGGTGTTGTAGTGCAGGGGATTTTTCAGGATTCCAGTGTATTCGGCATGTACACCTCTTACATGGATTTTGATTTCCTAAAACAGGCCTACGGAAGGCCACAGAATTTTGCAAACCGTATCTGCGTTAATTTTCCAGAACGGAATATTAATCAGAAAAATCTTGATGATTTTTATGATTCTTTATCTGCTTCCCTTAATATGTTTCCCAAAATTTCTGATAAAGATGATTACACTGATGCAGTAAAAAATGAATTTGAAACAGAAACCTGGGGCTTTATCCCGCTTTCAGCAAATTTAACTGATGTAGAAATAATGCAGCTTGCAATGGATGCTGTAATCACGTTTATTGTTCTTATCCTCACTCTCATAATCATTGCAGGAATCGGAAGTACTTACCGGGTTCTGATTATGAAACGCATTAACGAAATCGGCATTTACATGGCTGTCGGTATGAAAAAGCACTCAATAATCGCAACTCTGCTTTTTGAATCATTTCTGCTTTTAGTAATCGGCTGCCTTTGCGGATTGATTTTAAATACTCTTTTCTGCTATTTTATTTCACTTTTTGATTTTTCATTTATTCCGTCTTTTGATATGTTTCTTGAAAGCGGTAACCTTAAGCCCAGGTTTGATGTTATTAAGAGTGTTACAGTGATTGTATCAGTCATCACGGTAACCTTACTTGCAGTGCTTTATTCAACACTGAAATCAATCAAAATAATGCCTGTTCAGGCCCTTGCGGTCACAGAATAGCATCAGCTGGAGGTATTTTATGAAACTTACTTCAAACCTTAAAAAATCAGCAGTTCTGCTTTTTACTTTTTTTTCTATTTCTTTTTCATCTTTTGCAATCGCTCCTAATGTAGCTTCTGCGCTTCTTCAAAAAGCAGAAGATTCCACAGCCTTTTACGGAACAGATTTTACGGCAAGTTATGAAGTCATTCAGAAAAAGCCCGGTGAAGGCACAAGCACGACAAATGCTAAAATTTACCGCCGTGACAACGAATCAAAATGGACTATTTTAATCACAGCTCCTTTAAAAGACAAAGGCAAAGGCTATCTTCAGACTGACAGTAATATCTGGTTTTATGACCCTGCTGATCACAGATTTACTTTTTCAAGCAGCAAAGACAAATTCCAGGGAACAAACGCAAATACATCTGATTTTGCACCCCAGCATTATGTAAATGACTATAATATTGAATCTGCCGAAGAAGTAAAACTCGGTTCCTTTGACTGTGTTCTTTTTACATTAAAGGCAAAAACCAAATCTGTTGATTATCCTCAGATTAAACTCTGGGTTACCAAAAATGACGGCTTAACCCGCAAAAAGGAAGATTACTCTCTTTCAGGTCAGCTTCTCCGTACTTCTGCAATTCCTTCCTATCAGAAAGTTGAAGGAAACGGCCGATCATATCAGATTCCTGTCAAAATGATTATTCAGGACAATTTAAGAGGCAAAAAAATCAACGGTAAAATGAATTACGAAAGCACTGCCATTTCTATTTCAAATGCAACACTTGAAAAACAGGATGATGCCGTGTACACTAAGCCATATCTTGAATTGATGAGTGGCAAGTAACTGTGTTTTCTTCAAAAAAAATCTTTTCTTACATATTTTTTATTCTTTTAACTTCAATTGCTTTTTCACAGTCGTCAGATTCAGAAGGTGAGTTTGACGACTTTGATTCTATTTTTGAAACTTCCCAGGATGTTGATGAGCCTGTTGTCACAGAAGAAGTTGTAGCAGGTGCAAATTACAATGTTCAGCTGGGTTCAGTACAGTTTCCAGTTGAAGTTTCCGGTAATTTAAATGCAGAATTAGGCGGTGCTTATGTCCGTGAAGACGGGGTAAATGATGCCACCTTCTATTTTGATTTTAAAAATTATGCAAATTTTATAATCCGTCCCGATAAATATCTGGCTTTAAAAGGCACAATAAAATCTTCAATGCCTGCCGACAGCAGCGACTCTGAATCAGAGCAAAAGTATCATAATCTTCTTTATGTTTATGAACTTTATTTTGACTATCTTTTCTGGGATAGTGTCTATATAACTGCCGGTAAAAAAAAGAGTGTCTGGGGAAACATCCGGCTTTTTTCTGATTATTATGATGAATCAGAAAGCATTTCCACCACAACCACAGCTTCTACAGATGATACTGAAACTGATAACATTGATGATGCCCAGTATACTAATATTCTGTATGATTCAAGAGATTATGTCTCAGGTATCATAAGAATTCCTGTCGGAAATCATACTTTTACAGCCCTTGCAATGTATGATGAATCTGATACAGTAAGTTCTTCAAAAACTGTAAACATGTCTCTGGCTGCAAGTGCAGAATTTGTTTTCTGGGGAACTTCCGTTAATTTTTTTGGCCGTCGTTTCAGATTAAAAGAACCAGAAGATGCTCCTGCAACCTATGAAAAAAAGCTTCCTATTGTGGGTCTTGAATTAAAAAGCACTTTATTCGGCTTTGATATATACGGACAGAGTATGGCACGAGTGGCAGACGGTACAAAAACAAAGGAACTTTTCAGCTCAAAATTTGAAGATAAATCAGTTTTTAACCGTGTTATTTCAACAGTCGGAACTTACCGGCTCTGGTCAGAAAATGCCCCTTACTTTGGATTCAATGCAGAATTCCAGAATATTTACCGCCCGAACCCTGCAAGCGATGAAACTTTTTTTACAAACCGCTTTGCAGTCCAGCTTGGCATGGCAAAAATA
>NZ_JAZOUG010000001.1:0-5531 GCF_045657965.1 Treponema sp. | reverse complement strand
CTTGCACTTAATATGATGGAGCATATTGCCGTTACAAAAAAAATTCCCTGCGGTTTTTTCTCACTGGAAATGTCTTATGCCCAGATTGGTCAGCGTCTTCTTTCACAGAATGCACGCATACCAGGAACAAAACTAAGAACTGGTATGCTTAAACTCGATGACTTCCAGAAAATCAATGATGCTGCAGGCCGCTGCTATGATGCACCTCTTTATATCGTAGATACTCCTAACATGCAGTTAATTGACCTTCGTGCAATGGCACGCCGTATGAGGACAAATCAAAAGGTCGAAGTTATATTTATTGACTATATTGGTCTTATTGCAACAGAAAATTCAGCCGCTCCTGTTTATGAGCAGGTTTCAGAAATATCAAAATCATTAAAATCTCTTGCCCGTGAACTTAATATTCCGATTGTAGCTCTCTGTCAGGTAAGCCGTGATGCCGAAGGAAACGAGCCATCATTAAATCAGCTTAGAGGTTCAGGCTCAATCGAACAGGATGCCGATGTCGTTATGTTTATTCACCGTGAGCGTAAAAAGCAGGAAGACGGAGAAGCAGAGCCGGTTCAGGATGCAAAAATAATCGTGGCTAAACAGCGAAACGGTCCTATTGGGGATGTCCCGCTCTTATTCCTGAGTTCAATTACAAGATTTGAAAATAAGGCAAATGAAGAATGAGCGGAAAATTCATAGTAAAAGCACTTAAAATGGTTGCAGGCGGTGACTGTCTTGCACAGATTAACGGGAAAAATGTTTTTATTCCTTATGCAGTTCCCGGTGAAGAATTAGAAATTGAAATTATTAAGTCTTTTCGTGATTACGATTTTGCAAAAATTGTCAGGATTTTATCATCTTCAGAACATAGAGTAGAGCCATTTTGTCCTTTATATGGTAAATGCGGCGGCTGTAATTTACAGCATATTGATTATGAATATCAAAAAGAACTTAGAAAGTCTATTATTGCAGACTGTTTTGAGCGTGAAGGAATTAAATGTCCGGAAATAGAAATCATTTCAGGAACTGATAAAGCTTATAGAAGCAGAATTCAGCTTACGGACGGCGGATTTAATAAAAAAGAAAGCAATGAAATCGTTAATCTTCAAAACTGTCCGATTGCAACTGAACAAATAAATGAATATCTTTCAAAAATTCCTCAAAATCAGCGTCCTGAGAAAAGGGTGCATCTTTTTGGAGATAAACGAATTCTATCAGATAAAAAAATTATTGTCGCAGAAGAACGTGAAAAAACTTCAAAAGAAATAAAACTTCAGGGAGGTGCAAGCAAAAAACGAAAAGAAAAACTGCATCTTCAAAAAAGCAGATTTTTTTCAGGAACGACATTAAATCAGAACAACAGGTGTGAACTTGAACTTCTTGGAAAAAAAATTGCTTTTGATGTACAGGGATTTTTTCAGTCAAATCTTGAAGTTCTGGAAAAGACAATATCTGAAGTTACAAAAAATCTTTTTGGAAAGACAGTTCTTGATATGTACTGCGGATGCGGCACTTTTTCCGTGTTTTTAGCAGATTTATTTGAAAATGTAATTCTTGTTGAGCATAACCGGGATGCTCTGGTTTTTGCTGAAGAAAATCTTTCAGGAAAAAAACACGAAAGTTTCGGCTTAAGCGGTGAAAAATGGATAAAATACAGTTTGCCTCAGGTTTTATCAAATTATGGCTCAATTGATGCGGTTGTTATTGATCCTCCGCGTGCCGGAATGGAAAAAGATGTTAAAAACTGGCTTTGTTCATCAAAAATTCCTCAGATTCGTTCTGTGAGCTGTAATCCAAGTACACATGCCCGTGATGCTTTATCGCTGGTAAAATCTGGTTACAGTCTTTCAAAGCTTTATCTTCTTGATTTTTATCCGCATACTTCACACATAGAATCTCTTGCATATTTTGATTATACTGAATAAAAAATGAAAAAAAACTGCTGCTCATTTCTGAAAATTTTCGTTTTGTTATTCTTTACATTTAAACTTTTCTCACAAAATCAGCTCAGAACTGTTGATTTAAAATCTTTGTCTCCTTCCTGGCAGGCTGTTATTGGCGGTGAAGCGGTTTCACCCTGCGTTGATACTTCGTATGGTGTTGCACTTGTAAGTGACGGACGGCTTTTATCAGCATGTACAAGTTCCGGAAATGTTATCTGGCAAAGAAGCATAAAGGGAAGGCCTACAAAATATATTTCTTCATTCGGAGATTTTTTATATGTTGTTACTGATTTATCCAGTCTAAGTCTGATTAATCCTTCTGGAATGACATTATGGACTGCAAAATGTCAGTTTAATATAAATGATTTTCCTTTAGTTGGAAATGATGGCAGGGTATTTGTTAAAGGCAGTAAATCAATTGCCTGTTATGGACTTGATGGAAAACGAAAATGGTTTCTTAACTGTGAAGAATTAGCTTCTTTTCCATTGCTGGCTCTTGAAGATGGTTCAATTCTTGCAATTTTAAAAAAGACTTCCGGCGGAAAAAGTCTGGCAAACAGGTATTCTCCATTTGGAAGAAAAATCGAAGACATTACTTTTTCAAATACTGTTTCAACTGCTTTGTCCTGTGAACAGGGAGTTTTGATTTCCCTTAAAAATGGTTCGATTGGACTTGTCACTCTTAAAGAAAATTCTGCTGTTTCAAAATGGGTTAATGGTTCTGGAAATACAGCCGGTTCTTTTAAAATCTGTTATTCAGCAAAAACTGAAAATTCTGCGTTCTTTTTTCAAAATGGAAATAAAACAGAGGCTGTAATTGTAAAGACTGAAAGTGGTGAAATTTTAAATCGTTTTCAGGTAGGTCAGATTGCTCCAAAAGATTTTCAGATTGCAAAACCGACTCAGTCCGGCTTTTTTATAAGCGGTATTCATACTGCATGTGAATTTAATGAAAACGGCACAATTTTATATGCTGCCCAGCTTCCTCAAAAAAATATCTGGAATTCCATTGCTTATACTGATAAAAATTACTTAATTTTATGTATGAAAGACTGGTCTATGAAAGCGTATCTTATGAATCAGCTTGAAAATTCAAAGATATTCTCAGTTTCTTCGAAAAACCATTCAATTTCTTATGTAAAATCTAAAAAAGTTGATTCTGTATCTCTTGGATTAGGAATCAGACCTCTTAATGTACAAAAAATGACAGAAATATCTCAGGCATTTTCAAAAGGTGATTATGGAGAAAATGAAGAAGAATATCTTTCTCTGATAAAAACTGAAGCAGAAAACTATATTAGTTCATATGCAACCCTGACAGTATTTCAAAGTCAGAATAAGGGAAATTTTTTTGCTGAAAATGCTGTTTATACTCAAAATCTTCTGTATCTTATGGCAGAAACTGGAACAAGGGAATTTTCTGTTTATTTTGCGAGATTATTGCAGACACAGACAGATTTAAGTCAGTTATCGTCAATAATAGCTTTTGCAGGTTCCTGCGGATATGATGAGGACGGACAAATGCTTTCAGCGTTAGAAAATCTGGTTGTGAATAAAATAAAACCGTCTCAAACGGCAGTTTTAAAATCAATATGCGATTCTACTTACGAAATCTGCCGTTATATGGGGCGTCCTGCTTTAAACCGACAGGGAAAGAATATTTTATCACATTTGTTTTATCCGCAATATGATAAATCAATCAGAGATTATTCAAGAAATGTACTTTCTAAGATGATTGAATTAGAGAAAAAGTGACAATTTCTTTTACATATGATATAATAGCTTTGTTCTTTAAAAAAAAGGAGGAGTTAATGAACTCACAAAAAGTTTTAAAAAAAACATTGACTATAATACTTGCAATTTTTGCTGCAGCAAGTATTAGCGCACTTGAAGTTGACCGGAATGAAATTCAAAGTACAGGCGGGGCAGATACGGTTGTTTTCAGAAACTATTCTGGCCCTCATTCTGTAATTAATACAATAGCTGAAATCAGGCAGATTGGTTCTTCACTTGGAGAACAGGTAAATGGTAATCTGCAGAAATCAGGAACATTCGGTTCTTCAAACAGATATTCTGTAATTCATGCAGTTGATTTAAATACAAAAGAAAAACTTGATGCAGATATTCTGATTATCGGAAAAAATGCAACCGTTGATCATATTACAAACCTTCGCCGTATAATTTCGGCTTATCTTTCTGCTGCTTATGGTTATTCAAATCGTGATGCAGATACAATTGCAACTTTCGTAACAGTTTATAATGCTGTTTACCGTGGACAGATTGACACATACAATTCAAAATATAAAGACGTTGTAACAAAAAATCTTTCAGCATCAATCGTTGGTCTTTCTACCGATTATCGTGAATGGCCTGGAAAATCTCAGATTGTAATTCCTCTTTCAGATCTGGCAGGCGGTTTAAGTACTGTTGATACATCCCTTATTTCGGACAAACAGGTAATAAAATCAATGCAGGGTGAAGACGACAAAGGTGTTGATTCCAGAAAGGGAATGGTTGATATAAAAGAGCGTGAAGCTGATAATGAGCAGGAAAAAGCTGATTCTGCTCAGAAAAAAGCAGATGACGAAAAGGCAAAACTTGCAGAAGAGCAGAAAAAATCAGCTCAGGCTAATAAAAATGCAGCTTCTGCTCAGAAAAAGGCAGATGAAGCTAATAAAAATGCAGCTTCTGCTCAGAAAAAGGCTGATGAAGCTAATAAAAAAGCTCAGGAAAATCCTGATGATAAAAAAGCTCAGTCTGATGCTTCAAAAGCACAGAAAGAAGCCGATTCTGCTAAAAAAGAAGCTGACTCTGCTCAAAAAGAAGCAGATGAACAGAATAAAAAGACAGAATCTCAGTCTCAGACTGCTTCAAGTGCACAGAAATCAGCAGATGAAGCTCAGGCAAAGGCTGATCAAAAACGCAGTGAAGCTCAGGAAGAAAGAACTTCTATTGCAAAAGACCAGCAGTCACTTATTAAGGAATCTTCTCAGAATGCAGATGGTAATGTTATTTACGGCTTAAAAGTTCTTGATGATGCCGGAGTTACAAGTGAACTTGTAAAAATGGACAGCCAGACAGGCACTGTATTAAAAGAATCTCCTGTAACTGTAATCAGGGGTAGAACAGCTTTTGATGCCGGTGACAGTTTTATTGCAATTGCTGGAACCAATTTTGGTAATGGTGCTGTTCGTCTTGTTGCTATCGATAAGAAAAATCTTGAGATAGCAATTGAAAGTGCAGAAAAACTTTCTGAAGTTTCAGTACTTGTAGAAAAAGAAGGCAGTTATTTCTGTACAATTCAGGAAGGTTCTGACTATTATATTGGAAAATATAATGATAAAGTTGAAAATCAGCTCAAATCTCAGGTAAAAGTGAAGGCTTCAACGCCAATTACTATTACAGCAAAAGGAATTCTGGTAACTGATTCAAACGGTCAGGCAATTGTTCTTAATCCCCAAGATTTGTCAAGCATTTCTCCTGCATCGGCTCAGGATAACAGAAATGCTTTACAGAGAGCAGCTGATTCAGCATCAAATGTTTATAGTAATGCAAAATAAAGCAATTTTTATTTAACTTAAAAGGCGGCTTTTA